>SVGX01000005.1 GCA_015056105.1 Clostridiales bacterium | reverse complement strand
GAAGACGGCTTTTCCCTTACGGTGCTCCTTTCCCTCACCGAAACGCCCAACGCCCGCATCCTGCGTTTCCGGATCCGGGAAACGGGCATCACCGTCATCTTCGATGAGCTGCCGGAACTCGGCAAAGTTACCGCCATGCTCTTTGAGCTTGTGGGCGTGTCGGGACTTGATTATCTGAGGCGCCTTCTCACCGCCGCGCAGAAGGAAAACCTGACCGCCGCCCTTCGGGATTTCACCGCCCCGAAAGCGGAGGGCGTTCCCATCCGCCTGAACGAGTAAAAAAGAGGAATGTATGATGCTCACCCTTTACCGCCCTTCCCTCGAAGAGCTTTCCTTCCGCGCCGCCCTCATCGGCGATGAAGCGACCATGGCTTATAACGCAAAATGGGGCGGCACCGTCCCTTTCCCCCGGGAAGCATGGGCGCCATGGTATGAAAAATGGCTCAATGCCCCGGCGTCCCTTCGCTTTTACCGCTATCTTTATGATGCCGACCGCCGTCTGTTCGTGGGCGAAGCCGCATGGCGCTATGATGAAGCCTGTCATGCCCACATCGTAAGCATCATTGTGGAGGCGCGCCACCGCGGCAAAGGGTACGGCACTTTAGCCCTCCGCCTGCTTTGCGAAGCCGCAAAGGAGCGGGGCATCGAAAAACTGGCGGATGATATCGCCGCCGATAACTCTTCCCTTTCCCTCTTCCTCCGGGAAGGCTTCCGTGAGCTTTGGCGAAACGAACACACCGTTTTCGTGGAAAAAACGCTGTAGGAAAACCGCCTGCCGGCATCAGCCGGCAGGCGGTTTTCCTGATACAAAAAGAGCTTCCCCGCCGGAAAGCTCTTTTTCCTTGTAAGGCGTTTATTCCTGTTTGAACACACCCACATAGGGCAGGTTGCGGTAATAGCCGTCATAATCAAGGCCGTAACCCAGTACGAATTCGTTGGGGATCACAAAACCGCAGTAATCCGGCGTGATATCGCATTCCCGGCGGGAAGGCTTGTCGAGCAGGCATGCGATCTTGAGGGATGCGGGCTGCCGTTCCCTGAGAAGCTTGGTCAGATAATTGAGAGTCAGGCCGCTGTCCATAATATCCTCCACGATGAGCACGTGCCGCCCCGTGATGTTGGTATCCACATCCTTGGCGATCCGCACGATGCCGGAGGTCTTTCTGCCGTTGCCGTAGCTTGAAATGGACATGAAATCCATCTCCATATGGCAGGTCATCGCGCGGGCAAGGTCGGAGAAGAAATGCACCGCGCCCCGAAGGATGCACACGAGCACCACATTCTTGCCTTCGTACTCTTCGGAAAGCTGTTTGCCCATCTCCTTTACGCGGGCATGGATCTCTTCCTCGCTCACAAGGATCTTGCTGACATCTTTGTTCATATCGGTCTTTTCTGCCATAATCATTCCCCCTGATTGATGATATGTATATATGATCGCATATTTGCAGATCGGTTCTGTTCATTCGGGATATAGCGCACCCGGAGGATGCGTTTCGTTTCCCCATCCACCTTCACCGTTTCCGCTGCCGTAAATCCCGGCAGGAAGAGCACTTCCTCCCCCGCCGCGATCAGCGGCACATCCCGCTCCCTTCGGGGGACTTTTTTGTCGATCAGATATTCCTTCAGCTTGCGCCGCCCGGGCCCGTTCAAGGGAAAAAACCTGTCCCCCGGCCGCCGCGTGCGCACGGTAAGGCCGCCGGGCAGCTTGTCCCTGTCGAAATTGGCGGTGAAGCCATCCGGCGCAAACTCCTTCGGGTCGGTCTCCTCCGCAAAAAAGCTGCCCAGGGGTGTCCTTGTTTCCCCGCAAAGGTTCAGCGGCGTTTCATAGGCGGCGGCTGTTTTTTCCGTACAGGCGGGAACAAATCGGATCCGCGCATATTCCGTTTCCGCCCGCACGGCGGGAAGGTCGAGGGAAGCCCCCGTTTCCGCCGCAAGCAGCGATGTCACCGCCTCGATATGCTTTTTCTCCACATCCTTTTCCGCCCCCGCAAGGGCAAGGGCGATCCTGAGCGATCGGGAACGGATGGGCGGTGCCAAAGCAAGGAGCGCCTGCCTGTCGTAAGCGTTCTCATCCCGTTTTGCGGCAAGGAGAGCCCGCTGCGCTTCCTGCGCAAGGTATCCTTCGTCCTCCGCAAGCAGCAGCGCGGCGCGTGCAATGTTTTCCGCTGCGTTTTCATTGAGGTGAGCGGAAAGGTAGGGCATCACATCAAGGCGGATACGGTTTCGCGCGCCTTCCCTTTGCAGATTGGTCTCATCCGTTCTGCAGGGGATGCTGCGCTGCGCAAGGTATGCCTCTATTTCATCCCTTCGGGCAAACAGCAGCGGCCTTACGATCCTGTCCCGCTTCGGCTGCATCCCGCAAAGCCCCGTAAGGCCCGCGCCGCGGACAAGGTGCATCAGCACCGTTTCCGCCTGGTCATCCATATGGTGCGCCACGGCGACGGAATCCGCGCCGAAATGCTGCCGCGCTTCTTCCAAAAAAGTATAGCGAAGATCCCTGGCAGCCTGTTCCAGTGTTTTGCCCTCTTCCCTTGCGGCTTGTGGCACATCCGCGCCGCCGCAAAGAAGGGGCACGGCAAGCCTTTTGCACAGCTCCCGGACAAAGTTTTCATCCCTGTCCGCGCTTTCGCCCCGGATGCGGTGGTTGAAATGGGCAGCGCATACGCGGATGGAAAGATCGCTTTCAAGGCTTTTGAGGATATACAAAAGCGCGACCGAATCCGCGCCGCCGCTTACGCCCGCGACGACGGTCGATCCCGCTTCAAAAAGCCCATGCTGTTTTGCGTATTCCGCTGTGCGCCGGTGCATACATCCCTCCGGTGCTGCCGCCATATCGATAGGTAACAGAGAAATAAGATTGTACCCTTTAGTATAGCTTTTTCACTGCCGTTTGACAAGGGCGGCTTACATGGAAAACGGGCTTTGATCCGCGCGGCATAAAAGGGAGAGGCGTACGGCTTGCATCGGAAACACAACAGGGATATAATAAAACAAAAGCGGCATCATAATGTAAAAAAGAATCGGATGCAAGGATACGTTTGAACAAAAGTTTAAAGATTTGAATAGAGTGAGGTGACCTTATGCATAACACAAAGAAAACAGCTTCCCGCAGGAAAACGGCGCTGAGGGGCATTGCCTTTTTTGTCATCCTTGCGCTTTCCGTGACGGGCCTCCCCTTTGGCAAAACGCTGGAAACAGCTTATGCGCTGGCGGAGGATACCCGCGTTGCGGATCCTGACAGCAAAGATACCTGGAAGGACTATTTTGGCCCTGATAAGATGACCACGGAGTTTGCCGGCGGCATTTGGACGGATAAATCCGTTTATACCGATGCTTCCGCTTTTTCCGATGTCAGCATGGGGGATGGGAACGACAGCTTTCTTGTGGCCCTTTCGGCCATCGCCTCCAATGAATCCGTTACGGGCGAAGCCTATTCCCCAACCGATACCATGCTGATCCTGGATCTTTCCAGCTCCATGTACAGCGGCAACAACACCGTAACGGTTCCCACCATGCTGCGCGCCGTGAACGACAGCATCACAAAGCTGCAGACGCTGAATCCGCTGAACCGGGTGGGTGTATGCATTTATTACGGCGGCCCCACGGTGACGACACAGGCCACCAAAGACCACAGCATGGTGCTTTTGCCTCTCGACCGCTACAAGGAGAATGAAGGTAAGTATTTGACCTATACCACACAGTCAAACAAAATGGTATCCGTGCAGGTGAACAGCGGCGTTACCACCGAGAGGGGTACCGCCGTTGCAGAAACAAAGCTGGAGCTTGCTTCCGTTGCGGGCACCTATGCTCAGCTTGGTATTCTTGACGCCCTCAACCAGTTTGTCGCCGCAGCCCCCGGCAGCGGCGACAAGGACCGCACCCCCGTGTTCGTCTTTATGTCCGACGGCGAACCCACTGCCGCCACAAACGATTTTGCCAACCGGGACAAAACCGATGCCATTATGGGCAACAACCGTGTGGCCAACCGGGACCCCAACGAAACGGATTTCCTGACCCAGCTGACGGCTGCCTATGCCAAGGCCGTAGCGGATGTACTTTACGGAGATGAGACCACGCCCCTTTTCTACACGCTGAGCCTTGGCACCAGCATCAGCTATGATGTGATGGACCCCGCCAACCAGAACAACAGCATCATCAACGGTTATTGGGATACCCTCATCAGCGATCCTGCCGGCGTTACCCTTTCCTATAAAACTTATTCCGGCAGCGAATCAGATTACAACTATCCCTCCGTTTCGGGCACCTGCACCGTAAAGCGTACCACTGTCAACGGCATAAGCTTCCCTTCATCGGCGAACCAACGACTGTATGTGGATCAGCATTTTACCGCAGAGGATGCTTCTGACCTTGCGGATACCTTCACCGACGTTGTATCAAAAATCAGCCTGCAGAGCCGCTATTATCCCACCCTTGTGGAGGGAGGCGACCATAACCTTGAGGGGAACATCGCCCTTCTCGATCAGGTGGGCGAATACATGCAGGTAAAGGAGATCAAGGGCATTGAGATCCACGGCGAGATCCATACCGGCGCGCGCCTTGCCAAAAACTTCGGCGGCGGCAGCGGTGAACTGGGTTTCCCGGATCAGCTGACCGCAAAGGGCGAGGCGATGCTGAAAGCCGTGCAGGCACGCCTTGGCATCAGCGATGCGGATACCGCAAAGGCGCTTGTGGCCGCTGCCGAAAGCAGCGGGCAGCTCAGCTACACCAGCAGCACGGAATATTCCAACTACATCGGCTGGTATGCAGATGCGGACGGCAAATACATCGGCTTCTGGGATGAGGGCGTTACCGCCGATCCGGCAAACGCGGCTTACAGGATCCGCTCTTACGGCTACCTTGCCCATGTAAACGTTGAAAACTTTGTGATGGATACGGACCTGCTGTATGCCACCGTGCAGGTGCGTGAGGAGATCAGCACCGGCCACCAGGATGTGGTCTTTGCCATTCCTGCCGCGCTGATCCCCACCGTCAGCTATGATGTACATCTTGACGACGGGGGCATGCCGGAAGAGCTTGCCGTCACCGGCGCGGAAAACCCCATCCGCCTTGTATACGAGGTAGGCCTTGATCCTGCCGTCACGGCGGATACGCTGCAGGAGACCGTCAGCGAAGAATACCTTGCCGCTAACACCAATGCGGACGGCACGGTGAATTTCTATGCCAACCGCTATGAGCAGGACGGCAGCGTGGGATACAACAAGAAAAACGCCTACTCCTATTTCTTCCCCTCCCACGAAAACGGCCGCTACTATTACAGGGAGAATACGCTTCTCTTTGCGGACGATGCGGGAACCGTGCCTTACACCGGCGAACGCCCGGATACGGAGGATACGCTTTATAAGGGTGCAGTCGTTTACAAAAAGAACGGCAATGCCCTGATGCGGGAAACGGTATACAGCAAAGCCGTGCTGACGGAGGATAACATCCCGGCGCTGAAGCAGAATGCGGAGGGTGTCTGGTATTTCCCCGCAGATACCGTCCACCTTGATTTTTCCAACTATACCCTTGCAAAAACGGAAAACACCACCGAAACCCTTGCTTACCGGAACTTGCCCTATGTGGATATTGAAGGCCACAACGTGAACGATCCGGATCATGTTTTCGTGGTGGGTGCCACCCTTGGCAACAACGGCAGGCTGCACATTGCACCGGCGGTGCCGCTGCCGACGCCCTCTTCCACGCCGACACCGACGCCCTCTTCTACACCGACACCGACTCCCTCTTCTACACCGATGCCGACGCCCTCTTCCACACCGATGCCGACACCGTCCTCCACGCCGGATGTCACACCGCTGCAGACGCCTGCGCCCATGGCGCCCCCGGGCACAGGCGATCACGCCGCCTCCTTCCCCCTTTGGCTGCTTGGTGCCGCTGCGCTGATCGCCGCTGCGCTCAGCGCGCCGCACTTTTGCCGCAGGCCGAAGGATAAACGATAACCCGTTATAAACGCACAAAACACAGCATGCCCCCGGGAACCGTTCCCGGGGGCATAACTTTTTCCTTGAGACCAACTTGCCTTTATGGTATCATGTATTTGTTAAATTATGCTCTTTTAAGGAGATCGAAGATATATGAAACTCGGCGTCGTCGGCCTGCCCAACGTGGGCAAAAGCACCCTTTTCAACGCGATCACCCAGGCGGGCGCACAGGCCGCCAACTACCCCTTCTGCACCATCGAACCCAACGTGGGCATCGTCCCCGTGCCGGATGAGCGGCTCGATGTGCTCGCCAAGATGCACAACCCGGAAAAGCTGACCCCCACCACCATCGAATTCGTGGATATCGCCGGCCTTGTGCGCGGCGCGTATAAGGGCGAGGGCCTTGGCAACAAGTTCCTTTCTCACATCCGCGAGGTGGACGCCATCGTGCATGTGGTACGCTGCTTTGAGGATGAAAACATCGTCCATGTGGATGGCAGCGTGGACCCCGTCCGCGATATGGAGACCATCAATCTCGAACTCGTCTTTGCGGATATCGACACCGTGGAGCGCCGCGGCGAGCGCGCCCGCAAGAACAGCAAGGGCGGCGACAAGGTGTTCATGGCGGAAGCGGCCCTCTGCGAGCGCATCAAGGCGCACCTTGAAAGCGGCAAACCCGTGCGCACCATGGAGCTGACCGATGATGAAAAGGCCGCCGTGAAGGCCATGTTCCTTTTGACCACGAAGCCTGTCATCTACGTTGCCAACATCGCGGAAGACGAGATCGGCATGGAGAATCCCCTTGTGGACAAGCTGTACGCCGCCGCCAAGGCGGAGGGTGCGGAAGCGCTCACCGTCTGCGCCAAGGTGGAAGAGGAGATCGCGGAGCTTTCCAGCGAGGAAAAAGCCGCCTTCATTGAGGAACTGGGCATTGGTGAGAGCGGCCTTGATAAACTCGTCAAGACCTGCTACCGCCTCCTCGGCCTCATCAGCTACCTGACCGCCGGCCCGAAGGAAGTCCGCGCATGGACCATCGAGCGGGGCACCAAGGCGCCCCAGGCTGCCGGCAAGATCCATACGGATTTCGAGCGCGGCTTCATCCGCGCGGAGATCGTGGCCTACGATACCCTTATGGAGCACGGCACCATGCAGGCCTGCAAGGAAAAAGGTCTCATCCGCTCCGAAGGCAAGGAATACGTGGTGCAGGACGGCGACATCGTGCTGTTCCGGTTCAATGTGTAAAAAGTAAATGTAAAACGGCCCGCACCTTCCGGTGCGGGCCGTTTGTCTGTTTCACTGTTTCCGTTTACTCCCCCGGCAGCGCTGCGCTGCGCTGGGTGACGGTGCCGATGCCGCCGATCTGCTGGGACACGCTGGGGTCGCCGTAGTATTCGATGCTGCCCACGCCGGCGATCTTCGCTTCAAGGCTGTCGGTAACGGAGATCACCATATCGCCTGCGCCGTTGATGGCGGCTTCAAGCCGCTTTGCGGTGAGGGGGGCGGCGTCGATATCCCCGGCGCCGTTCACGGTGAATTCTACCTCCGCGGCAGTACCTGTAAAAGCAAAGGCGCCGGCACCGGAGAATTCCGCTTCAAGCTCGCGCACCGCAAGGTTTTCCACCGTACCGGAGGCTGCGCCGTTTACTTCAAGGGAGAGCGACTCTGCGCCCGCCGCATCGATGGCGATGGGGTAGCCGCCCGAAAGGACGATCTCATCGAAGGGGGCGGTAACGGTCAGCTCGAAACGCTCCGCATGGATGGAAAGATGCTTTCTCGGTGCGATGCGAAGCACGCCGTTATCCGCGGTGATCTTGAAACCGTGATCGAAGATATCCTCCGGTACGCTGCCTGTGACGCCGGCGTTTTCGCCGTAAAGGATGCGGATGGAAACGCCGCCATCCTCAAGGAAGCTCATGTTGTCAAGTTCCACCCGGCAGCCTTTGCCGACGGTGACGGACTCGCTGAGCGTTTTCATCGCGCCGCCGAGCTTCACCGTGGGGGAGCCGATGCTGATACGGATGCAGCCCGATGCAAGGGCAAGCACCGCCGCAAGGGCAAGGAAGAGCGCCGTATATTTCAGGATGCGTTTCATATTCATTCTCCTTCGCTTTCATAATAGTGGGGACGCCGGGCGTAGCGGAACACATCCCCGGCGCCGGTGACCACCACGTTGTCAAAGCCCGATGCACAGTGGGCAAACATGGGCCTGCCTTTTGCATCGAAGCCGATGCAGATGCCGATGTGGTTGCCGTCATCGGTGGGATACTCATTCTGAAATACGAAATCCCCCACGCGGATGTCCTTCCAACGGATCCTGTCCGTCCTGTCCCACTGGGTCCAAGTGCCAAGGCCGATCGTTTCTTCCGCTTCTTTCAGGGTGAGCCCCTGCTGCACGAAGCACCATGCCACGAAGCCGGAGCAGTCAAGGCCGTAAGGCTTCACGGTGCCGGTTGAAGGACTTCCCTCCCCGGCAACCTTTTTCATTTGGCCCCAATCGCTATCAAACCCCACTGCGCCGCTTTTTCCACCCCAGAAATAGTGCACTTTCCCCACAAGGGTGATGGCGGCTTCTGCAGCCGCAAGGCGTTTTTCATCGGTTTCCGCTTCCCGGCCCCGCGCAAGGGCGGCTTCGATCTCCGCCGCCGAAAGGGGGATATAATTGCGGGCCTTGATGAGCTTATCCACGCCCACGGCGGCGCATGCGATGCCGATCAAAAGCAGCACCGCCGCCGCAATGCGCAGGATGCGCCTGCCCCTTGCGTTCAATTTTCGTTTCTTTTTTCGCTGTTTTGCTGTTGCTGTGTTCATGCTTGTATGGTAAAACACTTCGCCGCCTTATACAAGGCGGCGAAGATTAAAAATTGATGAATTTATTCTGATATTATTCGTGGCCGTGCTTGTAAAGCTGGCGGTTGTCAAGGGCCCACTGGCGCTCGGAGAAGCCGCCCACCGGCACCGATGCGAGGGCGTCATACATCTCAAAGAGCTTGGAATCCAGCACGTCGATCTGGCTGACGAGCTCCGCCTCCGGGAACATGGGCGGGCGGGGAGAGCCGAATTCCGGCTGGCCGTGGTGGGCAAGCAGCATGTGCTGCAGGAGCGTCGTGGTCTCCTCATTCGTCATCAGCTCCGCCGCAGCGCGTTCCACCATGGCCATCCCCATATTGATATGGCCGAGAAGCTGACCCTTGCCGCTGTAGGCGCTGGCAAGGCCAAGATTGCCCACGGTGAGCTCCTGGGTCTTTGCCACATCGTGAAGGATGATGCCTGCGTAGACCAATTCCTCGGAAAGGGCTGGATACAGGGATTTGTACACGCCGCAAAGGGCCTTTGCCGCCTTGAGCATGGTGGTGGTGTGGTAAAGAAGGCCGCCGCGCATGGCGTGGTGCAGCTTGAGCGCCGCCGGGTAGCGGAGGATCGCCTCCTTGTTTTCCCGAAGGATATACTGGGTCAGCATGCGAAGGTCACCGTCTTTGAAATTTTCCGCACAGTCGTAAAGCATGCGGAACATCTCCTCCGGCTGATAGGGTGCGCAAGGCACAAGCTCCGCCATATCCACATCCTCATCGGAACGGACATTGCGGATGCGGTCTATCTTAAGCTGTTCCTCTTCCTTCCACATATTGATGGTGGCGCGCACCTTGATCACAGTATCCGCTTCATAGATGCCGTGCTGTTCCGGGGCATAATCCCAAAGCTTTGCCACGCATTCGCCGCCCGCATCGCCAAGGACAAAATCAAGGTAGCTTGCGCCTTTTACGTTGCTTTTCTGCTGTACGCTTTTTATAATGCAATAGCCTTCCACCTGGTTATTGGAAACGTTGTGAACTTTGGAAAGCAGGTTCATTCTGCCCATGGGGGTACCTCCCTCATTTCGAATTTACGCTTTTATTATAGCAGAAAGGCGGCGGAAGGGAAAGACGGCTGTGCCGCTTATGTGCCCGGCTGCCCATCCACGGGAAGATCTGGGATATCCGGCAGCAGCGGCATGGAAAGAAGCCGCTGAAGCAGCGCCTTTGTCAGATATTCTTCCGTCACAAAGGCGTCCGTATCCTTCTCCCCGGGGGCGAAGTTTTCGCAGACTTTCGTATCCGGCCGTTTATGGCGCGGCTTGATGTGAACGCAATGGCCGCAGTATACGCGGAAGAGCTTTCTTTCGGCAAGTGTATAGTGCTGCATGAAATAACGGCAGTTTTTGCATACCTGCTGCATGGTTGGCCTCCTTGGTGAGTGGGATAGGAATATAAAAACTCCAAATTGGAGTATTTTAACAATATAATACTCCAATTTGGAGTAAAAGTAAATACTCGGATTCTGAGTGCGGTATAATTCATCCATGTTGTTCAGGAGGAAAAAGGGATGAATTACTGGGATAGACTACGCCATGTTCGAGAAGAACGAAATTTAACCCAGGAGGAGGTTGGAAACCTGATCAATAAAAGCCAGCAGGGTTACAATCATATTGAAACCGGCAGGATAAAAATGGGAATAGATGATTTGGCAACATTGTGCAAGTTCTATAATATTTCTGCAGATTATCTGATCGGCCTGACGGACAAGGAAAAGAAACTGGATAACGAATCATAATAATAAAAAAGCAGGGCCTGCGGAAATTCCGCCGGTCCTTGTTTATAAAGAAATTTGATGATGAACGGGACGGGACACGATACTCATGACTTCCCCTTGAGGGGGAAGCTGGCTGTGGAGCGCAGCGACACAGAGAGGGTGAAAAGGAGCGGATTCCAAAAGGCTTCCCCTTGAGGGGAAGCTGTCAGCGCAGCGAAGTAAGCTGACTGATGAGGTGGAAAGGATGGATGCGGAAGATGCTGCCTTTGCAGAATCCCCCTTTCGCAAGGGGGATCATATTTGTGCAGCGCAGCAAAACCGGAGGGGTTGTGATAGTTGGCTGCGGAATCGGCTGCGGCAGAAATACCCAATCCGTTTATAAAACAAAACCCTTGTAGTAGGGGCGGCCATTGGCCGCCCGCATATTTCCGCCGTGCCGTATATTTCCGTTGCATCCGCTACGGGCGGCCAATGGCCTCCCCTACGGTGACAGCAAAAACCGAAGCAGTCACCTCATCCGCCTCGCTGCATCGCCCACCGGGCGCGCTCGGCTCAGTCCCTCTTGCCAGCAAGAGGGCAGGAGGGTGAAAATCCTTTAGAGACACGAAACAGGAGGGATTTCTTCGGCTCATATCAGCCATGCGTGCTTGCGCTCCGCGCTGCGCGCTTGGGCTTATTCGCCGAAGCCGGCCGCTAAAAACGCTGCACTGCAGCGTTTTTTCCTCGCATACGCTCGGACGCGGCTTCAAATCCCTCTGAACGAAGACACACAAAAAGGATACCGTCCGCGACGACGAGGAGAAGGAGGGATTTGTTTTGCGCATCGGCAACGCCTTATTTGCGCTCCGCGCTGCATGCGGCGGCCTGTGACGCAAAACCCGGGGCGGGAAAAAGCAACACTGCTGCTTTTTCTCTTCCGCCCTTCAAATCCCTCTGAACGAAGCCACACAAAAAGGATACCGAATGGTATCCTTTTTGTGTGGCGGAGAAGGAGGGATTTGAACCCTCGCGCCAGTCACCCCAGCCTACTCCCTTAGCAGGGGAGCCCCTTACAGCCACTTGGGTACTTCTCCACAGTATAAAGTTGTTCGGGATGCCGAAGTCAAGCGTTGGCGGAGAGAGAGGGATTCGAACCCCCGGTGCCTTGCAGCATCACCGGTTTTCAAGACCGGCTCCATAAACCACTCGGACATCTCTCCCGATGCAGCTTTTACATTATAGCGTACACCGGGAGAGTTTGTCAAGCATCATATCGAACAGGCAGGGCGGTTTTACCGTTATTTTTCACGTTAGATGATGCGGCGGCCCTCGCTCACCACGCCCGCGATGGTGCGGTCATCGTCCGCATAAAGAAGCCGTTCGATCCTTTCCGCAGGCGTCAGATCCCGGGAAGGGGGCAGGATGCTGTCATCAAGGATGATGGCGTGCAGCGCATCGCCTTCTTTGAAGCCGGGGCCGGCGCCGAAATATTCCGCGCCTGCGCTGGTTGCAAGGTAGAAGGCTTCCGGCACGGTCAGATAAGCTTCCTCTTCCTTCTTGCCGCTGTAGTAATAGCGCAGCTTTGATGCGCGGATGGCTTCGCCCGCAGCGTGGAAGATGGAAAGCTTTGCGCCGCCCGCCACATCGGAAGCAAGAGCTACCTTCAGCCCCTCATTGAGCATCTTTCTGACGGGGGCGATGCCGGAATAGATGTTGGTATTGGAATCCGGGCTGTGGGCGACCCAAACGCCCGCATCCAGCATGGCTTTGCGCTCCACCTCATCGCTGTGGACGCAGTGTGCCATCACGGTGCCCTTCTTCCACATGCCGAACTTTTCATAGGATTCATAGTAGCGTTCCGTATCCGGATGCAGCTCCTTCACCCAGGCGATCTCCGCATCGTTTTCGCTCAGGTGGCTCTGCACGGGAATGTCGTATTCCTCTGCCAGCCTGCCGAGCCCTGCCATCAGTTCATCTGTGCAGGAAGGGGTGAAGCGGGGCGTGATGATCGGCTTGATGTACTGATAGCGGCCCCTGCACTCTTCCAGCCAGCGGCGGGTCTCGCTGAGGGATTCCTCCGTGGTCTCGCAAAGGTAATCCGGGCTGTTGCGGTCCATGTTCACCTTGCCCACATAGCCGGTGATGCCGGCACGCTCCAGCTCTTCCATCAGCACATGGGTGGCCTCCCTGTGCAGGCTTGAGAACATGACCACCCTTGTGGTGCCCCGGCGGATCAGCTCATGGGCAAGGCGGTTATAGACCCTGCGGGCAAATTCAGGATCCCGGTAGCGGGACTCTTCCTTAAACGTATAGGTGTTGAGCCACTCAAGAAGGGGCAGGTCAAAGCCCATGCCCATCATGATATACTGGGGCGCATGTACGTGCAGATCCGTAAAGGAGGGGATGATGATCTTCCCTTCGAGATCTTCTACCCAAAGCCCCGCATATTTTTGCGGCAGCGTATCGAAAATGCCGGCGATCATGCCGTTTTCGGTGACAAGATAGGCGTTTTCATGGCATTCGAATTCCCCAAGCTTTGGCGCGTGGACGATGGTGCCTTTATAAATGTGTACGAATTTCATGGTGTGTTTCCTCCGTTCTCGGTCGATTTTGAAAGGTCGGAAAAGGCTTCGGCGGTATCCACATCGAAACGTTCCCGTTCATCCCGAAGGGGATAAAGCCGCAGCGCATCGGGATGTGCTTTGATCACGGCGCTGCCGCCCCGGTCGCCCCGAAGGGCGAGAAGCTCTGAAAAATATGCCTTCGGAAAAATGACAGGGTTGCCGCGTTTGCCGCCGAAGGCAGGGGCGGCGATGTATGCGGGGGCTTCAAGGAAAAAGGCGATGAGCTCCTCCACAGTTTTTTTTGATAAAAGGGGCTGATCTGCCACAAGGAACATGGCGGCATCCGCATCGGAAAGCGCGCGGAGCCCAAGGGAGACCGTCAGGCTCACGCCATCTTCCGGGGCGGGATTATAGACAGGAAGGAAGCCTTCTTCCCTCGCCGCTGCAAGGATCTCTTCATAATGGGAAACGGCAGCCACAGCATGAAACAAATCCCTTGGGATGGCGGAAAAGGCACGGCGGTAAAGGGGTTCGCCGCGGAAAGGAACAAGGAGCTTGTTTTCTTCGCCGAAGCGGACGGAGGCGCCCGCCGCCATCAGCACACAGCCCAGCTTCAATTTTCGCACCCCGAGGGCCCGCGGTGTACATACCTGCCGCTGCCCGAAAGGATGAGTTTGCCGTTTTCCACCGCGTGTTCGCCGTTTAAGATCACATGCCTTGCTGCGCCTTTTACCGCAAGCCCCGCAAAGGGGGAGTTATCCGTGTTGTGGGCGGTGTTCGTATCGGTGATGATGCTTTCGGCCGCAGGATCGTAAACGACAAGATCCGCCGCCATATCGGGGGCGATGCTGCCTCTGTCATCGATGCCGAAATGCTTTGCCGCACCGTGGGAAAGAAGCTCTGTCAGCTGTTCCAAAGTGATATGTCCTTTTTCTACACCGTAGGTGTAAAGAAGCTGCAGCCGGTGCTGCACGCCGGCGCCGCCGTTTGGGACCTTCCGGAAATCGCTGCGGAATTCCTTCTTCTGCGCCATGGTGAAGGAACAGTGATCCGTGCCGATGAAGTCGATCTCGCCGCCTGCAAGGGCTTCCCACAGGGCGGATTGATCCTCTGCCTTGCGAAGGGGCGGCGACATCACGTATTTTTCCCCGTCCGCAGCCTTGTATGCTTCATCCGTCAGCACAAGATACTGGGGGCATGTTTCAAGGAATACTTTCTGCCCTCTTTCCTTTGCCCGGCGGGCTTCTATAAGCCCTTCCCTTGTGGAAAGGTGCACCACATACACAGGTGCCTCCGCCAGCTCCGCGATGCGCATGAGCCTTCCAACGGCCTCCGCTTCCACCGCGGCGGGGCGGGAGAGGGGGTGGCCCTCCGGCCCGGTGATGCCCGAGGCCTGCACCTCGCCGATGCGCCTGCGGAGCACATCCCAGTTTTCACAGTGCACGCCGATGAGCGCGCCTTCTTTTGTTGCGGCGCGAAGGGCCGCGTAGATGGCCCCGTCATCCACCTTAAGGGCATCGTAGACCATGTAAAGTTTATAGGAAGTGACGCCTGCCGCCGTCATATCGGGAAGCTCCGCTTCCGTTTCCGCATCCCAGCGGGCGATGGCCATGTGGAAGCCGTAGTTGCAGCTTGCGCCCTTCGCTTTTTCGTGCCATGTGCGGAGGGCATCCTTTAAACTGCCGTCACGCTCCTGGGTGGCGAAATCAAGGATCGTGGTGGTGCCGCCGAGAAGGGCCGCCTTTGTGCCGGTGACGAAATCATCCGCGGTGACGGCGCTGCCGGTGTCAAGATCGAAATGGGTGTGGGTATCGATCATGCCGGGGAATACGAAGCAGCCTGCGGCATCGATGACCTTTGCGCCTGCGGCATCGATGTGTTCCTCCACCGCTTTGATGCGGCCGCCGGATATGAGCACATCCGCCTGTCTGCGCCCGGAATGGTTGACCACTGTGCCGTTTTGAATGAGAATATCCATTGAGACCGCCTCCCTTTTTGATCGCAGAAATGAAAAACAGAGAAAACAACAAAAGCGCCCTGCGCCGCAGCAAAAGGCGGCCATGGCGCTCATAGCAGGCCATAGGGAGGCCCGTAGAAACTCCTGCGCCCTGCATGATGCATCCGCAGGATTATATGAGCTTGTGTGGTGAATTATAAAAAAAGAATAACGCAAAAAAACGCATTTTGCAAGCCTGTTTCCCTTGCTTAACGCATATAATTATGGTATACTGCATCAAACAGAAATTATTGTCTGCAAAAACTTTTTGTATTTTACTTCTCTGAACACACTTTGACGGCACTTAACAAAAGGACTTTATTTCGAAAACCACATATTTTCGGGGGCGGCGAGAGCTGCCTTCAAAAGCGACAAAAAAACCGAAAAAGGAGGAGCGGATATTGAGGCAACAGGATCTGATCCGGGCGGCGCTCAAGGGCGAAGCCACCCTCGTGATCAAAAACGCAAACGTAGTGAACGTGTTTACGGAAGAGATCATCCATGCGGATGTGGCGATCTGTGAAGATACCGTTATCGGTGTGGGTGAATACAGCTGTGAAAACGAAATAGATGCCGGCGGCGCCTTCCTGACGCCCGGCTTTATCGATGCCCATGTGCATATCGAATCCTCCATGGTGACGCCCCCTTCCTTTATGAAGGTGATCATGCCCCACGGCACTACCACCATCATCGCCGATCCTCACGAGATCGCCAACGTGGCGGGTACCGCAGGTGTGCGCGCCATGTACAAATACACAGATGCGCTGCCGCTCCGGGTGCTGTTCATGATGCCCTCCTGCGTGCCGGCAACGCCCTTTGAGCACAGCGGCGCCACTCTCTTTGCGGAGGATATGGAGCCGTTTTTGCGCAAAAGCCGCATCCTTGGCCTCGGCGAGGTGATGGATTACGTTTCCACCATCGGCGGCGCACAGCAGATGCTTGACAAGCTGCGCCTTTTCGACGGCAAGCCCATTGACGGCCACGCGCCTCTTTTAAGCGGCAGAGAGCTCAACGCTTACCGCATCGCCGGCCCTTCCACCGACCATGAGTGCTCCAACTTTGAAGAGGTGAAGGAAAAGCTCCGTACCGGCATGCGGGTGCTCATCCGCATCGGCAGCGCCGCAAAGGGCATCGATGAGATCTTGAGACGTGTTGCCGAGGAAAACCTGCCCACGGAAAACATCATGTTCTGCACCGATGACAAGCACATCGAGACCATCAACCGGGAAGGCCATATCAACTGCAACGCAAGGCTGGCGGTAGCGTGCGGCATCCCCCCGGTAAAAGCGGTGAAGATGGCATCCTACAACGCCGCAAGGGCCTATGGCCTGAAAGGCGTGGGCGCCATCGCTCCCGGCTATAAGGCGGATATGGTGCTGTTTGAGGATCTCAAGGAATTCAAGGTGAAAAAGGTCATCACCCGCTTCGGCAGGGTGTACGACCCCAATGAGGAATTCCCCAAGCCCATCCTTGCGCCGGAGGTTTATGACAGCGTGAATCTGCCGCTCATTACGGCAGATTCGCTGCGCCTTGCGGCGAAGGAGACCATGCCCGTCATTGAAATGGTGCCGGAGCAGCTCATCACAAAGCGCGCCGAAAGAAAGGTCAAGCTGGATGAGGGCGGCGCCTTTATCCCCGCGGACGGACTTCTCAAGCTGGCGGTTATCGAGCGGCACCACGCCACGGGCAATATCGGCCTCGGCATCGTGGACGGGCTCAACATCAAAAACGGAGCCATCGCTTCCACTGTGGCCCACGATTCCCACAACCTTGTGGTGGCGGGCGACAACGATCGGGATATGCTGCTTGCCATCGAGGCGCTCCGGGAATCCGGCGGCGGCTTTGCCGTTGCAAGCGGCGGCATTGTGCTGGTGCGGCTGCCGCTGCCCATCGCGGGTCTCATGACGGATGCGCCCGTTGAAGAAGTGCTGCAGCAGCAGAGGGCCCTGCTTGACGCCGCCAAGAGCCTCGGCGCGGATGAGCGAACGGATCCCCTCATCGCCCTTTCCTTCCTGGCGCTGCCGGTGATCCCGGAGATCCGCCTGACGGATGAGGGGCTTTTCGATGTGACGAAGATGGAATTCATTCCATATTGAAAATAACAACAGCGCAGTACTTTCAGTTTTATTGATTTGAAGGACATACGGCTTCGTGCCGGGAAAAGGAGGAATTCGCATGGGCGAGATCGTAGGCAAAAGTGTAAAGCGCGTAGACGCCTTCGATAAAGTGACCGGGCGTGCCCGCTATACCGATGATATCTGCGACAAGAATGCCCTCGTGGCGCGGATACTGCATTCAACCATTGCAAACGGCGTGGTGAAACGCATCGATGTGAGCGAGGCGGAAAAGATCGAAGGGGTGGTGAAGATCGTCACCTGCTTCGATGTGCCGCAGCACAAGTTCCCCACGGCAGGCCACCCCTGGTCCACCGATGTGCACCACCAGGATGTGGCAGACAGGCTGCTGCTCACAAGCCGCGTGCGCTTTTACGGGGATGATGTGGCCGCCGTTGTGGCGGAAAATGAGGTAGCGGCGGCACAGGCCGTGCGCGCCATCAAGGTGGAATATGAGGAATACCCAATCGTGCTCGACGCGGTGGAAGCCATGAAGGACGGCGCGCCGCAGCTTCATGAGGAATATCCCAACAACATTTTGAACCATACCAGCATCTATAAGGGCGATTACGATACGGCTATCAGGGAAGAGGGTCTCATCAAGGTGGAGGGCTGGTACGATACCCCCACCGTACAGCACTGCCACATTGAAAACCACATCTGCTTTGCAGAGATGGAGGCGGGGCGCATCGTGGTCACATCCTCCACGCAGATCCCCCACATCGTGCGCCGGGTGGTGGGCCAGGCCCTTGGCATCCCCTGGGGCAAGGTGCGCGTGATCAAGCCCTACATCGGCGGCGGCTTCGGCAACAAGCAGGATGCGCTGTATGAGCCCCTTTGCGCCTACCTCTGCACGAAGGTGGGCGGCAGGCGGGTGAAGCTTGACGTCAGCCGGGAAGAAACCTTCGTTTCCAACCGCGTGCGCCATGCCATCCGCACCCACATCATTTCATGGGTCAGGCCGGACGGTACCTTTGCCGCCCGCAAAATGGAATGTTTCTCCAACCAGGGCGCCTACGCTTCCCACGGCCACGGCGTTGTTGCCAAGGGCATGGGTGCATTCCCCCAGCTTTATCCCTGCGATAACGTGGAGTGCGATGCTTACACCGTCTTTACCAACAAGCCCGTGGCGGGCGCCATGCGCGGCTACGGCATCCCGCAGGCCATGTTTGCGGGCGAAGCCCACATTGAGGATGTGGCGAAGGCTTTGGGCATGGATCCCCTTGCCTTCCGCAGAAAGAATATGATGCCCGTTGGTTATGTGGACGGCTTCAGCAAAAACGAAAACTATTTCGATTCGCTGAACCAATGCATCGAAAAGGGCATGGCATATATCGACTATGAGCGCAAGCTCAAAGAATATGCCAAGGATACAGGCCCCATCCGCCGCGGCGTGGGCATGGCCATTTTCTGGTACAACACCGCCGTGTGGCCCATTTCCCTTGAAAGCTCCTCCTGCCGCATGGTGCTCAACCAGGATGGCTCCATCCAGCTGCAGATGGGCGAAACGGAGATCGGCCAGGGCGCGGATACCGCCTTTGCCCAGATGGCGGCGGAGACCCTCGGCATTCCCGTGGAGGATGTGCACGTTGTCAGCGCACAGGATACGGATGTGACACCTTTCGGCCTTGGTGCCTATGCCTCCCGCCAAACCTATGTAGGCGGCTTCGCCATCAAGCAGACGGCCCTCATCATGAAGGAACGCATCCTCAAATATGCTTACGAGATGGCCCGCATGGCCCCCTATGAAATGGACATCGTGGATGGAAAGATCATCCGCAAGAACGACGGCAGGGTGCTCTTGACCCTTGCCGAGCTGGCGGAGGAAGCCTTCTACAGCCTTTCCCACAGCGAGCATATCACCGCGGAAAGTACCTACCAGATCAAGAGCAACGCCTATTCCTTCGGCTGCTCCTTTGCGGAGGTGGAGGTGGATATCCCCCTTTGCAAGGTCAAACTTGTCAACATCGTCAATGTGCACGACTGCGGCAGGCTCATCAACCCGGCCCTTGCGGAGGCGCAGGTACACGGCGGCATGAGCATGGCCATCGGTTACGGGTTAAGCGAACAGCTGCTGTTTGATGAAAAGACCGGCAGGCCCCTCAACAACAACCTGCTCGACTATAAGCTCTCCACCATGATGGACCACCCGGACCTCGGCGTGGGGTTCGTGGAAAACTATGAGCCCACCAGTGCCTACGGCACAAAGGCCCTCGGCGAACCGCCGGCTTGTCCCGGCGCGCCGGCCATCCGCAACGCTATCCTCAACGCCACGGGCGTGGGCATCGACAGGGCGCCCATCACGCCCCATGTGCTCTTTGAAGCCTTCAAAGAGGCCGGCCTCATTTAACGAAAGGGGGAAGGGAAATGTACGACATCAAAGCGCTTTACGAAGCAAAAAGCGTTGCCCATGCATCGCAGCTGCTGCTTGAACATCCGGAGGCGAAGGTCATTGCCGGCGGCAGCGATGTTTTGATCCAGATGCGGGAAGGCAAGCTGGCGGGGGCCACCCTTGTGAGCATCTACGGACTTGATGAACTTCGGGGTATCACCATGGAGGAGGACGGCACCATCCGCATCGGCTCATTGACGAGCTTCTCCCACATTACGAAAAACCCCATTATTCAGCAGCATGTGAATGTGCTCGGCGAGGCGGTGGATATGGTGGGCGGCCCGCAGATCCGCAACATCGGCACCATCGGCGGCAACACCTGCAACGGCGTCACCAGCGCGGACAGCGGCTCCACCCTTGTTGCTTACGATGCTATTGTGGAGCTGACGGGCGCGGAGGGCAAACGCCTTGTGCCCATCCGGGAGTTTTACATCAAGGCGGGCAAGGTGGACCTTCGCCCCGGCGAGATAGAGACCGCCATCCTCATCAAAAAGGAAAGCTATGAGGGCTACAAGGGCCACTACATCAAATACGCCATGCGCAATGCTATGGATATCGCTACCTGCGGCTGCAGCGCAAACGTGAAGCTGTCGGAGGATAAAAAGACCATCCTTGATGCGCGCCTTGCCTACGGCGTGGCGGGTCCCGTGCCCATGCGTGCCCCCTCTGCGGAGGCGGCGGCCAAGGGAAAAACCGTTTCGGAGGAAACGGTGAACGCCTTTGCAAAGGCTGCCCTTGATGATATCAACCCGCGTACCAGCTGGCGCGCCACAAAGGAATTCCGCCTGCATCTGGCGGAAGAACTTGCCCGCCGCGCGCTCCGGGAAGCCATCAAACAGAGCGGAGGTGACATGTGATGCATGAAGTGCAATATAAACTTGTAAGGTGCACCATCAACGGCCGCGCCGTGGAAAAAATGGTGGATGTACGCGCATCCTTAACGGATATGCTCCGCAACGATTATAGCCTCAATTCCGTTAAGAAGGGCTGCGAGGTAGGCGAATGCGGTGCCTGCAACGTGCTTATTGACGGGGAGTGCTTTAACTCCTGTATTTACCTTGCCATCTGGGCGGACGGAAAGAATATCCGCACCCTTGAGGGACTTCTCGGGCCGAACGGCGAGCTTAGTGACATCCAGCAGGCCTTTGTGGATGAGGCGGCGGTACAGTGCGGCTTCTGCACGCCGGGCTTCATCATGACAGCGGTGGAGATTCTTGAATCCGGCAGGGAATACACAAGGGATGAGCTCCGCAAGCTTCTTTCCGGCCACCTTTGCCGCTGCACCGGGTATGAGAACATCCTCAACGCGGTGGAAAAGACCATGAAGAAGCGGCTTGGGAAGGAACCATAAACGATCGAAACAAAAAAGGCAGAGCACACGCTCTGCCTTTTGTTTGAATATGGAACTATCCGATCTCTTCTGTTTCGTGCAGCGCTTCAAGGGCTGCTTCATCAAGGCTGCAGCCATCCTCCGTCAGCACCTGCACTTCGCCGGGTTCCGCGCCCTCACGCAGAAAAAAGTCAGGAATGAATACAGTGTATTCATCGTTATGCACCTCCGCAGCCGCCTTATTGCAGCGGTAGGAAATGCCCTGCTCCTCTACGGTGATCTCCATGAGCCTGTAGCCCTCCGCCCAGTTTGCGGGGACAAGGAGCGTATCGAACGCCGCAAGAGGGCCGACGCCCAGCTTCCATGCGTCAACAAGGTCATCCGTGCTGTAAAACAGCAGGGGCTCCTCTTCCGTGCCGCTCACGCCTATGGCACCATCCGGCATCAGCGGCGCACCGTTCAGCCCGCTGTCCTGCTCCGTTTCCACCATTTCCGGCACTGAAGAAGCTGCCGGCACCGCGCTTTCCATGGGCGCACATTCCTGCGCGGTATCAGCTTCCGGTACGGGGGCTGCAGCAGGTTCCTCCGCACAGCTTTCCGCCGTGCTGCCCGATGCAAGGCTGCTTTCCGTGTAGCGCATCTCCACGCTTTCGGGGGCCGCAAGGTCCGCGCTCTTCATGCTGCCCGATGCAAGGAACAGTCCGCCCGCGCCCGCAAGGATCACCGCCGTTGCCGCCATGGCGCCGTAGCGGATAAAATGCTGCCGTCTGCGCTTCCCGGCCGCGGCTTTTCCCATGATCGCTTCCCGCATGGCCGCGTAGTCCACCGTTTTGTCCGCCTCGTCGGCGATCTCCTTCATCATCCGTTCAAATGCGTCAGCCATGCAGCTCACCACCTTTCAAAAGGGCAAGAAGCCTTTCCTTTGCCCGTGACATTCTTGATTTCACAGTCCCTTCGCTGACGCCCGTGAGCGCCGCGATCTCATCGTACTTCAGTTCCGAGAAAAAGTGCAGCATCACCGTTTCCCGGTAGATATCGGGCAGCGATCCCACCGCATCCCAAACGCGCTGTTTCGTCTCTGCATCGAGGGCCGCCGCCTCGGGCAGCTCCGAAGAAGCGGATACCGCCGTTTCGGGCAATTCATCCTGCAGCACCTCGTGTTTTGCCTTTCTTTTGCCGTCAAGGCAAAGATTGACCGCGACCCGGTAAAGCCAGCTCTTCAACTGACCTTCTTCCATCGTTTGCAGTTTCTTCTCGTGCTTCATCGCCCGCAGGAATACGCTCTGGCAGACATCCATGGCGTCGGCTTCGTTTTTGAGCACCCCATAGGCCGCCCAGTAAACCATGCGGGAGTAGGCAGAGTAAACGGATTCGAGATCCCGTACGGCCATACCTCTCATCCCTCCCGATCATAACACGTTTTACCCTTTGGAAAGGTTGCAGTCAATTATACCATGCAGCGGGTTTTTTATCAAAAAACGAGTTGTAAAAACAGGATAAAAGGACTATTATAGTATTTGGGGCAATGTTGGCGCAGTACAGCTTGCCCGTTTCCCTTTTTATACACACGAGCGGAAAAGGAGCTTATTCCCATGAAGATCGGCTTTGATAACGAAAAATACCTTGCCATGCAGTCCGCCCACATCCGGGAGCGTATTTCCCAGTTCGGCGGCAAGCTGTACCTTGAGTTCGGCGGCAAGCTGTTTGACGATTTCCACGCTTCCCGCGTGCTGCCGGGCTTTGCGCCGGACAGCAAGGTAAAGATGCTGCTGCAGCTGAAGGATCAGGCGGAGATCGTTATCGTCATCAATGCGGCGGATATCGAAAAAAACAAGGTGCGCGGCGACCTTGGCATCACCTACGATCAGGATCTTCTCAGGCTGATCGACGCCTTCCGCGCCATCGGCCTTTATGTGGGCAGCGTGGTGCTTTCCCAGTATGCGGGGCAGCCCGCGGCGGAAGCGTTCCAGGTCCGCCTTGCCGCCCTCGGCATCACCGTTTACCGCCACTACCATATCGACGGCTATCCTTCCGATCTTGAGCGCATCGTCAGCGATGAAGGCTACGGCAAAAACGATTACATCGAAACCACACGCCCCCTCGTGGTGGTCACCGCCCCGGGCCCCGGCAGCGGCAAAATGGCCACCTGCCTTTCCCAGCTTTACCACGAAAACAAGCGGGGCATCCATGCAGGCTATGCGAAGTTTGAGACCTTCCCTATCTGGAACCTGCCCCTCAAGCATCCGGTGAACCTGGCTTACGAAGCCGCCACCGCGGATCTCAATGATGTCAACATGATCGACCCCTTCCACCTGGAAGCTTACGGCGTCACCACCGTGAACTACAACCGGGATGTGGAGATCTTCCCCGTGCTTTCCGCCATCTTTACGGAGATCTACGGCAGCTGCCCCTACCAATCCCCCACGGATATGGGCGTCAACATGGTGGGCAACTGCATCGTGGATGATGGCGTTTGCTGCGATGCCTCCAGGCAGGAGATCCTCAGGCGCTATTATGCGGAGCGCTGCTCCGTCCGGCAGGGTCTCGGCAATGAGGATACCGTGTTCAAGATCAAGCTTCTGATGAACAAGGCCGGCATCACCGAACAGGACCGCCCCGTGATCGCCGCATCGCTGCGCAAGGCGGAAAACACGGGCAACCCCGCCGCCGCCATGCAGCTTCACGACGGACGTATCGTGATCGGCAAAACATCCCCGCTCCTTGGCGCATCGGCGGCGCTGCTGCTCAACGCGCTCAAAGCCCTCGGCAATATCGAGGATGATGTGCTGCTTATCTCCCCCACCGTCATTGAACCCATTCAGGATCTCAAGATCCAGCATCTTGGCAACCACAACCCGCGCCTTCATACGGATGAGGTGCTTATCGCCCTTTCCGTCAGCGCCGCCACCAACCCCGCCGCTGCCACCGCCATGCGGCAGCTTCCGCGGCTCCGGGGCTGTGAAGCCCACTCCACGGTCATCCTTTCAAGCGTGGACAGCATCACCTTCCGCAAACTAGGCGTGAACCTGACAAGCGAACCCAAATACCAGACCAAAAAGCTTTACCATAAATAAAAAGCAGCGTTTTTTGGATAAATTGAGCGCAAAGTTTACATTCGCGTCAACATATTCCCCGGGAAGTATGATAGAATATAGTCAATAGAGGGCTTTTCCCCAATATCATCCCGCAAACGCGGAAAAGGAGTTCTGTGATGAACGTACTTTTCTTCCTGAAGCCGAAAGCCAGCGTCGCCTACATCTACGATACCAACACCCTGCGTCAGGGGCTTGAAAAAATGAAGCACTACGGCTATACCGCCATCCCCGTCATCGACAGGGAAGGGCGCTATGTGGGCACTGTGACCGAAGGCGATTTTCTCTGGAAACTCATGGAAGAGAACGCCTGGGATATCCACGCTCTCGGCAAGCTCAACGTAAAGGACATCATGCACAAAAGCCACAACCCGCCCGTGAACATAAACGCATCGGTACAGGATCTGCTTCTGCAGGCCATGAACCAGAACTTCGTGCCGGTGGTGGACGATATCGGCTCCTTTATCGGCATCGTCACCCGCCGCGATATCATGCAGTATTACTACAAAAGCACCCAGCAAGCGAAAGCCGAATGATCAAAAACCACAAGCCTGTCCCTTTCCGGGGCAGGCTTTTTTCATGGTCTTCGCAAAAATATCATTGTTTTTTAGGGGTTTTGTAACACTTTTGTGATGAATTTAACAGGCAGCGGGTGTATACTAAGCTTGCAAGTGAGAAAACAGGCAGTGATAAAGGATGACCCTTTCAACACCGACAAGTTTTCAGGCGGCTCTCAGAAATGAGAGCCGTTTTTTTGCTGCCGGCATAAAAAAACCCCGGCAGCATTTGCCGCCGGGGCAGAGACGCGTGTTCTTATTCCGCAAGGCCGAGGGCGATGATGGCATCCGCGATCACCTTGACATTGAACATCAGGTCTTCGATGGAAACGTACTCGTCAGGCATATGCACAAAGGCTTCGTGTCCGGGGATCTCGCAGCCGAAGGCAACGGCGTTGGGCAGATGGCGGGCATAGGTGCCGCCGCCGATGGCGAGAGGTTCCGCCTTTTCGCCGGTACGTGCGGAGTAAACATCAAGAAGCTTGGAAACGAGCTCGCTTTCCCGGGGCTGGCAGTAGCCCTTGGAGAAGCCGCTGCGAAGCATCTTCATCCCGATGGGTTCAAGCTTGCCGTTGAGGCCGTTTTCAAGGTCTTCCCTGGTCATGCTGATGGGGGCGCGGATATCGATGCTCATGCTTTCGATGCCGGTCTCATCCCAGCGCATGACGCCGATGTTATGGGTCAGGCGGCCGGAAGCATCGGTCTTGTCAAGGCCGAAGGGCTGGCCGTTGTAATACATGCCGAGAACTTCGTGAAGGCCCGCCACCGCCTTTGCATCCGCTTCCGGCAGGGGCAGCTTGTCAAGAAGGTCGAGAAGGGCAAGAAGGGCGTTGCGGCCCTGCTCGGGCAGGGAGGCATGGGCGTTGAGACCTTTGACGGTGATCTTCACGCTCTCCTCATCAAGGGCTTCCGCGGCACAGCCGTATTCGCTCTTTTCCATGTATGCTTCCATGATGGGCAGGATACGGGAAAGGGAAAGGGGCACGATGGCTGTGGCTTCGCCGGGCACCACGTTGGTGCGCTCGCCCGCTTCCACCCGGATAGAGGAAGTATAAGGCATGGCGAAATAGGCGGTGAAGTTATGCTTTTCGGAATTGACGAGAGGATATTCCGCATCGGGGGAGAAGGACATCATGGGGATCTCCCCATGGGCGCAGTAATGGTCAAGGCACTTCATGCCGCTCTCTTCATCGCAGCCGAGGATCAGGCGCACACGGCGCTTGGGGGTAAGGCCGCATTCCTTCACAGCAGCCATGGCGTAAAGCGCGGCGATAGCGGGGCCCTTGTCATCAAGGGTGCCGCGGCCGTAGATCCTTGCATCGTGGATCTCGCCGCCGAAGGGGGGATATTTCCAGCCGACGCCGGCGGGCACCACGTCAAGGTGGCAAAGCACGCCGACAAGCTCTTCGCCCTTGCCGAATTCCGCATAGCCGATATAGCCGTCCATATCGGTGGTCTCAAAGCCGAATTTCTCCGCAAGGCCGAGGGCATGGTCGAGGGAAACGCGCACATCCTTGCCGAAGGGCGCCTTCGGTGCCGGTTCCCCCTTTACGCTGGGGATGGCGATGCTTTCCTGCAATGAGCGGATGATCTCATCCCGGCGTGCATCGAGCCAGGCATCTACTTTAGGATTCATATATTACCTCCTGTGGATAGATTTCTCTCAATACAAAAAGGATAGCGCAAGCGCCACCCTTTTGCAACGTTTTTCAGAAAGTTTACTTGTCTAAAGAAAGGGCAGCGCATACAATAGGATTAACTTTTTGCCCGCGGCCGCCGCGCCGCGGCGACCGGAAAGGGAAGGTTTTTGCCATGGATTTTTTTGAGCTTCTAAAGGTGCTTTTCCTCGGCCTTGTGGAGGGCATAACGGAATGGCTCCCCGTATCGAGCACGGGACACATGCTGCTTGTGGATGAATTTCTGCAGCTTTCCGGCAGCGATGCATTCAAGGAAATGTTTTTTATCGTCATTCAGCTCGGTGCGATCCTTGCGGTGGTGCTGCTTTTCTTCAAAAAGATGTTCCCTTTTCAATGGAAGGATAAAACAAAGCCCGTCATCGTGAAGGAGACCTTCTCCGTCTGGTTCAAAGTGGTGGTGGCCTGCATTCCCGGGGCTGCGGTGACCATCCTTTTCGATGATTACATTGAAGCGCATCTTCACACGCCCGCAGTCATCGCCCTTGCGCTGATCCTTTACGGCGTCGCCTTTATCATCGTGGAACGCCGGAACCAAAAACGCACGCCCAAAACGAAGGAACTTGCGGATATCTCTTATAAAACGGCGCTGCTTATCGGTCTTTTTCAGGTGCTTTCCATCATCCCGGGCACATCCCGCTCCGGCTCCACCATCATCGGCGCGCTGCTTCTCGGCGTAAGCCGTACCGCGGCGGCGGAATTCACATTTTTCCTTGCGGTGCCCGTCATGTTCGGCATGAGCGCCCTTAAGCTTTTGAAATTCGGCTTTGCCTTCACGGGGGCGGAGATCGCCGTGCTGCTCGTGGGCATGGCAAGCGCATTTCTTGTTTCGCTGGCGGTCATCCGCTTCCTGATGGGCTATATCCGCAAGCATGATTTTACCGCCTTCGGCTGGTACCGTATCCTGCTCGGCGCGGCGGTGCTTCTTTATTTCCTTGTGATCAAATAAAGCTTGAAAGGGAGGCGCCCGGTGCGGACAAAACAGGCGGAGCGCTGCCTGAATTTCTGCTGCAGGACAGATGCGGCAGCCATCGCCGCGGATGTTTCCGCGGTGACGGGCAGCGTGCGCACGGCCATGGCCGGCAGGATGAACCGGCTCAAAAAGGAACGGCAATAAAAAATGCAGCATCACCCCTGCGAAAGCTTTCGCGTGGGTGATGTTTGTTTCTGTTTTTTATTCTGTTCCCGATCCGTTGGGCAGCACCGCGCGCAGGGTGAATATACCGTTTTGCGGTTCAAAGGAGCAAAGGCCGCCGCATCGCTCCGCGATGGTACGAATGCTGCGGCAGCCGTAGCCGTGGCCGGGCCTGTCGGACCGGGGCAAGCCATCCTGCATGGTCACTTCCCCCGCATAGGGATTGCGGATCTCGATGAGCAGCTTGCCGCGCCTGATCTCACAGTAAAGCTTCACCCACCTGTCAGCCACCTCCGGCGACCCTGCGGCACAGAGCGCGTTTTCAAGGCCGTTGGAAAGGATGGTGCAAAGCTCCGTATCGGAAACGGAAAGGGCGCCGGGCAGCCTGACCTCCGCCGCAAAGCGGATCTCCATCCGTTCCGCCTTGGAAGCGAAAGAATTGCACAGCAAATTCACAAGCTCATTCCCGCAAAACCGCTTCGTGGCGATCTTTTCCATATCCGTCTGCACTTTTTGGATATAGCCTTCCGCATCGCTATGCTTGCCCGATGCAAGGAAACCTTCGATCGCCGCAAGGTGGTGGCGCATATCGTGCCGGTAAATGGCCGCCTGCATCTCGCCGCGGCGGAGGTTTTCGATCTCCGCACCGGATTGTTTGAGCTCCGCCTCCAGCATGGAGGACTGCAGCTCCGCATCGGCCCGTTTCTGTGCCTGCGCATGGTAAGCGGCAAGATACACCACATAGAACGCAATGAGCGCAGACGGCAGAAATTCGGCCAAAACAGGCGCGCCCACATACAACGCATCCGAGTAAACGGCAGCGGCGTAATCAAAGATATAATAGGCGATCGGCAGGCTGCCGAACAGGGCAAGCAGCCGGGAAGAATAGGTCATCGCGCTGTGCGCGGTATGCACAAAATAGCGGCACAGCAGGAAAAAGAGGGGAAGGATCGACATCATGTAGCCGATCTCCCCGATCAGCGCGGAACCGCTAACTGCGGAAAGGATCAGCTTTGCAACCCGGGGAAGCTGGCAGCAAAGATAGGCCGTACATACGCTGACAAGCGCCATGCCCGCTGTTTTTTTCAAAAGAAAAACGATCATCAGCACAAGGGGCAGGTGCACGATGAGCGGGTAAAGCCGCCGAACGGTTTCAACGCCCAATGCCATGCTGCAAAGCGCCTGCACCAGCAGAAGCGCGGGGCACAGCGCATAAGCAAAGGCCCTCTCCTTTTTGGCATTGAGCCCCCCTGCGATTTCCAAGCTGAGAAAGAAACCATAGATCAGCACAAGGCCGTAATTGATCACCTCAAGTACGGACAAAAAGGTCATCCCCATCACGCCTCCCTTTCCGAAAAAAGCATGGCCATATAATCCTTCTGCAGCTGCGGATAAAGCCGCCTTGATACAGGTACGGTTTTGCCCGTAAAGGTGCGGATGCCTGCCTGGGAAAGCTCTGCCGCCTGCAGCATATTGACAATATAGCTTCTGTGTGCGCGCATGAACTCCGGCCGCGCCAAAAGCACGTCTTCATATTCATTGAGCGAACCGAACACCTCCTTTACGGAGCCATCCGTCATGTTGAAATACAGGTGTTTTCCGTTTACCTCCACATAGGCAAGCCGGGAAAAGGGCAGGCGGATCAGCGTGGTGCCGCACTTGAGGGTAAGCCCCTCCTCCGGCTTCTGTTCCCTGAGATAGAGCTTATCCAGAATGGAGAACAGCTGCTCCGAAGCGATAGGCTTCAAAAGATAATTCAGCGCGCCCACGCTGTAGCTTTCATAGGCAAAGGCTTTGGTGGAGGTGAGAAACACGATCTCCGCCGCGCTGTCAAAGAAGCGGATCTCCTTCGCCGCGCCGATGCCGTCCATGCCGGGCATGATGACGTCAAGAAGATACAGGTCAAAGCGCTCCCTTGCGGCGGCATCGATCAGCGCGGTCGGGTTATCGAAAGCACGGACGCGCACGGTCTCCTGCTTATTCTCCCGCCACAGGGAGACCAGCTCCGTCAGCGCGCGGAGTTCCTTATGGTCATCATCACAGATCGCAATATACATGGCCGCACCTTTCCGAAAGGGCATACTTCCCCTTATACTTTTTATGCTTACAGCATTAAAATTGTAGCATACATACACCGTGGTGCGCCAGTATTTCAGCGCTGCATTTCAAGCCGTAAAAACCGCCGTTCAGGCAAAAAAAAGGAATGAAAAAACAGCTGTGATACAATTCATATAACTATCATTGTTATGATTCGGCTGTCCCTGCCCGGACGCCGAAAATTTGAGAAAGGATATGCACCATGAAAAAATTCCTTCCCCTCCTTCTCGCGTTCTGCCTTGTGCTCGGCATGCTGCCCATGACCGCCCTTGCGGCCAACGATTGCCCCCAGTGGGTCGAGATCGGTACTGTGACCCTTAACGCCAGCAAGCCCTATTACCACAACGGCGAAAGCGGCGCGCAGGGCGTTGCCAACAATGTGGCTGCAGGCGCAAACGCTATCTTTGATCCTTCCACCGGCACCTTGACCCTCAACAACATCAACTTCACCAACACCACCAGCGGCAAGCGCTGCATCCGTTGGGAGTATGACAGCAGCCTTACTAAAAACGTCCTTACCATCAATGTGGCCGCCGGCACCACCAACACCCTTGTTAACACTTACGGTGCTGCCATCAACGGCGAAAGCGGTTGGCAGACTAACAGCAATAATCCCAGCCTTGCTATTGAAGGCAGCGGCACCCTCAACGTAACTGGCAGCAGCTACGGCATTTGGGTTTGGCGCCATATCACCGTCGGCGGCAGCGTGATTCTTAACGTGACCGGCCAGAGCGAAAATGCCGTTTCCGCCAATCAGAACGGCACTTCCAATGTTACCATTAAGGAAAACGCAGACGTGACCTTTGACGGTGCTGTATACGGCGTCGGCGAAGATAACACCAATAAGAAGAAGATCAACTTCATCATCGAAGGCGGCCGCTTCACCATGAAGGGCGGCACCGCTGCCATGCAGGTGATCCCCACCTACCCCGAGGCCTATGCCGATGAGATCATCGTCAGCAGCAACAAGGATGGTTCCGGTGCGCTGCAGTGGAATAAGACCACCGATCTCACTTCCTATAAGTTTGCTGCCATCGGTAAGGTCCTGCCCAAGCAGGATACCCCCGCGGGCGTCTTCAATGCCAGCGATGTGGATAAGGGCACCCTTTCCGATATTTCTGCCGGTATGATGTACAGCATCGACGGCGGCACCACCTACACCGAGGCCACCGGCACTTCCGTTGAACTGACCGGCGTCACCGCCGCCAAGGATATCAAGATCTACCTGCCCGGCGTCAGCGGTCAGTTCGGCGACAGCGATGTGCAGACCATCGACGTGACCCAGCCCGCCGCCCCTGCCCTCGGTTCCCTGAACGTTGTGCAGCCCACCACGGAAAGCGGCAGCGGCAGCGTGGACACCACCGCTGCCATGCAGTGTTACAAGAGCACCACCCCCGAAACCATCGGCACCTGCCTTAACGGCACCAACAATTACGCACAGGGCACCCACTATTTCCGCTTTGCGCCCAACGGCACTGCCCTTGCTTCCGAATGGACCGAGGTCGTGATCGCTTACACCCCCTCTTCTCTCACCAAACAGCCCACCCCCGCCGCTGTCTTTGATGCCACCGGCGTTGATACGGGCGTCCTTTCCAATGTGGCAGCCGGCATGAAGTACAGCGTTGACGGCGGCAGCACCTATGTTGCCATCACCGAAGAGAGCGTGAACCTCACCGGCGTTACCGCTGCCAACGATATCAAGGTCTACATGCCCGGCGACGGCGTTCAGACCGCCGACAGCGATGTGCAGACCATTGACGTGACCCAGCCCGCCGCCCCCACCGCGGACGATCTTGATGTTGTGCAGCCCACCACGGAAAACGGCACCGGCAGCATTACCACCACGGACACCATGGAAACCGTCACCGACACCGCCAACGGTGATCCCGAAAACTGCTCTGCCGGCACCGATTCCTATCCTGCAGGCAAGCACTACTTCCGCTATAAGGCCAACGGCACCGCCCTTGCTTCCGAGTGGACCGAAGTGACCCTTGCCTACACCGGCAACACCGGCAATAACGGCAACACCGGCATCGTGCCCACCGCGCCCACCGGCAGCGAGATTGTAATCATTGCTCCTGACTCCGTTCTGCCCCCGCAGACCGGCGACAACACCGCCTTCATCGGCTTCGCCATGATGGCTGCTGCTGCAGCGATCGCGCTCATCCTCAGAAAGAGCCGCGCATAACAAACAAACCCAAACGCAAAGCCCCGTCTTCCGGCGGGGCTTTGTTCGTAAGCATTTTCCGGATATAAAAACGGCACGAAGCCCCGTATGAGTGGCGGAAAATGGGGACAGTTCCGGGAAAATGGCTAAAAAGCAGAGAAAATCTGTCGCAACATTTACCGTATTGTGATAGGATGAAAAACGAAAATCTTTGTTGAGACCAATAAAAGGAGCTTCCCATGAAAAGAACAGTACAGGATATTCTGCAGACCATCCGGGAAAACAACATTCAGATGGTCGATTTCAAGATGGTCGATATCAACGGCCAGTTTCGTCACGTTACAGTGCCTGCCGGGAATTTTTCCGAGGATATGCTGAAAAGCGGCATCGGCTTTGATGCTTCCAACTACGGCTATTCCGTGGTGGAAAAGAGCGACATGGTCTTTATCCCGGATCTTGATACCGCTGTGATCGATCCCTTCTGCCAGATCCCCACCCTGTCCATGACGGGTGATGCCATGATCATCGATACCCCGGAAAACCGTCCCCTTGCGCAGTATCCGCGCAACATCGTCCTTGCCGCGGAAAAGTATCTGCGCGACAGCGGCATTGCGGATACGATGCTGATCCTGCCGGAATTTGAGTTTTACCTTTTCGACCGTGTAGGCTGGGAAGTACAGCCGAACCGGGTAAGCGCCTCTGTAGATGCGGTGCAGTCCTATTGGAACAGCGCGGAAGAAGGAAGGGGCTGCATCGTTCCCAAGCAAAAAGCATACCACATTGCAAAGCCCTTTGATGCATCCTACGAATGCCGCAGCGAAATGTGCATGCTGATGCAGCAGGCGGGGATCGAGCTCAACTATCACCACCCGGAAGTTGCCGCTTCCGGACAGTTTGAGATCGAGCCGCAGCTTGGTCAGATGTCGAAGATGGCCGATGCGACCATGATGATCAAGTATATCATCCACAATACCGCCCTCAAATACGGCAAGAGCGCCACGTTTATGCCCAAGCCCATCCACGGCGAGGCGGGCAGCGGTATGCATGTGCATATGCTGCTGCTCAAGGATGGCAAGCCCGTTTTCTCGGACGATGCAGGCTATGCCCACCTCAGCCGGGAAGCGCACTACTTCATGGGCGGTCTTCTCAAGCACATCAATTCGCTTTGCGCCATCACAAACCCCAGCACCAATTCCTTCAAGCGCCTTGTGCCGGGTTATGAAGCGCCCGTTACCGTTGGCTATGCCACATCCAACCGCAGCGCCGTGATCCGCATCCCGGCCTATGCAAAAAGCCCGGAAAAACGCCGCTTTGAGCTGCGCAATCCGGATGCGACCTGCAACCCCTATTTCTGCTATGCCGCCCTGCTGATGGCGGGTATCGACGGCATCAGGAACCGGATCGATCCCCATGAGAACGGTTGGGGTCCCTATGATGTGAACCTTTACCACCTGAGCGATGAAGAGAAGGCAAAGCTCAAGCACCTGCCCACTTCCCTTGAAGCGGCCCTTGATGCGCTGGAAGCGGATCACGATTATCTGACCGCCGGCGGCGTGTTCCCGGAAGCGCTGATCGAAAGTTTCATCCGCGCAAAGCGGGAGGAGTGCCGTCAGATCGCCGCGATCCCGCATCCGGCAGAATTTGACCGGTACTATAACCTCTGATCCCGTCAGGCTCTGCGGCTTCACCGAAAAAAGAAAAAACCGCGCCCTGCAAGCGCGCATTTACGGCAAAAAACACCCCGCAGGGTGTTTTTTGTTATACGCTGTATGCCGCTTTTCTATTTTGTGTTTCAGTGCAGCTTTCTTTCCAGCTTCTTTTTGTTGCCGTCTTCATCCATGATGTAGATGCTTTCAAGCTGGTTTGTCAGGCTCTGGCGGAATTCGTTGATATATTCCCGGCGAAGGGCGTCCCGCTCCGCGGTCTCCTCAGGGGTGAGCCCTTCCGCCTTTGCCTTTTTCGCAAGGGCGTTGATCCGTTCAAGCTTGCTGTTGTTCATGTTCAATCCTCCAAACCGGCGGGCGCACCCGCTTTCGCTGCTTTATTATACTTATTATACCTTCCGCAGGCGGCGGAGTCGAGCAAAAGTTGCCGTTTTCCGTTATTCCTGCGCTTTCTTTGCGGCGGAAGCATCCACCTCGAATATGCCTTCATAGGTATGGCCGTTGTATTCGCCCCGATAGGCGATATGGTAAACACCCGGTTCCGTTACGGTAAATTCCCCGTTTGCGAGGGATGCTCCCTCCGTTTCCGCAAGGGTCAGCTCCCAGTGCTGCTCCGTATGCGCTGCCGCCCGACAAAGGGCCATATCCTGCGGGAAGCTGAGGGCAGCCGGTGCGCTGTAGGGCAGAGTCGTGATCGGCTCCTCCAGAGGCGCAAAGGTGAAATAGGGGTGCTGATCAAAGGGAAAGCCGAAAAGAATGGGATCCGTTTCATCATCCACGATGCGGCAGGCGCACAGGCGGATGGACTCATCCCGCCGCACATCATCAAGCACCTCCACATAGAAGTTCCAGATGCTATCCACGTCGTGGTAGCCGATGCGAACAGCAAAGGCATAGCTGCCCGGCTCCTTTGCGGTAAGAATGCCGTCCTTAAAGGTGTTTTCATCCACAGTGGAACCGTCCGTATCCCCCGGATTCTTCTCCCAGCCCGTAAGGCGGATCTCCTTCTCCATTTCCGTATCGTGCACAAGGGCTTTGCAGGTGCTGTCATCCCTAAGACAGAATACCTCCACGGGGATCTTCATTTCCTCCCCCTTGCGATAATTCCAAACGGCCTGCTGCGGAAAGACCAGCCGACCGATATGCTTTTCGTTCACATCGTAATACATGGTGCAGGTACAGGGGATATCCTCCGGCACCGTAAGGGGCTGTACCATGCTTTCCGGCGCATCGCTTTCCCCGGTATAGGCCGGTGGCAGTTCAGGGGAGCCCTCTGCCGGTTCCGCCTGCTCTTTTCCCGCAAAAAGGAACAGTGCTGCCGCTGCAAGGGCCACCGCTGCCATGCCGCCGACGGCACTCCAGAGCATCTTCTTTCGCCCTTCGCCTTTTTCCGCCAGCAGCACCGCGGTGCGTACATCCCGAATATCATGAAAGCGCTTGTTGTAATCAAACTTCAAACACCGGCTGATCACCCGGCGCAAAGGCCCTGTGATGCGGCAGCCCGTTTCGTATTTTCTGCCCGTCGCCGCCTCAAAACTGCTATACCTGTACCTATGACAGCGCCAACGATCGCTATGTGGTCACCTTCCCGAACCTTGAAGCCGTAAAGACCTACCTCGCCTATGACGGCGCGGACGGCGTTACCGCCTTCAAGGTCAAGGCACCCGAGGGCGATTTCACCGCCTATGATGCCATCCACCAGTACGATGACCGCCCCTATGAAAATTTTCCCGTGACGAACGGTGCCATCACTATGGGCGTTGTATGCACCTGGGCAGGCGGCCCCCTCGTAGGGCAAACGCTGACCTCCACCATCACCTGGAAGGGCAGCACGGAAGTGACAGAGACCTTCGAAATCTATGTTGCGCCCCTTGCGGACGGCAGCATGACGGCGGTCGACGCAAGCAAGCTTTCCGTTGTCACCGAGTCCCTCGGCGGCCTTGCGGGTGATGTTTCCACCGCCATTTCAAACAGCAGCATCCGCGCGCTGTTCGATTCCGATAACATCAGCGCCGATGAATGGAAGGCCGCTTACTACAACAGCAGCCTTACCCTTGATGTGCGCGCCGCTCTCACCCCGCCCGCCGGCGCGGTCAAGTACGCGCTGGGCGCCTTCAACCGCCTTGAAAACGCAAACTACCAGAACCTTGGCAGCGGCGGTGTTCGCGCCTATTTCGGCATGTCCTTTGCCCGGGCAACGGAGGGCAGCAGCTCCATCGGCATCAGTCCTAAGGAAGGACTGCAGGCATTCTGCATCGCCTATAAGGACGCGGAGGATCAGATCATCGGCTATGAGACCTTCTCCCTCGGCATTTCCCACAAGGATATGAGCAAGGGCGCTTCCATCACCCCGGATGTGCCGGATGCAAGCCGCGTTTTTGTCAACAAGACCGTTTACATGGGCAGCGGCAGCACCTTGGTGCCGGAATTTCCCGCGGTGGAAGAAGGTCTTGCAGCAGAATATGCGAATGGCATTGCTGCCTTTGCCTTTGAGGATGAAGAGAAGCTGCTCGCGGCAAACACCGACTCCCTGTGCGTTGCCGTCACCGCCCCCGCAAATATCGATCCCGATACCCTGACCCTTACCGTCAATGGCCGTCAGGAAGGGACCCCCTGGTGCTTCCTCAGCGATGACAGCAACAGCGATCCCGCAAGATGCTTCATCCTCCTCCGCCCCTTCAAGGAAAACGGCGAGCTTGTCAGGAGCAATGCGGAAGAGCTCTTCAAGCTCCGCTGGGAGGGCAAGGATAAAACGGATCCCTCCAAGACCGTTGTGGTTGCAGAACAGTTCACCTACACCCTCAAGACCCTTGAGGGCAGCACCTGGATGGATATCCACTGGAACAAGATCCCTGCAGAGAGACTCATCCTGCAGCGCACCTATGCACCCCATGAGGCCATCGATGCCGCCGTCAGCGACGGCCTTGTGGCCTTCGAGTTCCACCCCACCGTCATGCCGCCTACAGGCGCCCTTGAAGAATACAACGAAATGCTCATCGTCCCGCCGCAGGGCGCCGTCTATTACAGGTGGGAAGGCGGCAGCGATATGGACCTTAGCTACAACAAAGCTTTTGCGGATGCCATGAAGGCGGAACTTGACGGCACCTACGAACAGGCTGCCACCCCCAACCATTGCTATGAGATCGCGCCGATGCTGAAAGAAAACGGCATGCGCTGCCCCAGCGGCTATGAGCTTGCCAAAGCCCTCAACATCGATCCGCTCAAGGTCTACTTCTCCAACGCGGGCACCGGCGTGGTACTGCTGCAGTGGTATAACGAAAGCACCGAGCTCATCGGCCGGGAATACTTCGTTACGGAGATCCCCGCCATGGAATACACCGTGAAAACGGAGGGCGTTGAAAGCGAAGAGGCTGTGCCCGAAAGCGGGGCCGGTATCTACCTCATCGGGCAGGAAGGCGAGCTGACGGTCCAAAGGTTCCCCCAGAGCGGCGGCGAGCGGGAATACTTTTATGAGCTTAAACTCGGGGACGGCAATACCCTTGATAAAGACAGCTTCATCCTCGTCCCCTACAGCTTCATCGATCCCGATCTCAACTACGGCCGTGCCAAGACCATGACCTTCACCATCCGCCACGGTTACTATAACGCCGCAGGCGAATTCGTACTGCTTGAAGAGCTTACAGGCGAACCCACCGCCAAGGGTGTCAAGTATGTGCCCTCAAGCTTCAGCCCCTTCATCATCGAATGGGATGATGCAGCGAACAACAATAACAGCCCCTCTTCCGGCACCGTCGGCGGCGCCGCAACGGGCAGCGGCCTTTCCGGCAGCGGCGGCACCGTATACCCCGGCGGCAGCCTAATCCCGGATGCGGAGGATGCACCCGCCGTCACACCGCCCACCACCGGCGGTAAAAGCAGGCTCGGCATCGCCGTCATCCTGATGGCGGCAGCAGCCCTTGCAGCAGCTGTCACCCTGCGAAAAAAAGCATAAACGACCCCTTCAAAAAAGCGGCAGCCGCCGCTTTTTTGTTTGCCTTTCCAAAGCCCCTGCAGCGATTGAAGAGCGCCGCCGTATGTGTTATACTTATAATAGAAATAAGTGTGCACCATGCACCTCACCGTAAACCCTGTTTTTCACTTCACCTTATCAATTCACAAAGGGAGATCAGAACATGGCAAAAGACAAGACTTCTATCGTTTTTACCGGTGACATCGGCTTCGACCGCTATATGGACAAGCGTTGGGAAGATGAAAACTTCTTCTCGCAGCCGGTGCTCGATTTCTTCCACAGCGCGGATCATACCGTTGCCAACGTGGAGGGCGCCCTTATCGCCGCAGAGGATGACGGCAGCCGCGGCATCTTCTTCCATAGCATGGATCCCGCCGCCACCAAGGTGCTGCGCGACATGCACAGCGATATCTGGAACATCAGTAACAACCACACCATGGATGCGGGCCGCGAGGGTCTGATCAGCACCCGAAAGATCGCCACGGAAATGGGCTGCCGCACCATCGGCGCCGGCCTTAACGAAGTGGAAGCCTCCGAGCCTGTTTACATTGACGAAGCGGGCGGCATCGGTCTCATCGGCATGGCCTACCAGACGGAGTGCGTTCCCGCCACCGCCACAGAGCCTGGCATCTTCCGCTGGGATGACATGGAATACATCGAAAAGCGCATCAAGGAAGTCAAATCCAAGGCCCGCTGGTGCGTCATCGTTTCCCACGGCGGCGAGGAGTTCTCCAGCATGCCCAACCCCTACACCCGTGACCGTTACCTCAAGTTCCTTGAAATGGGCGCGGATGTGGTCGTAGGCCACCACCCCCATGTGCCCGAAAACTACGAGCTTTTTGATGACGGCAAGGCCATCTTCTATTCCCTCGGTAACTTCATTTTCGATACCAACTACCAGCGCGAGCACCTTTATACCGATGTGGGCATCCTTTTGAAGCTCATCTTCACCGAAGAAAAGATGGACTTCGAGGCCATCGGCATCCAGATCGTCCGCGGCGATGAGCGCATCGACATCACGGAGCTGCCCGACATCTTCACCAACATCCCCGCGGAGGAATACGAGCTGCTTGCGCCCCTCAACGCCAAGGCATTCATGGCAGAGGATCACCGCACCATGACCTTTGTGAACCCCGAACGCTTCAAAGATGCGCCGGATGAGGTCTGGGAAGCCTACTACTACAGCGATGAGCCTGACGGCTATTCCAAGGGCCACCATATGGATTTCGAAGTCATCATCCCCATCGCCAAAGAGGCGGAAAAGGGCGAGTGGAAGAAGAGCAAGCTCGAAAAGGTCAAAGAATACATCCTGCGCCAGCTGTAAACAGAAAAACAACTCTTCTGCCGTTTTGAGGCAGGAGAGTTGTTTTGTTTCCTGTTCGTTTTTTCGCACATATCGGCCTTTATCATGTATAATAAAGGAAGCATGAACCGCAGAAAGGAAACGCCATGGAAGAAAACCGCCGCGTGTGCAAAGACAGGAATGCCACCGCCCTTTGCCTGTATGAAATATTAAAACAGGAAAGCGATGCGAAGCATCCGCTGACCTCCGCTGAAATGATTTCCTTTTTGGCGGAGCGCTACGGCATCGAAGCCAACCGCAACACCGTGGGCAGGACCCTTGATACCCTGCGAAAGCTGGGCTTTCCCGTTTCGGCAAGGGAGGATAGCCGCAGCGGCGCCTACATCGAAAAGCGCGACTTTGAGCCTATCGAGCTTCGCTGGATGACGGACAGCATCCGCAGCAGCAAATTCCTCACCGAAAAATATGCGGAAGACATCTGCGAAAAAATCGAACAGCTGCAGAGCCGTCACTTCCGGGGCAGCGCCCAGCGGGGCGGCACCCACAACCAAAACCAGCAGTTTTCTTACAGCATGGAAAATATCGACTGCGCCGTCAAAGAAGGCAGGCGTGTCACCTTTACCTACTGCGCCATGGATTATGACAAAAAGCTCTATTCCATCGGCGAGCCCTTCGAGGTCATCCCCCTGCACATCTTCCTTTCCGGGCACCAGTATTATTTCCTTGCCTACAACATTGCCCTTGGTGCCCTTCGCCACTACCGCCTTGACAGGATCAAGGAGCTTCAGATCCTTGAGAAAGTGCACCCGGAGGATGGCCGCATCCGCAGGCAGTATTACCTTGAAGCGGAACGCTACACCCTTGAGCACCCCCACATGTACGGCGGCACGCCCGTTACCGTCACCCTCAAAATGCCCCGCAGCCTTGCAGGGGCAGTATACGGCACCTTCGGCAAGGGTGCGGAGATGGAGCCCATCGATGAAACATACATGTTCGTCCGCGTGAAGGCGGCGGAGGAAGGCATGCGCTTCTTTGCGCTGCAGTACGGCCCGAACTGCGAGGTGATCCGCCCGGCATCGCTGCGGCAGCAGGTGAAGGCGGATATTGAAAAGATGATGGAAACATACCGGTAAGAAGGGGGAAGAGAAATGAACAGCAGGGCAGGATATCTGAACAAACTCATGCAGGTGCTGAAAGAGCAGGACAGCGTTTTCATCTGCGGGCCGAGCTACGATAAAAAACCGAGCTACGATAAAACACATCTTCGCATATATGCCTGCGGCGGCAGATTGCTGGAGATCCCCATCGGAGCCGCAGCCCGTATCACCCCTTTCGACATCGAATATCTCAAATATGTGAAGGACAGCCCCGCCCTTCTTTCGGCTGCGCTGTCCGTATTGAAAACCGTGGATGGCAGGATATGCACTCCCGTTTTCACAGAAAGGCCGTCGGAAAGACCGGGTTCCATGGAAATGATCACCGTTCTCACATTGCTCGACCATCAGGGCAAAGCCCTGAAAGGCCCGCGCGGCGGCAAATTCAAGGTAAGCAAAGTGTCGAAGGAACGGGAAGAAGCGTTTTGTGCCGCAGTCCTCCAAAACCTGCCCGCGCTGCTTGAAGCCACCCACAGCCGGTTTGCCGTAAACGGCAGCGATGCGGATAAGGAGCGGGCGCTGCAAACCGTCATCGCGCGCAGCCACAGAAGCTTTGCCGTCCATAACGGCACGGTGGTGTGCGATTTTGAAAGCAGCATTCCCCTAAACTATCTCCGCCCGGGCAGCAGCGGCAAGGTTTCCGCCCGTTTCGACCTTGCTGCGCTTCGCATGCGCGATGGCGGCAAAAAAGCGGAGCTGACCGTTATTGAATACAAATGCAACCGTTCCGCCTGCGAGAACAATTCCGGTCTCAAAAAGCATGCGCAGGATATGCTTGCATTGGAACATGCGGATGCAAAGAAAAACTATGTTTCCGAGATCCTCCGCCGTTTCGATGCCATGTGCCGTGCGCCTTACGGCCTTGTGGAAGCGCAGCCCGACAGTCTTTTGCGCCTGCTTGCGCATTGGAAGGATCACCCGGCGGATGTGGATCTGCGCTATGCTTTCCTGTTCACAAAAGGCCCGGGGCTTGACGGCGGCACGGTAAAAAGTATCTGCGAAAAACAGCTCGGCGATGATCGGGGCAGCTTCCTTTACCAATACCGTGACAAACCGGAGGATGTTGACCTTTCCGTTTTCAAGCCATGGGATCAGTTTTGACCGCAAAGCAGCAAAAAGCTCCGGCCGATCATCAGCCGGAGCTTTTTTACAGTTCCGCTTCCTGCATAAACCGCTGCAGGCTGCCCCTGCCGTTTGGCACGAACACGCAGCTCAGGATCTCCTTTTTCTCTTCCGAAAACACAAAGCACATGTGGCGGTATGCCCCTGTGGGATACACGCCGCTTGGAAACATCTGCCGGGGCATGCCGTTTATTTCGCCGTATACTTCTTCCTGTTTTTCCCGCTTCGTGCGGCAGTAGCGCCCGCCGCCGCAGGGGATACAGCCGGTTTTCCATGTGTACGGCTCCTTTTCCACCGCCAGCAGCACATAGCGCCTTGGCGGCGGACAGCTTTCAAGCAGCACATGGAACACAAGATACCGGGGCGGCAGCTTTTCCACCAGCCGCCGTGCAGTTTCGTCAAGAGGATATATCCGCCGCCCCCTTGCGGCTTTGTTTCCGTCAAGGAGCGTCATTTCGGTGATGCCCCTTTCAAAATTACGGATGCAGGTTTCGGAAAACCCCATCAAATGCATCCTTCGCACCGCTTCAAGCTGCATGCCCGTCTTTGAGGCGCCTCTTTCCATTTCTTTCCCCTTTCCTTTTACAGTTCGATCACGCTCTCTTCGAGCACCCGTGCTTCCCCCGCGATGCTTCTGATATTTTCCGCATTTTCGCTGTGGATGCAGACCACATTCTTCGGACGGCAGTTTTCAATGAAAGCACGCAGCGTCTCCCGCTCCGCATGGCCGCCGCTGTGGACGTATTCGATCTTCGCGCCCCGGTCTTTAAACAAATCCACAAGCCGCTTCACAACGTTATCTTCCTCGTAGCCCCGCCACATGGAAAACACCAGCACATCCTCGCTGACATCCATGCCGCCTTCCATCAGCCGTTGCAGCATGGATGTCATGGAAGCGCGGATGAACACCACCGCCCGTGAAAACGCCGCAATTCGGCGGCAGCTTGCGGCGGTACCCGTGTCACAGTAATGCTTGGCGATGCGGTCATAGGCTTGATCCGCCGCGGTGTCAAATTTGTGGCTGATAAAGGCATAGGGCGCCGCAAGGTCGCTATGCCCGGTGTTTTCAAGGGTGTACTTCAAAAACACATCCTGCATGATGGGGCGAGGCGTTTCCCCTTCGCCGCTCAGATAGGGATAGCCGATCCTGTCCGGACATACCGCATTGCGCGCACCGATCACGGAGCGGATGCGCCCGATATTGGCGGAGGAAGTAAGCACGAAAATGCGCCCCTGTGTTTTGCGCATCAGGCGGCGCAGGGCCGCTTCCACATCATCTTCATCCCGATAAGGGCCCCCATCCCGCGTGAGCATGGTACCTTCGGTGATAAGCAGGTCGAGCTTTCCCGCATAAAGGTCGCTTTCCTTGAAATCCCCGGTGTAGAGGATGCGCTTTCCTTCCCCCTCCACAAGGAACATCATGGCGCCCTCCGCGCTGTGCTTCGCCCGGAAGGGCGTCACAAACAGGCTGCCAACCTGCACCCGCTCATTGTCGAAAAGGCCGTGCACCGCCCGTTTGCCGGTGCGAAGGTTTTTTCCAAGGTAAAGGTCACAGTGATCCATAAACCCCACCGTTTCCGGCGATGCGTACAGCGCCGTTTCCTTCGGCAGCTTTTCAATCAGGCCGCTGTGGTCGCCGTGGTGGTGGGAAAGGAATACCGCATCCACCCTGCCGATGCTGCTTATGTCAAAATCGTCTTCCCGTTTTTCTTCGCCGATCTTCGGCAGCATGGCGCCGCAGTCAAGAAGGATTACCGTTTCGCCTGCCGTAATTTTGATGATGTTGCCGCCAATGTGCTCTTTTCCCCGCAGTATTTCGATCTTCATTCCTGTTTCCTTTCCTTATATATGGTGTGATCTGTGTTATCGTGTTTTACGCTGTGCCGTTACTGAAACATGCTGCTGCATATGCGCTGCCCGGAAGTGTTTGCTTCCCACTGTTCTGTTGTCAATGTCCGCAAGCATACCTTATCCCTTCATATGCTCGTTTTTTCAAACATATAGAAAATACATGTTTTTTTCGTTTGCCGCTTCGGAAAGCGGTATGGCTGTGTTATAATCTTCTTAATGGAGGTGCGAACTTATGAAAAAGATCAGGCTTGGCCGCACTGAACTGATGGTCACGGAAACATCCTTCGGTGCGCTGCCCATTCAGCGGCTTTCCACGGAGGATGCGGTGAAGCTCGTACGCCGTGCCTATGAAAGCGGCATCAACTATTTCGATACCGCCAATTCTTATACCGACAGCGAATATAAGCTTGGCCTTGCCCTGAGCGACGTGAGAAAGAACATCGTCATTTCCACCAAATCCGCCGGCAAGGATTACAAGACCGTCACCGCCCACATCGAAAACAGCTTGAAGATGCTCAAAACGGACTACATCGACCTGCTGCAGTTCCACAACCCCGCATCCCTCAGCGATCCCAACGATCCGGATTCCGCCTTTGCTGCTGTCCTCGATGCAAAGAAAAAGGGCTACGTGCGCCATATCGGCATCACCAACCACCGCATGAACATCGCCAGGGAAGCCATCGCTTCCGGGCTGTATGAAACGCTGCAGTTCCCCTTCAGCTACCTTGCTTCCGAAGAAGAGATCGGCCTTGTGGAGCTTTGCAAAGAAGCGGATATGGGCTTCATCGCCATGAAGGGCCTTGCGGGCGGCCTTCTTAACAACGCTGCCGCCTGTGCCGCCTTTATCGCACAGTATCCCACCGTGGTGCCCATCTGGGGCATCCAGCGCGAGCATGAGCTCGATGAGTGGCTCCGCGAAGCCGAAAAGGAAAACAAGGTCATCACCCCCGAGCTGCAAGCCGTCATCGATAAGGACCGTGCGGAGCTTGTGGGCGGCTTCTGCCGCAGCTGCGGCTACTGCCTGCCCTGCCCCATGGAGATCGACATCCCCCAGGCAGCCCGCATGAACTGCCTCATCCGCCGTGCGCCTGCCGCCCAGTACATGACAAAGGAATACCACGAGAAGATGCACCGCATCGAAAACTGCATCGAATGCCGTGCCTGCGCTTCCCGCTGCCCTTATTCCCTCGATATCCCCAACGTGCTCAAGGCCATGTTGAAGGATTACGACGAAATGTACGAAAAACTCGGCGAGAAGTAAGCGCCGCAAGATCAAGGAGGATCCTATGGAACAACAGAAAACTTCCCTTTCCTATACTGCCCCCTATATGGAAACGCCGGATTGGAGCCGCGTGCCGGAAGCGCACCTTGTGCCCACCCCCTCCAACAAGGGCCTTACCATGCAGGTAAAGGCACAGTGCTGTCACAGCAAGGATAAGCTTTTTATCCGCATGGAAGCCACGGAATATCCCTATCGCGCGGAGCTTAGCGGCCTTCTTGACATGGTCTGTGAGGACAGCTGCCTTGAATTCTTCTTCGCCCCCAACGCAAACGAAGACCGCTACTTCAATTTCGAGTGGAACCCCATCAAAACGCTGTACCTCGGCTTTGGCACGGGGCGCAGCCTGCACGTCAGGCAGATCGTGGAAAACGCAGAGATGATCTTCGACCCGAAGCCCTTCTTCTTTGAAGGCGGCTGGGGCATCGAATACGAGATCCCCCTTTCCTTCCTTCAGCTTTACTGCCCGGGCTATGCCTTCACCGGCGAAGCCGCCTGCAACTTCTACAAGTGCGGCGAGCTTGCTCCCATCGATCACGGTCTTTACTGGTCGCCCATTACCGGCCCGGTGTGCGATTTCCACCGCCGCTGCGATTTCGCGCCGCTGTATTTTGCGGAATGAGGTTTTCCTGCATAACAAGTCCCCGACCCTGCACAAAGGCCGAGGACTTTTTTTGTTCGCTGCGTAAATGTGAAAAAGGGAGCACCGGCGCTCCCTTTCCATCAATGCTTCCATGTTTTTTCACTGATCGCTCCGGCCAAATAAGCAATGAACTCCTGCGGAGCAGGCTTGCCGTGAAAAGGCATTGCATCCCACTGTGCCCGAACGGAGGGATCGGTGCTGTTATAGCCTGCATCAATGGCAGCCTGCATTTCTTTCAACACTTCCTCCTTTGAAACATGTTCCTGCGCTGCGATCAGCGCAATGATCCTGTCAGCTTCCTTATTCATAAATACACCTTTTCTGTTTTTTGAATTCATTTTAAACTAAGCTCCATAATGTACGCAATTGCGTATACGCATATGCGCAATATTTTTTACGCTTGTTACGAGGTGAGAACATGAAAGTAAAACAAGCTGTCGTTGCGCGTTTTTCAGAAATTTGCAATGAGCGGAATATCAAACCAAATGAACTGGCAACACGGTCCGGTGTAACACCATCCACTGTTTACAGCATGCTGGATGATGAACGCCGTGATGTTTCCATTGTCACGATCAAAAAGCTGTGCGACGGTCTCGATATCGGTCTTGGCGCTTTCTTCAATGCGCCGGTTTTCGATGCGCTTGAACAGGAGATCATATAGCGCACACGGTTTCTTCATATGTGATTTCCACCGCCGCTCGGATTTTGCGCCCCTGTATTTCGGGGAGTAAGATACCGCTTCATGCACCCATCCTTCCTAAAAAAGTATGCCTCCGGAATGATCCTCCGGCGGCATTCTTTTTTTGTTTGCGGCAAGCAGCCTCCGCGCTGCTGATTCATTAAAAATTTCATTGAAAATTTTAAGCAGACATAAACTTTAATTATCCCATATTAACAACCAATTGTCAATAACTTTTTGTTGACAATGTTTTTTTTGCGTGTTACCATAATCCTGTCAATAGCCCACAGTCTCATCTCATCTTCATTTTCAGCAATTATGAAAGAAAAGGCGGCGCAATATGAAAAAGTTATTTGAAGGTATTCGTGTAATCGACTTTGGCAACAATGTCGCAGGCCCCCTTACCGTTGCCATGATGGCAGATTTCGGTGCAGATGTGATCAAGGTGGAAAAACCCGGCGTCGGCGATGACAGCCGCGGCTTCTCCCCCCGCATCGAGGGGCACAGCCTTTCCAACCTTTGGCTGAACCGCGGCAAACGTTCCATTACCCTTGATGTCAAGAGCCCGGAGGGCAAAAAGCTGTTCCTTGAGCTGCTCTCCTCTGCGGATGTGTTCCTTGAAAGCAGCCGCCCCGGCGTCATGCAGCGGCTCGGCCTCCATTATGAGGCGCTGAAGGCGCTCAATCCCCGCCTCATCATGTGTTCCATTTCCGGCTTCGGCCAGACCGGCCCTTATAAGGATCTGCCCGGTTACGACATGATCGCTCAGGCAGCAAGCGCACTGATGTTCGTCAATGGCTTTGCGGATATGCCTCCCACCCGCATCGGCCCCTCCATTGCGGATTACTGCTGCGCATACAATGGCTTCGGCGCCATTTCCGCCGCCCTCTTCTACAGAGAAAGAACAGGCATCGGTCAGCATATCGATCTTTCCATCGCAGAATGCGCCATCGCCCTCAATGACCATATTCCTTCCGGCTTCCTGAACCCGAAGATCATGCGCACCGGCAACCACCATGCGTTGATGGGCCCCTACGGTGTTTTCAACGGCAAGCAGGGCAGCATTGCCCTTGGCGCCATCAACCCCAACCTTTGGGGCAAGCTTTGCAAGGTGATGGGCAAGGAAGAATATGCGGAAAAGCCGGGCTTTGCCACGGCCGGCGACAGGGCGCAGCCCGAAAACCTGCCGAAGGTGATCGAGCTGATCGAAGGCTGGCTCGATTCCGTGGGCGATATCAAAGAAGCGGAGAACATGCTGCGCGCGCAGGGCATCCCCTGCTTCAAGATCATGACGCTGCAGGAGCTGAAGGATGATCCCCATTTCCTTGAACGCGGCATGATCGCCCCGCTCAAAACACCGCAGCTTTCCATGAAAACGGTGCTGGCCCGCGGCAATCAGATCCACATGTCCGAAACGCCGGGCGAAATGGGCATCCCCCCGCTGCTCAACGAGCATGCGGAGGAGATCATCTGCGATGTGCTCGGCCACAGCAAGGAAGAATATGAAGCGCTGATCGAATCAGGCGCTTTTGGTAAAACAAACTGATTTCAATCATTTGAAAGTGAGGTTACAGTTATGGCGATCAAAAAAGGAAGAGTTGCGATCGTAACAGGTGCCGGTCAGGGTATCGGCAAGGGCATTGCGCTGCGGCTTGCAGCGGAAGGTGCAAACGTGGTGGTATGTGATATCAATGAAGATACCTGCCGCGAAGTGGTGGAAGAGATCACCGCCCTCGGCGGCGAAGCCATCTATGCCATCGGCGATGTGGGCTGCCGCGAGGACACCAAGCGCATCGCCCAGACCGCCCTTGACAAGTGGGGTACCATCGACATCCTTGTGAACAATGCAGGCATCCTCAGGGATGCGATCCTGCATAAGATGACGGATGAGCAGTGGGACGCCGTGATGCGCGTCAACCTCAAGGGCCCCTTCTTGATGATGCAGGCTGTGTATTACACCATGCGCGAAAAGGGTTACGGCAGGATCATCAACATTTCTTCCTCTTCTTGCCGCGGCAACGTGGGTCAGGCGAACTACTCCGCCTCCAAGGCGGGCGTCAACGCTCTCACCCAGACCGCTGCCCTTGAAATGGGCCGCCACGGCATCACCGTGAACGCCATCTGTCCCGGCACCATTGAAACGCCCATGTCCCGGGCCAATTCCAAGGTGTTCGCCCAGGGCGTGCCCAACGGCATCCCTGTTGGCCGCTTCGGCCAGCCCGCCGACATGGCAGAGGCCGCTGCCTTCTTCGCTTCCGATGGCGCAGGCTATATCAGCGGCCAGGTCATCTGGGTGGATGGTGCAAGCCAGGTGGGTCTCAAGCGCCCCATGAATTGATTTGCCTTAGAGCAAACAAAAAAGGGGGAGCACGCTCCCCCTTCCCGATAAAACCGACTCTACAAATAGAAAGGACAGCACCATGATCGGTATCACATCCTATGGCGCCTATATTCCCTACAACCGCCTGCAGCGCGCAAAGATCGGCGAGGCTTACGGGAAATCCGCCATGAAAGGCGAAAAGGCCGTTGCCAATTACGATGAGGACAGCATCACCATGGCTGTTTCCGCCGCCCTTGACTGCGGCGGCGATCCCCGTACCCTTGACGGGATCTACTACTGCAGTACCTGCGCCCCCTATAAGGAAAAGCAGTGTGCAACGGTGATCTCCTCTGCCCTCGATATGCGAAAGAATATCCGCGCCGCGGACTTTGCAGGTTCCCTGCGCTGCGCCTCCGAGGCCATGCTTGCCGCCTTTGATGCGGCGCAGGCCGGCCGCAGCACCCTTGTGACCGCTGCAGACTGCCGCCTTCCCTTCGAAGACGGGCAGAACGAAATGCTCTTTGGCGACGGCGCCGCAGCCGTCACCGTCGGCAGCGGCAAAAACGTGTTGGCAGAGCTGATCGGCACTTACAGCTA
>SVGX01000074.1 GCA_015056105.1 Clostridiales bacterium | reverse complement strand
CAAGACGGAAAGCTGTACGCAAAGTTTCTTGGCGGCGACGACGAATTTACCAGTCAACTCTATCCCATCGGGAAGAAGACATTCGGCCGCAAGGGCGGCTTTGCCAAAATCATCTTTGGTGAAAACTACCTGACTACAGGCGGGATCACTTGCAAGAAGCTGTAAAATCAAAACAGCAGCAGTGTATCCCTGTTACGAAAATTAACGATAACCCTCATTTTGTTGAAATAGCAATCTTTTGCTTTTGATCATTGTGAATCGTTATTGAGAGATAAGGGGGAAGAAAAATGAGCATGGTACCTTCACTTCGCAACATGACATCCGTGTATTTGATCCGTAATGAGAATATGCTGCTGCTTTACCGGCAGGGCAGCAGGGTGGCGAACGATGTGTATATCGGCGCTGCCGGCGGCCATTTTGAACCGCATGAACTGAACGATCCCAAAGCATGCGCTTTGCGGGAAATGAAGGAGGAGATCGACATTACAGCGGATATGGTTGAAGACCTGTCGCTGCGTTATATTGCGCTTCGCAATGTAAACGGCGAAGTGCGGCAGAATTATTATTTCTTTGCCAACTTGAAGGAGGAGAGGATGCTTTCTTCCAATGAGGGAATTCTCAAGTGGGTCCCCTTAGAAGAGGTGATGCTGCTTCCAATGCCTTTTACGTCGAAGTTTGTGCTGGCACATTATCTCGAGAGCGGAAGATTCAATGATACGCTTTATGGCGGTGTCGCAACGGTAGAAGAAATTGTGTTTTTTCCTATGGGTTGACAGCAAAGCAAAACGCAGCAAGCGCTCCGCGGGAGCGCTTTTCTATACCTTCAAAATATGATATGATGCTGTTATCGGGGCGGTATATCCGTCCGGCAGCAAGGAGGATACTATGATCGTTTACTTTACCGGCACCGGCAACAGCCGTTTTGCTGCGAAAGAGCTTGCGAAGCACCTTGACGATGTGCTGTTTGATGCAGGTGCTGCCATCAAGGCAGGGGAGAAGGCAAAGCTTTCCTCCGAAAAGCCCTGGGTGTTTACGGCTCCCACCTATTCCTGGCGCATGCCCCGGCTGTTTTCCGATTTTATCGGCGCGGCAGAACTTTTGGGCAGCAAAGAGGCATGGTTCATTCTGACCTGCGGCAGCGATACGGGCAATGCGGCGGAATATGCGGAGAAGCTTTGCGAGGCAAAAGGACTTGTGTTCAAAGGCCTCCTGACCCTTGTGATGCCGGAAAACTACGTTGCCATGTTCCCTGTGCCGAATGAAGAGGAGTCGAAGAAGATCGTGGCGGTGGCAAAGCCGGTTCTTCTTGATGCGGCGAAAAAGATCAAAAAAGGTGAAAGCTTCCCGGCATTGAAGGTAAACGCCGGGGATAAGCTCAAAAGCGGTAAGATCAACGAGGGCTTTTACCGGTTTTATGTCAAGGCGGATGCATTCAAAGCAACGGACGCGTGTACCGGCTGCGGCGCCTGCGTACAAAACTGCGTGCTCAACAACATTTCCCTTGAAAACAGCAGACCCGTTTGGGGCAAAAACTGCACCCATTGCATGGCGTGCATCTGCTGTTGCCCGGCGGAAGCCATCGAATACGGGGAAAAGAGCAAGGGAAAGCCGCGTTACCGCTGTCCGGAAGTATGACCCATGGATGGAGACTTTCTGCAGTTTTTTATGGGGCACGAAGATGCCTTGCCCCTTTATCACAGCCTTGAAAAGCGGATCCTTGCAGAGATACCGGATGTGAGGATCAAAGCAGCCAAAACTCAGATCGGCTTTTTCACGAAGTACATGTTTGCGGCGGTATCCTTTCTGCCGGTGAGAAAGGCAAAGGAACGACCCCAAACATGGCTGACGGTCACGTTTTCGCTTCCGTATACAGTGTATTCTCCCCGCATCGATGCGGTGGCATATCCCTGTGAAAACCGGGTCACACATCATGTGATGATCGGCTCCCCAGCGGAAACAGATGATGAGCTGCTGGGCTTCCTTCGGGAAGCGGCGGCTTTCAGCAGCAGAAAACGATAAGTTGATCACAGGAAAGGAGCGGTCGATGAAACGTGTTGCCTTTATCTGCGTGCACAATTCCTGCCGCAGTCAGATCGCAGAGGCGTTGGGCAAAGAACTGGCCTTTGATGTATTTGAAAGCTATTCCGCGGGAACGGAAACAAAGCCGCACATCAATCGGGATGCGGTCAGGCTGATGAAACAGCAACACGGTATCGATATGGAACAAACGCAGCGAAGCAAGCTCCTTGATGAACTGCCCCCTGTCGATGTGGTGATCACCATGGGCTGCAATGTCGAGTGCCCGAACCTGCCCTGCACTCACCGGGAGGATTGGGGGCTTGAAGACCCCACGGGAAAGCCGGATGAAGCTTTTATCGATGTGATCCAAAGGATCGAACAAAAGGTGCTTGCACTCAGGGAACGGCTTTCCTGAGCGCAGCGGAAAAAATAAAAAAGCGCAGTTTTTTCAAACTGCGCTTTTTGTATGTCCATTTAGCCAAGCTTTGCTTCAAGGTCCTCGAGGGCTTCGGTGAGGGCTTCCTCAAAGGTGGGATGAGGACGCATGGCGCGGAGAAGATCCGCGGCAGTCAGGTGGTTGGCGATGGCTTCGCTGAGCTGGCTGATCATGTCCGTGCTGTTCACGCACATCATCTGCGCGCCGATGATCTCGCGGGTATCTGCATTGGCGACAACCTTCATGAAGCTACGGCCTGCGCCTGCGATGAGGGTGCGGCCGTTGCCGTGCATGACGCACTTGCCCACCTTCGCGTTGATGCCCGCTGCCTTGGCTTCCGCATCGGTCATGCCGACGGAGGCGATCTCCGGACGGCAGTAAATGCAGCTGGGGACGATGGAAAGATCCACTTCGCTCTTCTTGCCGGCGATATGATCCACGCAGGCGATGCCCTGGGCGGTGGCCACATGGGCAAGCTGGATCTTTGCGCTGACGTCGCCGATGGCGTAAACGCCCTTGATGCTGGTCTCGAAGTTCTCGTCCACAGCGATGCTGCGGCCCTTCATTTCGATCTCAAGGCCGGGGACAAAGAGACCCTCGGTATAGGGCCTGCGGCCGATGGCGCAGAGAACCACTTCGCCTACGGCGCTGTTTTCTGCGTTCTTGGCGGTGAAGATGACCTCAAGGCCGCCTTCTGCCTTGCGCACTTCCTTCACCATAGCGCCGGTACAGATGCTGACGCCCTGCTTTTTGAGAAGCTGTGCAAGGTTCTGGCCAAGCTCCTTGTCGAGGTTGGGAAGCAGTCTGTCAAGGCCTTCAATGACGGTGACCTTTGTGCCAAGCTCGCTGAAAAAGGTGGCGAACTCTACACCGATGACACCGCCGCCGATGATGACGATGGATTCGTAAAGGTGATCCGCACCTTCAAGAAGGGCATCGGAATTCATCACGCCATCAAGGTCAAGGCCGGGGATGAGGGGCATCGCTGGGACGGAACCGGTGGCAATGAGGATATTGTCTGCGGTGTAAGCAGTAACGTTGCCCTCGGCATCGGTGACATCGATGCAGTCCGCTGCGGTAATGGTGGCCTTACCGCGGATGAGGTCTACCTTGGCCTTCTTGAACAGGCCTTCGATGCCGGCGGAAAGGGTTTCGGAGACCTGCTTCTTGTTGGCAAAGATGGCAGGGATATCCGCTTCTATACCGCTCACTTTGATGCCGGCATGCTCTGCGTTCTTTGCGGCAGAGAAGATCTCGGAAGAATGGAGCAGCGTTTTGGTGGGGATGCAGCCACGGTTTAGGCAGGTGCCGCCCGCTTCACGTGCTTCCACCACGGCGGTCTTAAGGCCGTGCTTTGCGCCCTGCAGCGCGGCCATGTAGCCGCCGGGGCCTGCGCCGATGACGATCAGTTGATATTCGCTCATCATATTCTCCTGTTCTTGGCTGTCGCCCAAAGGCAAGCCCTTGGGCGACAGTTTTTGACTCTGTTTTATTTGGTGTAGCGAAGGACGGGCGTCCTTGCGGCGCGCACTTCGTCCGGACGGGCGATGGCGGCGTTGTGGGGTGCGTTGTGCATGTATTCGGGGTCGGTCTCCGCAAGGGCATACAGCTTGCGGAAGATCTCTGCCGCCCAGTCAAGGGTCTCGCGGCTCTCGGTCTCGGTGGGCTCAAGCATGAGCGCTTCGTGAACGATGAGCGGGAAATACATCGTCGGGGGATGCATGCCGTGGTCGATGAGGGATTTCGCTACGTCGAGGGCGGAAACGCCGGTGCGCTTCTTGAACTCGCTGAGGTCAAGAACGAACTCATGCATGCAGATGCGGTCGAAGGCAGGCTCGAAGGTGCCCTGGATCTTACGCATGAGGTAGTTGGCGTTGAGCACCGCATTGGCGGAAGCTTCACGGATGCCTTCGGCGCCGAGGGTCATCACATAGGTGAGGGCCTTGATGACAACGAGGAAGTTGCCCGCAAAGCTCCTGACCTGCAGACGGCCGTCATTGTCCATCAGCGCGCTGGAGGGAAGGAACTTGGCAAGGTGACCCTTGCAGCCCACCGCACCTGCGCCGGGGCCGCCGCCGTGGGGGGTGGCGAAGGTCTTGTGCAGGTTCATATGGATGCAGTCAAAGCCCATATCGCCGGGGCGAACGGCGCCCATAACGGCGTTGAGGTTGGCGCCGTCATAGTAGCACTGGCCGCCGGCCTCATGCACAAGGCGGGTGATCTCGAGGATGTTCTCATCGAAAATACCCACGGTGTTGGGGTTGGTGAGCATCAGGCCCGCGGTGTCGTTGCCGAGAACAGCCTTGAGCGCATCAAGGTCCACACAGCCGTTGGGGGCGGAGGGAATATTGACGATCTCATAGCCGCACATGGCAGCGGTGGCAGGGTTGGTGCCGTGAGCGGAGTCGGGTACGATGATCTTGTTGCGGTGGCTCTCGCCGCGGCTTTCATGATACTGCTTGATGAGCAGTACGCCGGTAAATTCGCCGTGGGCGCCGGCGGCAGGCTGGAAGGTCATATCATCCATGCCGGTGACTTCGCAAAGGTATTTCTTTGCGGTGTCAAGAGCCTCATAGCAGCCTTCCACCGTCTCTTTGGGAGCAAGGGGGTGCACGGCGGTGAAGCCGGGCAGCGCCGCGATCTCCTCGTCGATACGGGGGTTGTACTTCATGGTGCAGGACCCGAGGGGATAGAAACCGCAGTTCACGCCGTGTACCTTCTGGCAAAGCTCGGTGTAGTGGCGGGAAAGATCGGTCTCGCTGATCTCGGGCAGGGCCGGGGCTTCCTGACGGCAGAGTTCCGCAGGCAGGGCGACGGCTTCCACATCGCACTTGCCGAGCATGATGGTGCCGCGGCCGGGAACGCTTTTTTCAAAGATCAGTTTCATTTCGCGAGCACCTCCTTTACGATGGCGATGGTCTTATCCAGCTTTTCACGGCTGACTTTTTCCGTGGCGCACCAAAGAATGCCGCCTTCAACGGGCAGACCGCCGAGGATATCCGCATCCGCAAGGGCTGCGAGCACTTCTTCGGCCTTGGGCATCACGGTGACAAACTCATGGAAGAACGCGCCTTCATGCTTGAGGGAAACGCCTTCGATGGCCGAGAGACCCTTTGCAAGGTAGTGCGCCTTCGCCATGGACTGGTTGGCAGCTTCCGCCATGCCCTTGAGGCCCATTGCGGACATATAGACGCCGGCAGTAAGGGCGCAGAGAGCCTGATTGGAGCAGATGTTGCTCGAAGCCTTTTCGCGGCGGATGTGCTGCTCGCGGGCCTGCAGGGAAAGAACATAGGCGCGTTCGCCCTTTGCATCTACGGTCTCACCGACAATGCGGCCGGGCAGCTTGCGCATCATTTTCTGGGTGGCAGCCATGAAGCCAAGGTAGGGGCCGCCGAAGCTGATGGGCATGCCGAGGGGCTGGCCTTCGCCCACGGCGATATCCGCGCCGCACTCGGCGGGGGTCTTCATGATGCCGAGAGCGATGGGGTTGCATCCCATGACGTACATGGCGCCTGCGGCGTGGACAGCCTCGCCGATCTCAGTGGCGTCCTCAAAGCAGCCGAAGAAGTTGGGCTGCTGAATGTAAACGGAAGCGACATCATCGCCCAGCATGGACTTGAGAGCATCCATGTCGGTCTTGCCGTCCTTGACGGGAACGATACGCAGCTCGTCGCCGGTACCGTAGCAGTAGGTGCGGACAGTACGGATGGTGTCGGGATGGGCGGCGGCGGAGATCAGAGTGACCTTGCGCTTGCGGTCGCGGCACATGGCGGCGGCCTCGGCGGCGGCGGTGGCACCGTCGTAGACGGAAGCGTTGGAAACGTCCATGCCGGTGAGCTCGCAGATCATGGTCTGGTACTCGAAGATGGACTGCAGGATACCCTGGCTCATCTCGGCCTGATAGGGAGTGTAAGCGGTGAGGAACTCCTCCTTGGCGGGGATGTACTTGACGATGCTGGGAATGAAGTGATCGTAAGCACCGGCACCGCGCAGAATAGTGGAGTAGATGGTGTTCTTGGCGGCCATGGCGGTCAGCGCACGGCTGACTTCCAGTTCGCTCATACCCTCGGGGATGTTCAGAGGCTCGTCGAGATACATCTCGCCGGGCACATCACGGTACAGCTCCTTGAAATCCTTGAGACCGATGGCCTCAAGCATCGCGCGGCGCTGCTCCGGAGTAGACGGGATATAGCTTCCCATTATTAGCCCTCCTCGGCGCAGAATGCCTCGTAGGCGACGTTGTCCAGCAGTTCTTCCTCTTCGGTCACGTTCTCGACCTTAATGATCCATGCGCCGTAGCAGTCGCTGTTGAGCAGCTCGGGGGAATCCACCAGCTCCTCATTGATGGCGCAGACGGTGCCGCTG
>SVGX01000004.1 GCA_015056105.1 Clostridiales bacterium | reverse complement strand
CGGCGCGGGCATAGTTCGGGCGCAGGTAGCCGAGGTTGCCAAGCTCGCCGAAGTGCATCTTGATGGCAACGAACTTGCCCTCCATATCGATATTGCCGATGTCGGCACGGCGCATCAGCCGCTGCAGCTTCTTCGGCAGGCTCACATCAGCGCCCACCGTACGGAAATCCGTAAAAAACACCTTTGCTTTTTCCATGATCGTCTTTCTCCCGTTTTTATATTTTGGTTTATATGGTTCGGTTTCGTTCAAAAGTTCCTTCCGCTGCCATTATACCAGCTGAAGCCGCCTTTCCGTCAACCCTTTACAGCATCCGCACATTTTCTCCGATGTTGAGCAGGCACACATAGCCTTCTTTCACCGGCTTTCCCGTCAGCGCCTGAAGCGCCTCCGCATACAGGAACAGCTGCTCCGTGTGCTTTGCCGCCGCAAGGCGGGGGTCCGTGCCTTCCGGCACATAATCCGTCTTGTAGTCAAGCAGCACCCAACCATCATCCTCCATAAAGCAGCAGTCGATCACGCCCTGCAGCAATATCTCCGCATCCGTATCCGCACCGAGGAGCCGCCTTGCGCTGACCCGGTAATTGAATTCCTGCTCCCGAAGCACCTCTTTTGCCGCAATGAGCCGCCTGCCCACTGCCGATGCAAAGAAGGATGCAATGCGGTAAGGGCGGATGGCCGCCCCTTCCTCCGGCGAAAGGATGCCCGCGTGTACAAGCCGGTCGATCTCCGCTTTCATGGATGCAGTGCTGTGGACGGCAAGGGGTATGGCACAAAGCAGCGTATGCACCGCCGTGCCCCGGTCCGCCGCGGTGAACCTTGCGTCCTTTGCGGCAAAAAGCGGTGCTTCCGCCATGCTGATCTCCTTGCCCGCAAGCCCCGTTACGCTCACGCGGCTCGGGATCACCGTATCCGCCGCAAACGCATAGGCGCTTTCAAAAAGGCAGCGGTAATCTTCCCCTCCCGTTTCCGCGCTCCGGACAAAGCGGGCGTATGCCCCTTCCGTCATCCTGTGATCAAGAAGGGCGCTGCCTGCCGCGGCGCGCAGGGATACATCGATGCCCATGGAAGGCGCCGCAGGTTTCCAGGGGATGCCGTAATGCTTTCGCAGGATGTCCCCATCCTCCGTTGCCATCACCGCGCCGAGGATCCAATCGATAAAGCTGCCGGCGTTTGCCACGCTCGCCCGGCTGAGGCTGAACCCCGCTTCCCTTACCGCCTTTTCCGCCTTCGGCAGCGCGGAGAGAAGAATGAGCCTTTCCCTTGCGCGGGTCATGGCCACATACAGCACGCGCATCTCTTCCGCCAGGTTTTTCATGCGCATCCTTGCGGCGATGGCCTTTCTGTAAACGCTTTCCTGCCGTATGCCCCGCATCTCGTACTTCGCCGCTATGCCGAGGGCACCATCCGCCGTCAGCAGGGCGCTTTCCCCGCGGCGGTTGAATTTCTTTGCAAGACCCGCCACGATCACCACAGGAAATTCAAGGCCCTTGCTTTTGTGTATGCTCATCACGCGCACCACATCCGCGCCGGCAGTCTCCGCCGCGCCGAGGGTGCCTGTGCCGACCACCTTTTCCATAAAGGAAAGAAAGGAAGAAAGGCTTCTGACGCCGCTTCGCTCGTAAAGCCGTGCCCTTTCCGTAAAGGCTTCCATATTCGCCGCGCGCTGTTTGCCGGAAGGCAGCGCCGTAAGGAAGCGAAGATAGCCCGTTTCGTCAAGGATATGCCCGCACAGTTCCTCCACGGAAAGAAGGCGCGAAAGATCCTGCCAGCGGGAAATATCGGAAAGTATCTTTTCCGCCTTTTTGCCAAGGGGCGTATCGTACCGGGCGGCTTTCATCAGGGAATCCGCACAGGCGGGCATTTCGCCATTTTCATCCCTGCCGTATTCCACCCGAAGAGCGGCGATCTCCTCCGTGGTAAAGCCGCCGATGGGCGAGCGCAGCACCGCCGCGAGAGAGATATCCCGCCGCCGGTTGTCGATCACCCGAAGAAGATCCATAAAGATGCGCACTTCCACCGCATCGAAGAAGCCGCCGGAAAGCTCCGCATAGGCAGGCACGCCGGAAGCCGTCAGCGTTTCCGTCCAGATGCCCGCTACGCCTTTGTGAGAGCGAAGCAGCACCGCAAAATCGGAAAACCGCAAAGGGCGCATCTCCCCCGTTTCCCTGTCTGGGATCATTTCCGTTTCCATCAGTTTGTGGATGCGCTCCGCCGCAAGGGCGGCTTCCAGTTCCACCGCGTCGGGGCGCTCATCCTCATCCGTATCAAAGGGAGTCTCCCCCTCTTCATCCGCTTCCGCCCCGGCGGGAAGGGCACGCATATCCGCAAGGATCAGCTCCGCCGCGCCGGAAATACCCCCATCCTGCCTGCCGTGTACAAGGGCAGCCGCACCGTCGTATTCGATCTCCGCCGCCTCCGCGCTCATAATGCGCGAAAAGATGCCGTTCACCGCATCCACCACGCGCTGTGCGCTTCTGAAATTGGCGTTAAGGTCGATCTTTTTCCCGCCCCGCTCCGCCTTGTAGCGGGCATAACGATCCATAAACAGCCGGGGTTCCGCCATGCGGAAACGGTAGATGGACTGTTTGACATCCCCCACAAGGAAGAGCCCCTCTTTCCTTGCGATGGCGGCGATGATCTCCTCCTGCACCGGGTTCGAATCCTGATATTCGTCGATAAAAATGTACCGGAAGCGCCGTCTGTATTCCTCTGCGGTATCACCCCGGAACAGCTTGAGCACCATATGTTCCATATCGCTGTAATCGATCACGGAGCGGGCGGATTTCACCTCGCGGTAACGCTTGTCCAGCGCTTCCACCGTACAGTACAGTTCCTGCATCAGGGGATACTGCTCCTTCAGCTCCGCTGCCGCATCGGCAAGGGGCCTTGCGAACATCTCCTGCTGTTCCCGAATCAGCTTTTTGAGCCCTTCGCGCGCCTTGGAAAGCCTGTCCTTTTCCGTTTCCGCAAGCCCTTTCCAGCTGATGCGCGCAAAGCCGGGGAAAAGCCGCAGCGCTTCCCCATAGGCATCATACCCTTCCTGCAGCGCAAGACCCCGGACCGCCATGATCTCCTCATCAAGCTGTGCCGCCGTTTTCGGCGACTCTGCCGCATAAGCATCCCGGAGCCCCTGCAGCCGGTCCGCCGCCGCAAGCAGGATCCGCTTTGCGTTTTTTACAAGTTCCGCCATGGCGGGAGAAGCTGCGAGGGCATCCTCATCCGCAAGGTACCGCTCTGCGGCAGTGCGCAGCCACCCGAAGGGATCAGGCTGCGCAAGGATAAAATCATAAAGCTTCAGGATCTCTTCCGCCGCCTCCTCCTCCCGGGGGGAAAGGGCTTCAAGCAGCAGCTGAAACGTGCCGGTATCGCTTTCAAAGCGCGCTTCCGCCACCTCATCCCATACTTCCTGTTTGAGCACGCGGATCTCCGCTTCGTCCGCCACGCGGAAGGAAGGGTCAAGCCCCGCTTCGTGGAAATGGCGCCGGAGCACCTCCGTGCAGAAGGCATGCATGGTGGAGATATTTGCCCTTACCGTATCCCGGGCAGCGGTGAAAAGCCGCTCCCGAAGCGCCTCATCCTCCGCGGCGAGCGCCGCCGCAGTAAGCCGTTTTTCCACCCGCTTTTTCATCTCCGCCGCCGCGGCGGTGGTGAATGTCACACAAAGAAATTCCCCGATGGAAGCACCTTCCGTCACAAGGCGCACAAAGCGTTCTGTCAGAACAGCCGTCTTGCCGCTGCCCGCCGCCGCGCTGACGAGCAGATTGCCATCAAGGGTAATGGCATCGCGCTGCTCATTCGTCCATCTGGTCATGGTTCGCCTCCTTAAAGAATGCTTCCGCCTTCACGGTGCGCACATTGCGGTAGCGGCAGCCCGCAAAAGCGGGATCAAAGGCGCAAAGGCTGCCGTAATCGCAGCGGCTGCAGGCGGTATCCTGTTTGTTCCGGCGGTAGGGTGCCGTTTCCGCCCTGCCGGCGGCGAGCGCCGCCGCAGTCTCCTCCGCCTTGCGCTTTGCAAAAGCCGTCACAGCGTCAAATTCCCCCCGGCGCAAAACGCCGCTGCCCTTTTTCGGCAAAACGGCATCGCCGCCCTGCAGCTCAAGAAGCTCGCCCTCGTTGAGAGAGATGCCCTTCAGCCGGAAGGTCTTCATCACCGTTTCCATGAGATCCGCTTCTTCGGTGCCCGCCTTTGCCACGGCGGTCTTGACGGGCAGGTAGTAGAACCCCGCCGCGCTCACCTTCGCGGCGGCTTCATCCGCCGCTGCGGCAGCGGCAAGGTAAAGGGGCAGCTGCAGCTTCAGTCCGTAATAAAGATCCGTATAGCTGAAATCGCTGCTGCCGGTCTTGTAATCAATGATGCGGATAAAGCTTTCGCCGGTTTCGTCCCGGAAGCCATCAAGCCTGTCGATCTTTCCGGAAAGGCAGCAGCGCCTGCCGCCGGGCAGCGCAAGCTCAATGGGAGGGTAGGTCTTGCCCCGGCCGAACTCCACCTCCGCGCCGAGGGGCACAAAGCGGCTGCGCGCAAGCTGCAGCACGATGGCGTTGGCGGTCTCCCGGATGCGCCGCACGAGCCTTCCCGCAAGGGCGCGCATGCGTGCCGTGTCGAGCAGCACGCCGTTGTTGTGGCTTTGAAGAAGGGGCGGTATGATCTCATCGAGCATGCGGCCCACATCTTCGCTGCCGATGTCCTTTGCACCGCGGCCGAGGCCGATGAGTTTTTCCGTAAACTGCGCAAGGGCCTCATGGCAGAAGGTGCCCTCGTCCGCCCGCCGCTCCCGGTATTCAAGGGGCGGCATCAGCCTGAGCCCGTAGCGGGCAAAATGCTTGAAGGGGCAGGCGTTGAAGGTCTCAAGCCTTGTGGCGCTGCCGTAAAGGGGCGCACCGTAAAGGGCTGCGGCAAGCTCCCTGCCGAAGGGTTCCGGGGATCGGTTGTAGAAAAGCGCCTCTTCCGCCGCCCGAAGCCGCCCTGCATAGACAGGCTCTGCCCGGTATGCGCCGTAAAGCGCGGCAGTCTCTTCGCTGAAAGCGCCCGCATCCACGCCGTTGCGCAGACCTTCCACCAGCCGTTTAAAGCCCGTTTCCGCGCTGACCGGCGGCGCAGGCGCAAGATCCGTTTCTTCTTTTACATCCGCAAACATGGCCTTTACCGTATCCACAAGACGGCAGGGCACCGCCGCCTCCGTCCCCACGCCGAGGGGATAGGAAAGGTACAGGTATTCGCTGGGTTTTGCCACGGCGCCGTAAACATCGCTCAGTTCCTTTTCCGTCCGCTCGCGGCTCGACGGAAGTTCGGGAAGTCCCAGCGAAGAAAGGGCCGAAAGCTCCGCATCGTCTATCATGCTGTCATCCCGTGCATAGGCCGGAAACAGTCCTTCCACCGCGCCGAGCACAAAGAGCGCCCTGACGCTGCGGGCGCGGGTGCGGCCGAGACTGCCGAAGAGCACCTGATCCGCCGTGGTGGGGATGACGCCCACCTCATAGGTGGAAAGGCCCTCCTGCAGCACGGCGATATAGCGTTCCGTGGAGATGGGTGCATCGCCGAGGATGGCATGCATCTGGGTAAACAGCTCCATCAGCATGTTATAGACCTGGGCGCATTCTTCCATATGTTCAAACTGGCCCGCCGCCCGGAGCTTTTCCGCTTCATCGGTCAGCTTCCGGCGAACATCGAGGGCCGTCAGATATCCGTAAGCCGCTTCTGTTTTGGCCTTTGCGCTCCTTGCGCCGGAAAGGGCTTCCTTCAGCACGGCAAGGGGCTCTATCAGCTGCTGCCTTGCCCGCTCCGCCGCTTCGGGCACTTCGCCCCGGTCAAAGGGTTTGAGGAAGCCGCTGCCCCTTATACCGTAACGGAGGATATACAGCTCAAACTGCTCCGCATCCTCCCGGGAAACGCCGGTAAGGCCGGTCTTGAGCAGCTCGATGACATCCTTCTGCCGGAAGGCACGGCTCGCCGAGAGCAGTGCGCTCACAAGAAGCCTTGCGGCGGCATAGCCCGCAAGGGGATGCTTTGCATCGGTGAAAAAGGGGATATCCCTTGCCCGGAGCGCCCGCTTCACGGGGTTGATATACGCGTCAAGCTCCGTAGCGATCACGGCCATATCCCGGTAACGGATGCCCTTCTTTGCGGCGGCAAGGATGGCATCCGCCACGGCTTCCGCCTCCGCGGTACGGCTCGTGGCGGCAAAAAGGCCGATAGCCTCCGCCGCGCCGCCCGCTTCATAAGGCCGGGGTTCTGGTGTGAAGGCTTCCCGCTCAAGGTGCCGGAGCGCCGCATGAGCGCGTTTTGCTTCATCCTCATGGGTACCTGCCATGGGAAGGCGCAGCGTTTTCACCGCGCAGCCCTTTTCCCCGGCCAGCTTCTGCAGCCTTGAAAGCAGTTTTTTCTCCGCCCGGAACACTTCCTTATCGCGGCAGGCCGCGGAAAGATCCGCACGAAGGGCGATCGTCAGCGAGCCCGCCGTTTCCATCAGCGCGCCGAGCACATCGTAAAGCTGTTCGGAGATGAGATCGAACCCGTCTATTATCACCGTCTGCCCGGCAAAGGAGGAGCGGGGAAGCCGCTCCGAAAGGGCACGGAAGGTATCCGCCGCGTCCATGCTGCGGCCCGCAAGGTAGCCTTCCGTTTCCCCGTAAAGCAGCGCCAGATCGGAAAGCTTCTTTTGAAACAGGGAGCCTTCCTTTAAATTGGAAGCGGCTTCCCTGAGCGCTTCCGGTTCAATGTTGAAGCGTTTGCATTGGGTGAAAAAGGCATCGCACTGCTCCGCAAAGCCGCTGCGCTCATACACGCTGCCAAAGGCGGAAAGGGCGGATGCGGCTTCATCCGCCGCCTTGCGGATCACCATCCTTCTGCCCTGCCTGGAAAGAAACACGCTTCTTTCCCCCGTTTCCTTCAGCACCCGCCGCGCAAGGGAGGTAAAGGAAAAGACCGAAGCGTACATGAGCCCGCCGGGAAGGCAGGCCGCAAGTTCGCGTTCGGTCTCAAATGTAAACTGTTCGGGAACGATGAGCGCAGCACGCTCGCCGCGTGCCGTGCACTCGGCGACCAGCTGCCGGATGAGCCTTGTTTTCCCGCTGCCCGCGCGGCCAACGAGAAATGTGATGGGCGCTGCCATCAGAAGCGCTCCCTGTGCAGGGCGTTGTAGACCATCTTCCCATCCTGCCTGACGCTTTCAAACAGGGTGATGCCCTGCACCGTCATGGAGGCGTTGGGAGAAAGCTGTTTGAGCTCGCCCGTTACAAGCTCATCATGCTCCACGCTCCTGCCGAGGGTGATATGGGGGCGGAAGCGTTTGCGCTCCCGCGAAAAGCCGTTGTCGTAAAGGGCGCACTGCAGCGATTCATACAGCCTGTCCAGTTCGTCAAGCTCGCCCTTCATCTCAAGGAAGGATGTTTTGCTGCCGTTTTTGTCAAAGCAGTCATACTTGCCAAGGTGCAACGTAAAGGTACGGATCCCGCGGCAGGCCTCCCGCATGGCAGCAACGGTGCCTGCAAGATCATCGGATTCGCCGATGAAATGGAGCGTGATGTGAAAATTATCCGTGGGAACAAAGCGGCCGCCGCAGCTTAATTGCTTGACCTCCTTCTGTACCCGGGAAAGCTCCTGTTTGAAGGAGCGGGGAAGTTCAATGGCGATAAAAAGACGCATAAAAACCCTCCGAAAGAAATGGATTCGAATGGATCATACCGTTCTCAGTATACCATTTCCGCCGCACAGGAAGCAATAGCCGCCCCCGAAGGGGCGGCGGTGAAACAGTGCCTGCGGCGGATGAAGTTGATGTTTATGCCGCCATGCAAATTCGAAAGCAGCAGCCATATGAATGACAACGGCGTATATAAACAAAAAAGAGCTTATCATGTACCCGATACAGCTGATGCTGCCCCGGGCTTAACGGCCAAAGCCGGGCTTGAGCTCACTCCCAAAGCATGATATCAAAATAAACAGCGCCGAAAAAGCCATCGCAAAAAGAGGCGGATCTGCCGCAGGCAGGCCATTTTTGCGGTCAACAGCCGGCACAGCGGCAAGTTTTCCCCCGCAGGCAAAGCACCTCCCCCCGGCCGGAGGCCGAAGGGAGGTGCTTCTGCTTTGCGGTCGTCTGCTTTCTAATCCGCTTCCTTAATTAATTGCTGCCCGCGCTGCCGCTGCTGCCGCTGCCGGTACCGCCACTGCCGCTGCCGCCGTTACTGCCGCCGGGAGTCGCATCCGGCGTGTAGGGCACAAGGGTACCGTCCGCGCGGGCATAAACATCGGTGGTGCCATCCTTCGCGCCGTCAAGGGTCAGCTTATACATCTGCCCGTTCATATAGGTCGCATAGGTAGCGCCCTTTACGGTGGCGTCCGGATATTTGTCCTTGATGGCGGCGCTCACCTTTTCGGGCAGCTCCGCGATCTCCACCACCGCGCCTTCCACAAAGCCTTCGATGGTATCCGCTGCGCCTTCAAGGATGCCCGGGTCATCGGTGGTATTGGCGCCCATATTCGCCGTGGGCGAAGGGGCGGTATCGGGCGTTGCCGCAGCGGTAGGACTGGGCGTTACCGTATTGTTCGGCTTCGCCGTGGGCGTGGGGGAAACATCGCCGTCACCGCAGGCTGCGGTAAACAGCAGCAGCGCGGAAAGCAGCGCGCACAAAAGCATTCCGTGTAATTTCATACTGTGCCTCCTTGTTGATTCCGGCATGTGCCGGCTCTTTTTTCGCGTTTAGTATTCCCATACGCCGCCGCAGTATGCAGCGCGCCCATGCAAAACGGTCAGCGTCTTTTCTGTATCCATTATGTTTTTTAATATCTTGCATTTGATTTTCTAATGTGATATGCTGATAAACGGTTCCTTTCTGTCTTTTATTCAGAAAAGGATGCGACCAAAGGGAGGTTCCCACCATGGAGTTTGCACTGAGGCCCTATCATGCGCCGGATTTTACAAAAAAAGAGCTGCTCGAAGCGCCGGATGCCCGGTTCGTTCCCGCGCCCTTTGACAGGACCGCGCCGGAAAACTACCACGCGCTGAGCATCTTCCCGGAATACTTCAAGGTGAACGGCACATGGCTTCTTGCGGAAGAAAGCCGTATGGACTGCGTTGCCGTCCTTTCGGAAGGCCGCATCGAAGTCAAGGAAATGCGAAGGCTCAAAGCGGGCGAGCCTGTGGCCGTCGGCCGCACGGAACAGGGCGAAGAGGGCATCCTTGTCTACCCGGACGGTTTCTGGGCGGAAGAGAAAAAGCCGGATGCGTTCGCATTCCGCAAGGGCCGTTCCCGTGAAACGGCATTCTCCCGGGATTACGATGAGCTGTATCAGCTTCTGCACCATGAGCGGGAGCACGGCAAGATCGTCTGGGTCATCGGGCCTGCCTTCACCTTTGATTACGATGCAAGGAAAGCCTTTTCCCTGCTCGTCAAACACGGCTATGTGGATGCACTGCTGGCGGGCAATGCCCTTGCTACCCACGACCTTGAAGCCGCATACCTCAAAACGGCCCTCGGCCAGAATATCTATACCCAGGAAAGCCAGCCCCTTGGCCATTACAACCACCTTGATACCATCAACCGCGTCTGGTATCACGGCAGTATCGCCCGGTTTATCGAAAAGGAAAACATCGAAGACGGCATCATCTACGAATGTGAAAAGCACGGCGTGCCCTATGTGCTCGCAAGCTCCATCCGGGATGACGGCCCCCTTCCCTCCGTGATCGGCGACGCTTATGAGGCGCAGGACAGGATGCGCGGCGAGATCCGCACCGCCACCACCGTCATCGGCATGGCAAGCATGCTCCACACCATCGCCACCGGTAACATGACCCCCGCATACCGGGTGCTGCCCGACGGCACCGTCAGGGAGATCTACTTCTACTGTGTGGACATCGCCGAATTCGCCGTCAACAAGCTGACGGACCGGGGCAGCCTCAGCGCCCGCGGCATCGTTACCAACGTACAGGATTTCGTGGTCACCCTTGCAAAGGGTCTCGGCCTTTGGAAATAAAATAAAAGCAGCTATGCAAAAGAGCTTTCCCCGCGGAAAGCTCTTTTTTTCATTAAATATCTATATCTCTGTAATTGTAAAATGACGTTGTCACCCGATGCCGTTCCCTTATTCCTTGGCGTTCGTTTTGCAGGAAAGCGTTTCCACGTCAAGACGCATCACCGCGGTGCCGGCAACGGCAGCATCCGGGAAACTCCAGTCGGAACGGCCGGTGACCTGTGCCATCACGCAGGCAAGGCCGCGGCGCTTTTCTTCGGCATCACAGACAAGGCGGATACGGCCCGTGCCGATAATGCTTTCATATTCGGCGGAAAAAGAACATGCCTCATCCGCTGTTTTCAGCGTGTATGTGCCGTCCATCTCAAAGCCCACCCGCGGCTCCTTCGCGGCAAGATTGATCTTCCTTCCTTCCTTTGCGCCGTGGAAATACAGCGTATAGCTTTCCCCGTTCCTTTCAAAACCAAAGTTGAGGGGCAGGATATAGATCTCGCCATCATCGTAAAAGCCGACCCTGCAGACGCTGCAGCGTTTCATGATCGCTTCGATCCTGATGGGATCCGTTACTTCTCTGTCTTTCCTTCTCATTGTGCAGTTCCTTTCCGTGGTCTTGGTATATACAGTATAGCATAAAAACATGTTCCGCAAAAGACGGACTTGCGGCATCCTTCCTCCTTTGTTTTTATTTTGTTAAAAAAATACCTGTTTTTGTCGAATATGCCGCAAAGGCCGGGAAAAAACGCATTTTTCGCCCGCCCTTCCCCGATTTGCAGGAAGAAAATAAAATTCATTTAAAATAATATATTTTCCTTGACAAGCCCTGTGTACGGTGCTATTATTTTTCCAATCAATTTATTACTGCCATGCAGTGGAAAGGAGCGCCCCGTGCCGTTTGCCGAAAACATCAGCCATTTTGCACGTTTGCGCGCTCTTCATTTCGCGCTCATCATTACCGGCGCCGCCATCCTTGCGATGGTCGGCGTAATCGGCGTGCGCCTTGGTCTGGTACTTTCTGTATCTGTACTTTTGGTCCTCGTCCTTAGCCTGCGCTTCGGCGCGTTACCGGGGAGAGCGGAATAAAATCGTCGTGTATGTAAAAGGCGGTTCCGAATCCTCGGGACCGCCTTTCTGCATAAATCTTCAAAAATCATAATACCCAAAGGAGAAACACAATGAAAAAGATCTTTGCGATCGCCCTCGCGGCAATGATGATCACCGTGATGTTCGCGGGCTGCGGCAACAGCGGTTCCGATGACGCTTCCTTCGTGATCGGCGGCGTAGGCCCCCTCACCGGTGACTATGCCACCTACGGCGTTTCCGTCAAGCAGGGTGCCGAGCTTGCCGTTAAGGAAATCAACGCTGCCGGCGGCATCAACGGCGTTCCCGTTGAGCTCCTCTTCGAAGATGACCAGGTTGACGCCGAAATGGCCGTTAACGCTTACAACAAGCTGATGGATGACGGCATGGATGTTTCCCTCGGTGCAGTGACCAGCGGCGCCTGCATCGCAGTCAGCGAAAAGGCCAATGAGGACGGCATCCTCATGATCACCCCCTCCGGCTCCCAGGTAGAGTGCATCCAGTATCCCAACGCTTTCCGTATTTGCTTCGGCGACCCCGAGCAGGGCGTGAACGCGGCGAAGTTCCTTGCGAACAACAACGTTGCCAAGAAGATCGCCATCATCTACGATAAGTCCAACGACTATTCCAACGGCATCAAGGAAACCTTCGTTTCCGTTGCGCCCGAATACGGCCTTGAGATCGTTTCCGAACAGGCCTTCACCAACCAGTCCAACACCGACTTCTCCGTGCAGCTGCAGACCATCGCCGGCACCGATGCGGAACTGATCTTCCTCCCCATCTATGCACAGGAAGCCGCTTACATCCTCACCCAGGCCCAGAGCGCGGGCATGGAGCACATCTTCTTCGGCGGTGACGGCATGGACGGCATCGTGGAAAAGATCGGCGCGGACAACGTTTCCGCCACCAACGGCCTCATGTTCCTCACGCCCTTCGATACCCAGGCCGACGAGCAGAACATCAAGTTCACCGCCGACTATCAGGCTGCCTACAATGCCACCCCCGACCAGTTCGCGGGCGACGGCTATGACGCCATCTACACCATCAAGGCCGCTGCGGAAAAGGCCAACGTAAAGCCCGGCGATGCGGACTTCAACGAGAAGATCATCGCTGCCATGACCGAGATCACCGTGGACGGCACCACCGGCACCATGACCTGGACCGCTGACGGCGCTCCCGAAAAGGCCGCGGCCGTTGTCGTTCTGCAGGACGGCGTACCTTCCCCCTACGTTGCAAAATAATCACACCGTTTCCTTCAAGGGGATGGGCAGCTCCTGCTCATCCCCACAACGCTTTCATCCCCATTTATCCCCTTTCAGGATCTTTCCCAAAGGAGTTCCCCAACAATGATGGATTTTATCTCTACCCTTATCAGCGGCCTTAGCCTCGGCAGCATCTATGCGCTGATCGCTCTTGGCTACACCATGGTATACGGCATTGCGAAAATGCTCAACTTCGCCCATGGTGACGTGATCATGGTGGGCGCCTTCGCGGTGATCACCAGCGTTTCCATGCTCGGCCTTCCGCCCGTCGTTTCCATTCTTATCAGCATCGTCTGCTGCGTTGTGCTCGGCGTATGCATCGAGCGCATCGCCTATAAGCCCCTTCGCAAATCCCCGCCGCTCGCGGTGCTCATCACCGCCATCGGCGTCAGCTATTTTCTGCAGAGCCTTGCGCTCCTGATCTTCGGCTCCACCCAGCACAGCTTCCCGAAAATCATCAATATGCCCGCCATCACCCTTGGCGAGCTGACCATCCGCGGCAACATGCTCATCACCCTTTTGATCACAACCGCCATCATGGCAGGCATGAGCATCTTCATCAACAAGTCCAAGACCGGCAAAGCCATGCGCGCCGTTTCCGAAGACCGTGATGCCGCAGAGCTCATGGGCATCAGCGTCAACCGCACCATCACCATCACCTTTGCCATCGGCAGCGCCCTTGCGGCGGTGGCGGGCCTTTTCTACGGCACCACCTATGGCTTCATCGGGCCCTACACCGGTTCCATGCCCGGCATCAAAGCCTTCGTTGCGGCGGTGTTCGGCGGCATCGGCTCCATGCCCGGCGCCATGCTCGGCGGCATTCTTCTCGGCGTGATCGAAAACCTGTCGAAGCGCTATATCTCCACGGAGCTTTCCGACGCCATCGTATTCGCGGTGCTCATCATCGTTCTTATGGTGAAGCCCACGGGTCTTCTCGGCAAGAAAGTCAACGAGAAAGTTTGAGGTGCCAGCCATGCATACACATCACCATCACACCCCCAGGATCAAAATGAAGAAAAAGCCCCTTGCGACCAACCTTGTTACCCTGGCAATGGTCGTGGCGCTTTTCATTGTGATGTTCACCCTTTCCGAAACCGGTATCCTTTCCCGCCATATGCGTTCCATGCTGGTGCCGGTGTGCATCAACATCATCCTTGCGGTATCGCTGAACCTGCTGGTGGGTTTCCTCGGTGAGCTCACCCTCGGCCATGCGGGCTTCATGTCCGTGGGCGCCTATGCGGGCTGCCTTTTCTCCATCGCCATGAAGGAGATCCTGCCCATGGCCATCCGCTTCCCCCTTGCGATGCTGGTGGGCGGCCTTGTGGCAGCGGTGTTCGGCATCGTGATCGGCATCCCGGTACTGCGCCTTCACGGCGACTATCTTGCCATCGTGACCCTTGCCTTCGGCGAGATCATCCGCAGCGTGATCATCAACCTTGAATTCACCGGCGGCGCGGCAGGCCTTAAGGGCACCCCGCAGGATTCCACCTTCGTGATCGCCTTTATCGTGGTGATGATCACGCTTCTTGTGACCATGAACCTTGTCAATTCCCGCCACGGACGCGCCATCACCGCCATCCGCGACAACCGCATCGCCGCGGAAGCTTCCGGCATCAACGTTACTTATTTCCGCATGCTGGCCTTCGTGATAGCCGCATTCTTCGCGGGGGTTGCGGGCGTTCTTTACGGCCATAACCTTTCCATCCTTACCGCAGGCACCTTCGACTACAACAAATCCATCGAGCTTCTTGTTATCGTGGTCCTCGGCGGCATGGGTTCCATCCGCGGCAGCGTGATCAGCGCCATCATCATCACGCTCCTGCCGGAGGTGCTCCGTGATCTCGCGGATTACCGTATGCTCATCTATGCCCTCGTTCTCATCATCATGATGCTCCTTAACGCCTCCCCCCGCTTTGCGGCGTTCAAGACGCGGTTCAGCCCCGGCGCCATCAAAGCGGCGATCAAAGCAAAAAAAGCAGTGAAGGAGGGCAACGCCAATGAGTAAACTCGTTCCCCTGCCCAGCAAAGCACTCGTGCCGGAGCGGGATGCGGATAAATTCCCCATCCTTGATGTGCGTCACCTCGGCATCGATTTCGGCGGCCTTACCGCGGTGGATGATTTCAACTTCACCATGGGCCGCACGGAGATCGGCGGTCTCATCGGCCCCAACGGCGCCGGCAAGACCACCGTGTTCAACCTTCTGACCAACGTGTACCGCCCCACCCGAGGCTCCATCCTGCTTGACGGCGTGGATACCCTCGGCATGAGCACCCACCAGGTCAACAAGCTCGGCATCGCCCGCACGTTCCAGAACATCCGCCTTTTCACCAATATGTCGGTGCTCGACAACGTAAAGGTGGGCCTTCACAACAGCACGAAGAGCAGTCTTCTCGCTTCCGTCACCCACGGCCCCGCCTTCCACAAGGCGGAGCGCAAAGCGAAGGAACGCGCCCTTGAGCTTCTTTCCGTGTTCCATATGGAAGACCTTGCCAACGCCCAGGCGGGCAGCCTTCCCTACGGCGCACAGCGCAGGCTTGAGATCGTCCGCGCCCTTGCAACGGAACCGGGCATCATGCTGCTTGATGAACCCGCCGCGGGCATGAACCCCTCCGAAACCGCGGAGCTGATGGAAAACATCCGCAAGATCCGCGACACTTTTCAGATCGCCATCATGCTCATCGAGCACGATATGAGCCTTGTCATGGGCATCTGCGAAGGTATCGCCGTGCTCAACTACGGCAAGATCATCGCCAAGGGCACCCCGGATGAGATCAAGTCCAACCCGGCGGTCATCGAAGCGTATCTTGGCAAGAAGGAGGAATAACGCCATGCTGAAAGTTGACGATATCCACGTTTACTACGGCCAAATCCATGCCATTAAGGGCGTTTCCTTTGAGGTGCACGAGGGCGAGATCGTCGCCCTGATCGGCGCCAACGGTGCGGGTAAATCCACCATCCTCAAGACCGTTTCCGGCCTTCTTCGCCCGAGGAGCGGCAGCATCAGCTTCCTTGGCGAGAACATTCATCATACGGAAGCCTACAAGCTCGTGAACCGGGGCCTTGCCCATGTTCCCGAAGGAAGGCGCATCTTCCTGCAGATGACCGTGCGTGAAAACCTCGATATGGGTGCTTTCACCCAGAAGGATGTCTCCGACAAGGATATCGAGGATGTATTCCGCCGCTTCCCCCGTCTGAAGGAACGCGAAAAGCAGATCGCCGGCACCCTTTCGGGCGGCGAGCAGCAGATGCTTGCCATGGGCCGCGCGATGATGAGCAAACCGAAGCTTCTCATGCTTGATGAGCCTTCCATGGGTCTTGCGCCGATCCTTGTGGAACAGATCTTCGACATCGTCCGCGAATTCCACGCCATGGGCACCACCATCCTCCTTGTGGAGCAGAATGCCGGCAAAGCCCTTGCGATAGCGGACCGCGCCTACGTTCTCGAACAGGGCCGCATCACCCTTTCCGGCACCGGTCAGGAACTTGCCAACAGCGATGCCGTCAAGAAAGCCTATCTCGGCGGCTAAAAACAGCAACATGCAAAAAGGAACGTTTCAGAAAGAAACGTTCCTTTTTTGTTTTCGGCAGCACAGCCATGCCGTCATATCCCAGATCCGTTTTCCATTTTCTTTTGCCGCTTGCCAAAAATCATTTTTGGTCTTATGCTATCACACACCGATAAAAGCATGCACTGCATGTCAAAACAGGAGAGGGCCATGTTCAAAAACAAAACCGCCGATCAGCGAAACAACCTTTGCGGCCTCAGGATCCGCGCGCTGCGCAAGGCGCTGCCCACGCACCCCTCCCAGCAAAAGTTTGCGGCAATGCTGCAGCTCTATGGCCTTGATATGGATAAAAACGCCATACAGCGCATTGAAAGCGGCGCACGCTTTGTCACGGATATCGAGCTTGCCGCCATCGCAAAGGTGCTGGGCGTTTCGGCGGATGTGCTGCTCGGGCTTTCGGAATAAAATAATGCGGTGCGGGATATTCCCGCACCGCATTTTCATCTTTTGGAAGAAGTTTTCCCCGTCAATTCCTTCTGCGGCTGCGGCTTACGATCAGGAACAGGCGCAGGAAGGATACAAAGGCGGAAAGCGCCGCCACCACATAGGTCATGGCTGCCGCCCTGAGCACCTTTTTCGCGGCGCGCTCTTCATCATTGCCCGTAATGTAGCCGCCCTCCGTCAACATGGCGATAGCGCGGCGGGAAGCATTGAGCTCCACAGGCAGGGTGATCAGCTGAAAAAGCAGCATGCCGCCAAAGAGCAGCACGCCCGCCATGGCAAGATCATAGCTGCCGATAAAAAGGCCCAGCAGCACAATGAAGGGCGAAGCCTTGGAGGAGAAGTTCACCACCGGTACAAGGGTGTTGCGCAGCTTGATAGGACCGTAGCCCTCCTGATACTGCATCACGTGACCGATCTCATGGGCTGCCACTGCCAGCGCTGCCACAGAGGATTCATCGTATACCGCCTCCGAAAGGCCCACGGTGTTGGTCTTGGGGTTGAAGTGATCCGTCAGGCTGCCGCTGACGCGGGTGAGTTTCGCATCGCTGCCGCCCTGCCAAAGCATGTTCTGCGCTGCATCGCAGGCGCGGATGCCCCGCTGCGCAGGCAGCTTCGCATATTTTTTGAAGGTGCTGTTCACCCGGGAAGAGGCGATCATGCCAAGTATGGCCACCAGAATCACCAGAATGAACATGCCATCGTAACCGTAATAATAACCCATTTTTGCTCCTTTCGCCGCACTGTGGCGTTGTCTTATCAACAGTATACCACATTCCGCGGCTTTTCCCACAGCCCTTCACAATTTCTCACAAAAATGCTATGATTACATTTGTGCGCACTGCCTTTGTGCCGCAAATCCAACGAAAAGGATGCCTTTCCATGGGAGTTTTCAAGCGCGATATCCTCGGCCTTTCCGACAGGGATTTTTACCGCAAGGTGCTGGCGGTCTCCCTTCCTATCATACTGCAGCAGCTGCTCGTCACCGCCATGTACATGGTGGATACCATGATGATCGGCGGTCTCGGCGACATTGAGCTTGCGGGCGTGGGCGCGGCAAACCAGCTTACCTATGTGCTCGATATCTGCCTTTTCGGCATCACCGGCGGCGGCAGCGTCTTTGTGGCACAGTATTTCGGCAAAAAAGAACCGGCGGGCATCAAGCGTACACTGGGTCTTATCCTGCTTCTTGCGGCAGCGACCGCAGGGATCTTCATCATGCTTGCCCAGCTTGCGGGCACCTTCTGCATCGGCCTTTTCAGCGATGATGCCGCGGTGATCGCAAGCGGCCTTGAATACCTGAAAATCGCTTCCTGGGGCTATCTTTTCAAAGCGATCATCTACCCCTACGGCACAGTGCACAAAGCCACCGGCAGCGCGAAGCTCCCCATGCTTTCCGACTGCATCGGCCTTTTTGCGAACATGTTCCTCAACTGGTGTTTGATCTTCGGCAATCTCGGCTTCCCGGCCCTTGGGGTAAGGGGTGCCGCCTATGCGACGCTCATCGGATCCTTCCTTGATGCCTCTGCCCTGCTTCTTTTCAGCTATCTGAAAAACACCTATGCCCGGGCAGGCTTCAAAGCCCTGTTTACAAATGTGTTTTCCAACCTCCGGGATTTCATCCGCGTCAGCACGCCGGTGCTGCTGGATGATTCCATCTGGGCCCTCGGTCAGCTGATGCTCAACTTCGTTTATGGACAAATGGGAACCGCCACCTTTGCGGCAATGATGATCGTTGGCACCGTTGACAAACTGGCCTTTATCACGCTGCAGAGCATCGGCACCGCCAGCGCGGTGGTGCTCGGCAATACCCTCGGCGACCGGGAGGGCTTCCGGAATGCCCGCACCTATGCGAACCGCTTCCTGTGGCTGAGCGGCCTTGTGGGCGCCCTTACGGGCGTGGTGGTATGCCTTGCGGGCGTGTATGTGCCCTATCTTTACACCAACACCAACCCGGAAACGCAAACGCTTGCCATTCAGACCATCTACACCATGGGCCCCGCTCTGCCCCTTTGGGCGCTCAATTTTACCATCATTGTGGGCGTGCTGCGAAGCGGCGGCGATACCCGCGTGGCAGCGGTTATCGACCTCGTACCCCTTTGGGCCATCTCCGTCCCCCTTGCGATGCTGACAGGCCTTTATTTCGATCTTCCCCTGCCCTTCGTGTATATGATGCAGCACATCGCAGCGGTAGTCCGTCTGATCTTCGCGCTCAGGCGCACCAATCAGGGGCTTTGGATCAGAAGGCTGGTATAGCGCTTACGCTTTCGTCCCATGCAGGGGCATGGGCGAGTTTTATCGCTGCGGCAACTGCCGCAGCGGTTTTGTTTCCCCTATTATGAACAATTATTGAAAAACGATAATTTCATATTGAATTTCGATATTTCTCATGCTACAATACCTCCACACCACAAGTTGGAGGTATTGTTTTTATGTCCACCAAGCTCCTTTGTCGTATCACCGAGGGCATGCTTATCCTACTCATCCTGTTCGTCGTGTTCTGCCTTGTGCTCTTTTATATCCCCGGCAGCCGCTGGGGCGAAGCTCTTGCAGGCTACTGGGAGGGCAGCGTTGCCACGCTCAAGGTATTCCTTACCCTTGCCGCCGCCTTTGCACTGTGGATCCTTTTTGAGCTTTTCTTCGTGTTCCGCACCGTGACCGATGATCCCTTCCTTGAGCGCAACGTAAAGGCCTTTCTCCGCATGGGTGCCGCCGCAGAGCTGGCAGGTTTACTGTTTGTAGGCCGCTGCTTTTTAAGCTTCACCCCCATGACAGCGGTCTGTGCCATCGTGATGCTGCTGGCGGGCATGTTTGCGCTGGTACTGGCAGCGGTATTTCGCCGTGCTGTCGAATACAAGGCGGAAAACGATCTAACCATATAAGGAGGAAACACCATGATCCGCGTCAACCTTGATATCATGCTGGCAAAGCGGGGCATGTCCTCTCTGGAGCTGGCGGAAAAGCTGGGCATCACACCGGCAAACCTTTCCATACTCAAAACCAACAAGGGCAAAGCCATCCGCTTTTCCACCCTTGATGCCCTCTGCCGCATCCTTTCCTGCTCCGTAGCCGATATTCTCGAATTCATTCCCGATGAGGAGGAAGCCTGATGGAAGAAAACCGCACGCCTTTGCCGCCGCCCGAAAAGCACGTTTACACCCTGCCGGAAAAGCTGGCGCTGGCCTTCGCTTTTGCCCTTGGCATCATCGTCTGCTGGATCTGGTTCGGTGAAAATTCGGATTATCTGACCCATGAACTTCGCCGTTTCATCCCCGTCTATGCCCTTTTTTGGGGCGTGTATGCGGCAGGCTTCTGCCTGTTTAACCGGGACAGGGCAAAGCACCCCGCATCCCTTTTCCTGCTCGCCGCCGCAGCGCTGCTGTTTCTGCGCTATGGGGTATACAGACAAGCGGAAACTTCCCTTCTCAACCTGCTGGTGATCCCTCTTATCCTCATGCTTCATGCGGTGGATGTTGCCTTTGATGTCCCCGCCTGCCGGGAAGGGCAATACATCGCCCTTTACCTTCGGGGCTGGTTCGGTGCGCCCTTCCTTTGCATCGGGCGGTTTTTCGGTGCCATCGCCGCCCTGTTCCCCAGAGGAAAAGCCGATGAAAAAACAAAGGCCGTCCGCATCGGCATCCTTGCTGCGCTGCCCATAGCGGCGGTGGCAGCACTGCTGCTGATCCGCGCGGATGCGGCCATGTCCTACTACCTCAGTCGTTTCCTTGATGGGCTCTCCTTCGGCGACACGCTGACGCGGCTCATCTTCACCTGCATCATCGCCGTGGTGTTCTATTCCTTCTACTATGCCATGACCTGGAAAAAGCCCCGAATTTCGGATGCACCCTATCCGAAGCCCCTCGAAGGGCTCACCGCCGCAACGGTGCTTACAGTCCTTCTTGCGCTTTACGGCGTGTTTGCAGCGTTCCAGTTCTCCTATCTTACAGGCCTTGCGGGGCTGCCGGAGGAACTTACCTATTCGGAATACGCCGTACAGGGCTTCGGGGAGCTTTGCGCCGTGGCGGGCATCAACTTCACGGTGTTTGCCCTCCTTCAAGCCTTTACGAAGGAGCACAAAGCCCTTCGCCCCATGCTGCTGGCGCTTCTCGCCGCAACGGCGCTGCTGCTTGTGAGTGCGCTCTATCGCCTCATCCTGTATATCGACGCTTACGGCCTTACCTTCAAGCGCATCCTTTCCCTTTGGTTCATGGGCTTCCTGCTCATCGCCCTCGGCCTTTTCGCGGGAAAGCTGTACCGGCCGAAGCTGAAGCTCATCCGTACCCTTGCGATGGCACTCGTCCTCTGGTACCTTGCCCTGAGCGCCATCAACATCGATGCCGTCATCGCAAAAAGCGTGCTGGCGGAAGCAGCAAAGACAGGCACCCTCCGCGAAAGCGATGCAAATTATCTTCGCTATCAGCTTTCCGCCGATGCGAAGAAGGTGCTGCTTGAAAGTCCCATGAAAGAGGAGATCTATTATGATGTGGACATCGAAGACCTGCCGTGAGGTACCCGCATGAAACGGCTTTTCCTTCTTCTTTTGCCGCTGCTTCTTTCCGCCTGCGCGGCAAAAAGTCCCGTGCAGAGCAACCTCACCGTGGAGATCGGCAATGTGAAGGGCATTTTCTCCCTTGCCGTTTCCCGGGAACACGAGACTGCCGTTGCCCAGAATGCGAACAATTCCGCCCTTGAAGAGAACGAATGTTTTCTTTTTTCCCTGCCGGAAAAAGAAACGGAGTTCACCCTTTCCGCGTACGGCGGTGCGGGAGCAGATATGGGCCGGCCGCTGTTTGAAGAAACCTTTGCCTGCGATTTCTCGCAGGGGCCTGTCCGCATCCTGCTCGAAACCGATGAAACCGGCACGCTCAGGGCGGTTCCCGGTTGACGCTCCCACCGTATCCGTGATAAAATAAATTAGTTAAGGGAGTAGCCGGCGCATGACATGCGCGGCAAAGCCGACACACCGGAAGCCTTTGCTTCCCGGCTTTGAATGAAACGGTGAGACTTATCTGTACTTCACAAAAGGCGCAGATGGGTCTCTTTTTTTGCACAAACCACTTTGGGGGATCATCTTTATGGAGCTTTGGGAACTTTTCGTGATCGCCGTGGGCCTTTCCATGGATGCCTTTGCGGTCGCCGTCTGCAAGGGTCTTTCCGTGCGCAGGGTACAGCCGCGCCATATGCTCACAACGGGCCTTTGGTTCGGCCTGTTTCAGGCGCTGATGCCGCTGATCGGCTATCTTCTCGGTGTGAAATTCGAGGGGCTCATCAAGGCGGTGGATCACTGGATCGCCTTCGTGCTGTTGGGCCTCATCGGCGGCAATATGATTCGGGAATCCCGCGGCTGTGACTGCGATGATGATCCCATGGATGCTTCCTTCTCACCGAAAGCCATGTTCCCCCTTGCCGTTGCCACCAGCATCGATGCCCTTGCGGTGGGCGTCACCTTCGCATTTTTGAGCGTCGATATCCTGCCGGCGGTGAGCTTTATCGGCGTGATCACATTTGCCCTTTCCTGCGTGGGCGTAAAGCTTGGCAACGTATTCGGCGCAAAGTACAAAAGCTGGGCAGAGCTCTTTGGCGGCGTCGTGCTGATTTTGATGGGGCTCAAGATCCTGCTCGAGCACCTTGGCGTGATCGGATAAAGCAAAAATATATCTTTTTTCACCAAAATATGATACCATAACAGGGCAGATACAGCCGCAAAGGCGCATCTGCCCTATTTCGTTGCGGGGAGGTCTTTTTTTGTCGGACAAAACCAGGAGCGCAGCCATCATCCGGGATTTTACCGTGGGCAGCATCCCGAAGCAGCTGCTTCGCTTTTCCGTTCCCTTTATTCTTTCCAATGTGCTGCAGCTTGTCTATTCCCTTGTGGATATGGCGGTGGTGGGCAGATTTGTGGGTTCAAGCGGCCTTAGCGCTGTTTCCACAGCAAGCCAGCTTTGCAACTTTCTTACCATGCTCTGCGTGGGCTTTGCTTCCGGCGGGCAGGTATATATCTCCCAGCTCATCGGCGCCGGCAGAAAGGATGAGCTCAACCGCACCATCGGCACGCTGTTCACGAGCGTCGTGGGCATCTGCCTTCTGATGATGGGCGTGAGCCTTCTTTCCCACCGGGGCGTTCTCGACCTTCTCAACACCCCGAAGGAAGCCTATGACATGGCGGTGGATTATGCCCTCATCTCCACCATCGGTCTCATCTTCACCTATGGCTACAACACCGTTTCTGCGGTGCTCCGGGGCATGGGCGATTCAAAACACCCGCTTCTTTTCATTCTGATCGCCTCCGTGGCGAACCTCATCCTTGACCTTCTCTTCGTGCCGGTGCTCGGCTGGAGCGTGGCGGGCGCAGCCCTTGCCACCATCATGGGGCAAGCGATCTCCTTCCTGTTCGCCCTCGTGTTCCTCTTCAGGCATAAGGATTCCTTCGGCTTTGATTTCAAGCTCAAAAGCCTGCTGCCCGATAAGGACATCCTCAAGACCCTCACGAAGGTAGGCGTGCCCTTCGCCCTTCGCAGCGGCGCCATCAACATCTCCATGATGTTCGTAAGCAGCATGGTAAACACCTTCGGCGTAGTGGCAAGCGCGGTCTTCGGCACAGGCATCAAGATCGACGATATCATCAATAAGACCACCGTCAGCCTCACCTATTCCTCCTCCGCCATGATTGGCCAGAACATCGGTGCGAAGGATTTTGGCCGCACCAAGAAGATCGTTTACTGGTGCCTGCTGTTCTCCGTCATCGCCTATGCGGTCTTTACGGTGATCTACCTTATTTGGGGGCAAAACCTTTTCGCCCTCTTTACGGATGACAAAGAGGTCATTGCCCTGGCGCCGGTGTTCATCTCCGCCCTCGTGTGGAGCTTCCCCGCCATGGCGCTCATGCGTGCCACCTCCGGCTTCATCACGGGCGTGGGCAATTCAAAGCTCAGCCTCGTATTTGCCCTCATCGACAGCGTGGTGCTGCGCATCACCTTGAGCTGCCTGATCGGCGTGGTGTTCGGTCAGGGTCTCTTCGGCTTCTTCCTCGGCTACGGCCTTGCGGCCTACGGCACCGCCATCCCGGGCCTTCTCTACTTCCTTTTCGGCAAGTGGGAAAGCTATTCGCTGCTGGGGAAAAAGAAGGCGGCGTGAGCCAAAAAGCAGAAAACAGCCCTGCGGCAAGTGCCGCAGGGCTGTCGTTTTTTCTTTCTTGTTCCCTAAAACCTATACTCCGCCGCCATGCGCTCCTCAAACCAGGCGGTAAGATCTCTGCCCGATGCCTCCTCAAAGGCAGCGATCAGGTCATCCATATCCGCAACGGAAAAGCTGTTGGCATCGAAGTAAATGCGCAGCGCACCGTAGAAGGTATCCGCCCCCAGTTCCTCATAAAGAGCCTTGTAAAGGGCAGCACCGTGGGCATAGACGGTCATGAAGTAGCCCTCTTGCTCAAAGGCATACAGGTCCGCATCAAGGCGGGATGTGCGCGGCGTACTGCGGTAATCCGCAAAGCGCTCCTGCCAGAGCTCTTCCGCCGCTTCCTCCCCGTGCACATCCGCATAGCAGCGGAAGCCGAGGAATTCCACCAGCGATTCATCCAGCCACGGGTCGTTGATCTGGTCGCTGCCCACAAGGGCGTAGAACCACTGGTGCGCCGCCTCGTGGAAGATGACGAGCTCTCCCATTTCCCGGTAGCTTTCCCGCAAGTAACGCGAGGCGATCATCACAAGACCGGGATATTCCATGCCGCCGGTGCGGTCAAAGGGCACAAGGGAAAAGTCCGTATAGGGGTAAAGGCCGATCTTTGCGCTGAAAAAGTCGATGGCCTTTGCAGCGGTCTCCGCCGCGAAAGCGGCGCTGGATTCGGACGCCGTCACCGCATGCACGGTCACCCTGCCGCCGAGGGCAGGCGCTTCGGCCTTCTTTCCTTCCGGGATCAGCGCAAGAGCGAAATCCCGTGCCCGCGCAGCGGTGATATAGCAGCTTCTTTCGTAAACGTTATCCCGGCTTTCTTCTATCCGGCGGCCGGTATGGGCAACGGTATGGTCATCCGGATAGGTGAGCACGATCCTGTAATCCGCCGTTTCGCTGTAAAAAGCATCGCCCTCCGAAATATAGCGGTCGTTTCGCCAGGCGCCGTCCTCGTAGACCGCCGCGATGGGCAGGAAGTTGCCGAGCATCACGCCGGTATCGTTGATGCCGAAACGGTCGCCGGTCTCGGGGAATACAAGGTCAAAGGTCAAAAACACTTCCGCCTCTTCCCCGTTTTTGATCTCAAGGGGCAGCGGCACCGTAAGCATGCTTTCCTTTTCCCCGTCAAGGGTGTAATAGGAGCGTTCCCCATTCACGGCAACACTCTTGATTTTAAGCGAGCCGGGGGCAGCATCGTTGGCGTGGAGCCTGAGCTTGATGACATACAGCACATCTGCCGTGCGGTTCGTATAGGTAAGGCGCAGCTTTCCTTCAAGGCGTTTTCCGGCCCTGTCCACCTTCAGCTCTGCCTCGTAAAGATTTTCCGCATGCTCGCCTCGGGAAGCGGAAGCGGCGGGTATGGGAGCATAATCCGGCGCCGGGGTCGCTTCCGGCGTGCCGCCCTCCTCCATCACGCCCCAAAGCCGTTCCTCCGCAAGGCTGCTGCGCCCATGGAAAAGAAGCGCCGCCGCAAGCGCAAGCACCGCAAGTGTCAAAAGAAGATAGTTTGAATGCAGCCGTTTTTTCATATTCATGGTTACAGTATACCATGCGAAGATATGAGCAAACAATGAACTTTTATCGCATTGCGCAACGGGCCTTTGCCCTTTATAATGGAAACACACCTTTTGAAGAATCATGTTAAGGGAGCAAAACCTATGTCCGTTTTTCTCAAGCGCGCCCCGCTTCTTGATGTTACCGCCGTCAGCAATATCTTTTTGACGGAGCATATGCCGAAAGCCCCGGAAGGCCATGTGAAGGTCTATCTTCTCGGTCTCATGCTTTCCGCCGTGCCCGGCAAGGAAGCGGCATCGCTCGATATTGGCGGCATCCTCGGCGTGGATGCGGCAGCTGTCGCAAAAGCTTTCGCCTATTGGCAGACGGCGGGCCTTGTCCACGTAGCGGCGGAAGATCCCCTTACCGTCGAATACCTGCCCGTGGGCGCCGCAGGTGCCCCCCCGGCTGATGCGCCCCGCAAATACGCTTCCCTTGTGGCGGCGCTGCAGGATGCGGCAGGCACAAGGATGTTCTCCGGCTATGAGCTTTCCGAGATCTACGATTGGATCGAGACCTTTCGCTTTGAGGAAGCGGCGGCCGTGCTCTGCGTCAGGGAATGCCTTGCAAGGTACGGCACCCGGGCGAAGATGTGGCAGCTCAACAACGCCGCAAAGCGCCTTGCCAACGCGGGTGTCGTTACCGCAGAGGAAGCGGAGCGCTTTTTTGCGCGGGAGCGGCAGCGCTGCGCCGGCGCACAGCGCATCCTGCAGCGGTGGAAGCGCAGCCGCGCCGCCACGGAAGATGAGCTTGCCCTTTACGCCAAGTGGGTGGAAGAATGGGGTTTTGATGAATCCGTCATCCTCGATGCCTGTGCCGATGCCACATCGAGCGCCCAGCCCAGCTTCAAATACCTTGATTCCATCCTCGCCACATACCGCATGAACGGCGTCATTACGGAAGAAGCCGCCGCGGCGCTCAGAAAAGCCCGGGATGCTTCCGAAGAGCTTGCGCGCATGGTGTTCGCCCGGGCAGGGCTTAAACGCACCCCCACCCTTTCCCAGCGAGAACAAATCGAGACATGGCACGAAACATGGCATATGAGCGCGGAGCTCATCCTTTATGCCGCGGATCTTTCCCGGGAATCTTCCCAGCCCTTCGGGAATATCAAAAAGCTTCTCACCGCCTGGCACGATGCGGGCGTTGCCACCGTGGCGCAGGCGGAAACCTTTAAACAGAAGGAAGAAAAGGGGCAGAGCATCGAAAAGAAGAGCGGCCTTGCAAAGGCGCACAATCACAAAAAACGCACCTATTCCGATGCGGAACTTGCCGCCATCGGCATCGATCTTCTCGAAGATTGACGCAACCTTTTTCTTCCTTCGCCCGTGTTATTGGCAACACTGACTTTTCGGGAGGTCTCTTCATGAAACGATTTCTTGCCCTGCTGCTCGTTCTGCCGCTGTACCTTTCCGCCTGTGCGCACACAGAAAGCTGTCCGGCAGCGGAAACAACAACGGAAGCCACGGCGGAGATCGCCTGGGCAGGCAGTGCCGATCCGCTGCCGTCACCGCCCAATGTTGGCCTTGCCACCGTTTACGGCGAAGTGGCAAGCTGCACCTATGCAACCCTTGGCGCCTATGAATGGGAATACCCGGTGGATGATGAGACATCCGCCTCCGCCATCGCCTGCGGAGACCATCCCGCCGCCTCCTTCAATGAAGAATGGCTTGCCCGCATCGAAGCGGGAAAAACGGAAGGGAAAATCACCTTCAGCTTTTACCACACCCTTGAAAGCTTCACACTCCGCCGCTACAGCGAAGAGGAATGTCTCTCCGGCAGCTATGGCGAAGGCGTTCCCGCTGTGATCCGCGATGTAGGGGAAAGCGTCAGCCTTTATATTGCGGAGGAAGATCTCCCCTGCCTGTATGTGATCGATGCGGTGTATGATCTCGGTACGGCGCAGTATACATTCCGGGTGGATCCTTAAAACTCCAAAAACAAAAAAAGAACGGAACCGTCAAAAACGGTTCCGTTTTTCTTTCTCTTTTCAGCGGAGGCTCTCCCCTTTGAGTTCCAGTACCGTGAAAAGCCGGGGGGATGTGAGCCTTGAAAACAGTCTTTCGCCATATGCGTCAAGTATCTCTTTGGGGGAAAGGTTCGTGGCGATGGCAGTGGCTTTGCCCGCATTCTGCCTTTCGTTCACAATGCCGAAAAGCCCTTCGTATGTGATGTTCTGGATAAAGGGCTCCGTGCCGAGATCATCGATAAGCAGAAGATCAGGCTTTGTCAGCGCCGCAAGGCCGCTTTCCCGCTCCCGGATGCCCTGCAGCATCCGATCGACAAGATTGTACGCGGTGTATTTTTTTACCGTAAACCCATTTTCCATGGCCGCATGGCCCACGCAGTCAAGAAGGAAGGTCTTGCCCACGCCTACCGCGCCAAGCAGCATCAGCCCCTTTGCATCGTTGAAGGAAAGTGTTTGCGCATATTCCTCCAAAATGCGCTTTGCCTTGAGGCTGCGTTTTTTCTGGGTCTCATCCCGATAAATGCTTTCGTCAAAAAGGGCGAACCGGGCATTTTCCGCCAGGCCGGAGGATGCGTATTCCGCCTGCAGCAGCCGTTTTTTGAAACAGGCGCAGGGCTGTTTTTCCGCTCCCACAAAGCCTGTGTCTTCGCAGATTTCACATTCAAACCGGGGTTTAAGGCTTTCCGGGGCGATGCCGTGATCCGCAAGCAGCAGTTCCGCCTCCCGTTCAAGGGCAGCGATCTGCGTCTCGGTATCCTTTCGCACAGCATCCTTGTCGGCAGCCGTCACAAGCTTCAGGCCAAGCGCAAAGGCAAGGCGCCGCTGCATCTCTTCGATCTCGCGAAGACGCGGCAGCTTCGCTTCCGCTTTGGCGCGGTTTTCCGCCGCCGCAGCGATGGCCGCCTGCCGTTTTGCCCTGTATTCCGTTAAGATGCGCTGCCGCTGCTGCATTGGCTGTTCCTCCGCCCGCTGTGTTTGCGTTGTTTTCAATTATTATAAGACCAATCCCGCGGGGAACACAAGTGCATTCGCCGCAAAACCGCCTTACTCTTGCGCATTTTCTCCGGCTTCCTGCAGCCTTTCAAGGGCGCCTTTGAGCGCCTTCGGCATGGGAAGCCCGATAGCGCCCGCGTTTTCAAGGATGCTGATGCCCTCGTTCGCCACATAAAAGCCGATCACCGCCGTGCGGATGGCATCCTTTGCGGCGGGGATCATCCCATCGATGACCGTTGCAAGGGCCACCAGTGCAAAGATGAACATCTTCTTAAGAAGCCCGCGAAATCCGACGCCGCTCGAAAGCTCCTTAAGGATGACCGCCTTTACGATCCCCGTGATGTAGTCGATGCATACCACCGCCACAAGCGTCAAGATCAGCGCATCAAAGGGGCCCCAAAGATAAGAAGCCGCCGCGCCGGCCGCCGCCGCAGCAAGTTTCAGAATGTCCGCGATCCGTTCCATACTCTCCCTCCTTTCACTTGTTTCTTTCGATATATTTTGCGCTCATGTAGCCCCGCTGCATCTTGCCGCCGGCGATGGCCGCCGTTTCACACCAGCCTTCCCGTTCCGCCCGGGCAAGCAGCGGATCGCCGCGGTGCGTTACCGTTACGATGGGATATTCCGTCCCCGGGCCTGCCCTGAGGTTCACAGAATCGCCCTTCACCCGGGCAAAGCAGCTGTCATCCGTCTTTTTGAGGTCAAAAAAAGGCGGCCTGCCGAAGCGGTTCCAGTATCCTGTTCCGCCCGCGTCGATATGCCGCTCCACAACGCCTCTGTCTCTTCCCTCCGCTTCGATCACCTGTCCGTCGCCCATATAGACACCCACATGGTGAATGGCTGTGCCGTTATGGCGAAACACAAGATCGCCCGGCTGCAGCGCTGTCTTTTCAAGGGCCGTGCAGAGCCGGAAAAGCCCGGCTGCCGTCATATCCGATGTGAAAAAACCCACCCTGTCCTGCCAGTAATGGAGGATCAGCCCGCTGCAATCGTATGCCCGGATGGGAGATATCCCCTTTGATCGCAGGCCTTCGTAAAAGCGCATTACCCGAAGGATATTTGCCTCCTTGTTTTCCCGGGAGCGGACCCACTTTTCTGTGATCTCCGTCTCCCCCTGGCCGCCCCATACATATACGGAGCGGCCCACCTGTTCCTTCAAATATTCAAGAAAGCCCTGCATCATACATCACCTTCCTCCTCCGCTTTTTCCCATGCGGCAGGATACTCTTCGGGCGTCCACACGTTTGCGCCGTCATGCACGGAGCGATAAACAGCATCGCCCCACCAGCCAAGTTCACCCTTTTGGAAGGCCGTGCCCGCTGTGATCAAATCGGGGATGATGCGGATGCCGTCCCTATAGTCGATATCCTCCCACAGCGAGGGCGCATTTTCCGGCGTGTTTTCCGCCGTGTCCCACAGGTCTGCGGCAGCACGCTTCAGCATGCCATGCCAGTTGATGCGGGTACCGGCCCTTACAAGGCTTCCGTCACCCTTCAGCTTCGGAAAGGCTTCCGGCATGGTGGAAGCGGTCGCATCCGTTGCTTCCTTCGTCAGGTTCTCCATCCTTGCCCGCCATGCACGGGCTTCTTCCATAGTCCTTACTGCCATCAGGCTTCACCTCCTGTCAGAATATCAATGATCGCATAGGGGTCATCCCTTTCCGTCTCCTCCACGGGCGTGTAGGCAAACACGAGTTTCGGTTCGTTTCCGCTCACGTCCACGGACACCTCCACGTGCCGGAGCGCCCCGTTCTCATCTGTGTCGGCAAACGCCGCTTCAACGGCAGGATCTTTCTGCCGCCATTCCATGCACCTTACATCCGTCAGTCCGAAGGATGCCGCCACATCCGCCGCAGGGATATGGCGGAAGCTGCCTTCCTGCATGCCTTCATATTTCACATTGCCTTCGGTGTCATAAAATACCCACCTCACAAATGCCATGCCGTTCACCCCTTATCCGTAGATGTAATATGTGTATTTGCCATAGTTCGCTTTGCCGAAAGCAACATAGGAAAAGGGATACGTTGACGAAGTTACGGTATATGTACCATTGCAGCCCGATACCGTCAAAGCACTCGATGTTTTCACCGTGCCAGAACCTGAAATGCCGTATCCGCAAAAGCCTATGTTTGTCTCAAGATCGGAAAATGCACAAATCAGCATGTTGTTACCGCCGACAGCATCTCCATCGGTGAGGCTTGTGCGCCTGATGGCAACGATTTTCGGTTCAAAGGTAAGACCGGATACAGTAAACTTTTCCTGGGTTTCCGTGTTACTCGAAGTGAAACTGCCCGTCACAAGCTTCAATCCGCCGCCTGCGCCTGCGTTTGTCATGCCAAAGATCATACGGCACCTCCAACGGGGATCAGCAGCACCGTCAACAGCGTGATGGTCGTTGCAGGCAGTGCATTGGCATAGATGTAAACGCCGCCTTCATACGCCGCTGTCTGCTTTGCGTAAGCGCCGCTGTCGGATTCCGCAGCGTCGAAGGATACATATGCATACATTCCTTCTTTTGCGGCGCTCACAGGAACCGCCGCCCGGTAAGGGTATGCAGCGAAGGTGGCATCGTCCGCCCAACAGCTCAGTTCCACCGCAACGTTTGCGGCAATGATGGGTGCTGCGGCCGCACCGATGGCAGCAGGCGTGTGCGTATGCTCCGCTGCGGCCGCACCGATGGTTGCGGGTGCGTGCGTGTGCTCCGCCGTGGCCGCACCGATGGCTGCAGGCGTCAGGGGGTCTGTGCCGCCTGCTGCATGGCGCGATGCATGGGCAGCCTGTCCTGTGGCGGCAGCAGCCGCATAGGCTGCCGCCGCCGCTTTTTCCGTCTCGGCGATCAGCGCCACAAGCACCGGATAATCGCCGGTGGATTGTACCGTTTCCCCGTTGAGTATGCCGCGCCTGCAGTTGAAATTGAACTTTGCGCTCGTCACAAGGGTCATGCGGTCCTCTCCGGAATACACCTGCAGTTCACATTCCACCATGCCCGGTGCGAAAGAGCTGTTGAAAAGGGAGATGGTCACCTCGTTCCCGCTTTTGCCGCCAAGGCTCACGCCGCCTTCTTCCACGCCGCTGTCCTGGGAGGAGGTGCCGTTGGATTTTGAAAAGACCGCCAGCACACGGCAGCCGGTGAGGTCCACCGGCATGCCGTTGTCGGTAAGGGTAATGTGCAGAAGGTTGCCCGTATCGCCTTCCACCACCGTAAAAGCGCGGTTTGAAATGGATCGGCTGATATCAAGGGCAACTTCAAAGCGTTTTAATACTTCTCTCTCACCCATGTGCCTTCCTTTCCGCTCAAGCCCGACGTTTTTTTCTTAACGGGGTTCAGACTGCTTTCAAGCGCGCTGTAGCGGCTGCTGCCGAGCGCATCGTAAAGCTCGTCGCGGCTGTCCTGCCAGTAAGCATCTTTCGAATTGAAGAGCTCCAGCAGCTCACTGCTGCTCATGCCCCGCACAAAAGCTTCGTATTCGTCCGCCGTCATGCTGAAGTATTCTTTGTTATCCGCAGCGCTGCTGCCGCTCTTTCCGCTGCCGCCGCTGCTGTTCGCGGCGTTTGCCGCAAGGTATGCGGCGTACCACTGCGATGCAAGGCTTGCAGCCGCATTCTGCGCGTTGGTGCGAAGCTGCGCATTCTGCATCGCCGCCTGAAACTCCAGGTTGGCATAGTACTGCAGATAGTTTGCCACGCGTTCCGCAAGGGCGGCGGAATAGTTGGATTCCATCATCGCCACATCGCTTTCGCTCCTGCTCAGTTCCCTGCCTTTCATGCTGGTCACATAGGTGGAAGCGCCCATGCCGCGGGATGCGGCGTCCGCATCAAGCTCTGCCATGTTGGTCTCCGCCTGGTCCCTTCGCGCATCAATGGCCTGCTCCGTCGCCGGGCGCAATGATGCGGCAATATCCTTTTCGATGGATGCCCTTGAGGGGGTGTTCACATGGATGGACGGCGTGCCGAGCATCGAAAGGGCATCGTTGTAAAATGCGCCGAAGGTGTTCGCTGCGCCGGTGCCGTAGCTGCTGCCGTGCAGCAAACCCCAGCGCTCCGTGGTATTTCCCATGCCGGAAGCATTGTATGCCGCCTGCGTCTCCGGTCCCCAGATGCCGTCCGCCCGTACGCCAAGCTGTTTCTGGTAATCCTTCACCTTTTGCCGGCTGTCGACGCCGGCGGGCGTGGTGTAGCCCTCCAAAACATAATAACTTGCCAAAGTGTGTTCTCCTTCCTTTATTCGTTTTCAAGCGCGGCAAGCCGCGCCTCCAGTTCTGCGATCTTCTGCGCCAGTATGGTAAAATTCTGGTTCATGCAGTTTTCGTTTGCCTTCACCCGCTCCGTATAGGTCTGTTTGTTCTCCTCCCGGAGCGCGCCCGTGGGCAGCGCAATATAATAGAGCGCGCGCATATCAAGTGCCATTATTCGCTTCGCCTCCGTTCATCGAACATCAGCTCTATGCCCGCCTCTATCACAAAGTGCCCGCCCGCCTCGTTGTAAAAGCGCATGGAGAATGTGCGTCCCTCGTTTACAAGGGGCACTTCCGACACCTCATCCCGGGTATCCGGCACGCGGATGCGGTGCGCGGCGGTGTTTTTGCCCACCGTCATATCCATCAGGATCACGGAATCGGGCAATTCGCTGCTGCCGCGCAGGTAAAGCTCCCGCATGCATTTGACGCACCCCTTCTCGTGCAGATCCGTAAGGGGCGTCTGCCAATGGGCCGCAATGGGAATGCCGTCGTAGGTGCGGCCCTCGCCGAAGCGGCAAACATGCCGCTTGCCGTTAAGGATGTAAAGGGTATCTCCCCTGGCGCAGACATCGTGGGCGGTAAAGCCGTTTCGCATCATGTATGCGCCCCGCACAAGGTCGTATACGGCTACCGCGCTGCCGCCGCTTTGCTGAAGGGTAAAATAAAGCTTGTCCGCGCAGATGGCGCCCTTCGAGCGGGAGGTGTCCGCATCCGAAAGGATGGTGCGGATGCGCCTTGCGTCACCCATGGGTGCGGCGCTCACACCGTTAAAGCAGCAAAGGCCGCTTTTCGTCATGTAATAAAGGGCATCGCCGGAAGGCACCACCGCCGTATGGGCGGGCGTCTCGCCCCGGGATTCCACCTTTTCTACGATGTAATTGCCGGGTCTATCGCCAAGAAGCCGGTATATCTCGTGCTGTTTGAAGATCAGCAGCTGGTTGGAAAGGGCCGCAAGCCCCGTGATGGGGTCGCCGCCCGTATCTCCCACCTCCGTGTGGCCGCCCTCCACGTTGGGGGAAGCCTCCACAATGCCCCAGTTTTCGATGCTTCTGCCGCTGCCGGGCAGCTGCGACCAGTAAAGCCGGTTCGGGTGTTCGCTGTCGCCCGCGGAAAAAAGCCTGTTGCGGTACATGGCAAGGTAGCGGACGTGCACATTGGAAAGTCCCTCTTCGCTGCCGAAAAGGCTCACTTCGCTGCCGTTGTATTTGATGAGCTGCCTTTCCCCGCAGCCGATCACAAGGTGGTCCACGCTGTCGATCTGCACCTCCGCAAAATCAAACTCGTGGGCGGCAAGGGGCGTTTCGTAGGTATAGATCTCCTTCCAAACGCCGTCCCTGCAGGCGTAGACCGTGTCCCCCGCAATGGCGATGAACACATCCCCATCCTTTCTTCGGTGAAGAAACAGCCTGTGAGGGGGCGCGTCGCCGGGGACGGGCGCATCGATGTGTCTGACATAGCCCGCCGCCACCGCCAGGCTGCCGTTTTCCGTATCCATATTGGCTGCATCCGGGCTCATGCCCGCACCGATGGCGTTTTCGTTGCGGGATTGGTCGATGCCGTGAAATTCGTCGATGCGGTATATCCTGCGGGCCATGGGATCACCACCTGTTCAGGATGCGGTAGCTGTCCGCACCGCCCATGTGGGGGCGCAGCCTGGCCTTTCCGGCTTCGTACATCTGAAAATAGATGTTGCTGCCCCTCTGGATGCCTACCTCGCCGCTGGCGCGCTCCCTGCCCACCACGTAGCAGACGATCAGCCCGTGGCACCAGTCGGGCAGCTCCGGCACATCGCTGGTGCTCGAAAGGGTATGGGGCGCAAAGCGGTAATTCACCTGCACCACGCTGTCCGCCTTTGCGCCGGGCACGCAGAGAATGCCGCTGTCGCCGGTCTCAAAAAACGTCATATAGCGGCCAAGCCGCTTTACCCCGTGTACCCGGATGCATTCCCTTTGAAGCTTTCTCGTGTCGAGCAGCTTTCCCGAAAGGGTAAAATCCTCCGTGCGGCGGGGGCACCAGGCGGCGCTGAGGTCGACCACCGCTTCGTTGGCAAAACGGGTGAACTTGTCACGCCAGGTGTCAAGGGTCTGCGCATCGTGCCCGCGGTCAAGCTGTGCAAGGGCGGAAACGATAATATCGTTGAGCGTCACGCGAACCCCTCCTTATACGCGAAGACGCTTGCCGCGGCCGCCGCGGTATTCCTGCAGCCTCTCCTTCGCAAGCGCCTCCGTGCATTCGTTTTCGCGGATCAGCTTTGCAAGGCTTTCCGGCACCTCCACGGGAATGCCGCGGGGGATGCGGAAAAACCAGCCATTCAGTCCACCCTCCCAGGGTGTATTGGTTCCGCCCTCACGGGGCATAATGCGGATCCTGACCTTCTTCTCCTTCCGAAGGCGCTCGCCCGCCTCGCCGCTGAGCTGATCGATCTCACGGTCGGTCATGTATTTCATGTTTCATTTCCTCCTTATCATCTTTTTCGGTCAAAGGGAAAGGGAACGGCTTTTCCGCCGTTCCCCCGTAAAAATATCCGTCAGGCGCTGACGCCGTGTTCGATGCGGAGCAGCCAGAGGTCGTTGAGGATGGCTGCGGTGAAGCCCATCACCTTCGCGCCGACGGTGGCACGCTGGTCAAGGGGATCATCGGTGCCGGCGCTGCCGCGGCCCTTGATGATGGTGGTCACAGCACCGCCGCTCGAAAGGTCGATGGTGCCGTAAGCGTCCTTGCCGAACACAAGGGTCATGTGCACATCCGCCGCAGCCCTGGTGGTTTCATCCATCTTGCCCGCTTCGGTGCTGTAAACAAGGGTGCCCGCCGCAAAAGCGCTGCCGGGCGCCGCCGAAAGGGTGATGGTCTTGCTTTCCGCATCGGCGGAAGCGACGGCATATTCCTGATCGCCGATGCTGATGACTGCGCCGCCCTTGTTGAGGAATGCCGCGCCCTCCTTGCTGAGCACATCCACGGTCAGAACTGCGCTGCCGCCGGCATGGGAAACGACCTTGCTCAGCACCGCCTGGCGGATCACCTTCGCTTCGGTGGATTCCACGAATACCACGCCGAACAGCATACCGATCTCACCGGTATAAAGCTGCTCATGGGCGGCATATTTGGAAACATCCTGCCACATGGGGTCGTTCTGCAGGTCGTAGGTCGCATCGGGAGAACAGATGCAGATAAAGTGCTGTTTCCTGCCGTTTTTGCCGCCGAAGGGGCGCGCCTTGGCCTTCTTGAGGGTGCGCACCGCCTTGCGGATCTCATCGACGGTCAGGGTGTCGCTGTCTTCGATCTCGCTGCGGAGGGTCTTGCCGCCGGCGCGCTGCACGTTGTTTCCGGAGCACATGGCGTCGCGGGTCACCCATTCCACAACGGTGCCAAGCTGCTCGCCGAGAAGCTCCGCGCTGTCCTTGAGCACCTGCTCGTAAGCGGTCTGTTCAAGCAGGTCGGAAACCTCCACAAAGGCACCGTACTGGCTTACCTCCGCTTCCACGATGCTCTGGGAAAGGGTCTGACCGTCGGGGGTCACGCCTTCGGAAAGGGCGCACATGTTTTCATCGATATCGAACAGGTTCCATCGGCGGAATTCCACCCTTTTGCCGTTGTGCGGGGGGATCACGCGCTTCTGGCCGTATTCCGCATGCACAAGGCGGGTGCGGGCGCCTTCAAGCAGCTGCCTGTCAAAAAAAGTCTTATTGAGCCCGGTACCGGGTACAGTGGTGTTGGTGGTGTTGGTCATGTTGTTTGCCATAGTTTGTTTTTCTTTCCTTTCTTAGTGTTTTTTGTCAGCGGGAAAAGTAGTGCTTCTTGAAAAGCTCGAATTCTTCGCTGCTCATGCGGCCGAAGTCCGGGCTCTGTGCGGTGGGTGCCTGGGGCTTCATCTGGCGGGGCAGTGCCCGCTGGGCGCGGATCATCTCGTAGATCTCCTGCTCCCTTTCGCTGTTCGCCTGTGCCCCTGCCTGCTGCAGCGCGTTTTCCGCATCAAACACACGGATGGCTGCCGCCGCGGGCAGCTCTTTGAGCAGCGCTTCAAAAGCGGCTTCCTCAAGGTACGCTTTCGCGGGGCGCTTGAGCGCGCCCTGCTTCTCCATCTCACCAAGGGTGGCTGCCGCGCGGCTTGAAAGCACATCCACGCCGCTCGGGCGTACCTTGGCGGAAAGCATCTCCGCCGCCTGCTCGGCGGAAATGCCAAGCTCCTCCGTCAGACCGTCAATGAGCTCACAGCCGATGCGGTATTCGGGGCTGTTCTCGTACTCCTCCCGCACCTTTTTCACGGCGCCTTCAAGGGCCATCCTCTCCTCGAACGCCTCCTTGAGGGGCTTTCGTACAGATTTGTTCATCTATCCTCCTTTCGCACTTTCGTGCGCTGCGCCGTTCCGGCCGGCGCTGCCAAAAAATAAAAAAGCCGCTTGCTTTTCTTAAACGGCCGGGATGCATGTTGCCCACGCATCCACTGTCTGCATTTTAGCAGAACATTTGTTTGCTATCAAGTGCGGATTTTGTGCACGAAATGTGCATCCATGCAAAGTACGGCACGGTTTGCCACAGTATCTTCATCCCCTTGCCATGGGTTTTTCCCCGGGAAGCGTAGCGTGTTTTCCTTTTTTCGTGGTATACTGTAAATGACAATTTATCTTTCAGGAGGTGGCGCTTATGCTCAAAACCTATCCCCCCATCGTGATCCGCCCGCTGACCCTGCGCGGCGTCTTCGGCATCGCGAATCAGCTTGTCCGCCGCCGTCTCGGTGCGCTTGCCGGGTATCATGTGCTGTACTTGCTTTTCGCGCTGCTCCTTCCGCTGCCCGGCACCCTTGCCATCGTTCTTGCGGGGTTTTCCCTTGAAGGCACTTCCAACGGTTTCTCCTCTTCCTTCTCCGCTTCCGGCGGCGATGTGCTTTCCTTTATCGCCGGCCTGCTCGGCGGCATGTTCCTTGTTATGCTCGCCGCCCTCGCTCTTTCGCTGCTGTTCGTACCCATCGTTTCGGGTACCGTCTACGGGGAAATGACAGCCCGTGTTTATGGGCGGGCAAGTTCCCTCGGGCAAATGCTGCGCCGCAGCAAATACAGCTTAAAGCGCTTTTTTACCACTACCCTCTGCAATCTGCTTTCCGCCTGGGGCATCAATTTCGCCGTCAGCCTTGTTACGGGCCTTCTGACCGGCGTGATGACGGTCTTCGTCCTGTTCGGCTCCGTTTTTGCCGTTGTGGGCGAAAGTGCTTCCCTCGGCGTCGGCGCCGTTATCGCTTTTGTATTTATCTATCTTCTCGTGCTTGCCGTCACCGTTGTCGCAAGCTCCCTGCTGCTTTTCGTATTCCCCGTGGCGGTAAATGAGCCCCTTAAAAACTTTGCCGCCGTGGGCCGCAGCATCAGGCTCGTGTGGAAGCGGTTCGGCCGGGTCGTCGGCTGCATGTTCATCATCAACGGCGCCGTCATCGTAGCAGCACTCCTTTTCGGCGCCGTCGTCGCCGTCAGCGAGCTGCTGCCCGCCGCCGCGGCAGCCGTTGCCATCAGCCTTGTCACCGTTCTTTATCTCGGGCTGATCATCTTCCTGGCCCTGTACCAGCCCGCCATCGCCACGGTGCTTTACTTCGATGCCCGTGCCCGGCTTGAAGGCACTTCCTTCCCGCCCTTTGTGCCGCAGTCCGCACCCGTTCAGGCCGATCCTTCCGTCGATATAGCCATGGATGTGGCGATAAACGTAGAAACGGAAGCGCCCACCCCCGTATTCCGGGAAGATGATACTCCCGAAGCCTGATCCATATCCGATCCAATCTTTTCTATAAGGAGGAAATTTCAAAGCCTATGGAACTCAAACAGCGCAAAGACATGAACCCCGCCTTTATGTGGGATCTTTCCCATATTTTCCCTGACAAAGAAGCGTGGGAAGCTTCCTTTAAAAAGGTGGAAGCGGGCATCCCCGCCCTTGCGGATTTCCGCGGCACCCTCGGCGAAAGCGCCGCGCAGCTGGAAAAAGCCTTTCGCGCCATCGATACCCTCGGCGAAAAACTGGAGCTTACCTATCTTTACGCCATGCTCTATAAATCCGGCGACAACGGTGACCCGGAAGCCCAGGCGATGGAAGCGCGCTGCATGTCCCTGCTCGTAAACTTCAACACCACCACAGCCTGGCTGGTTCCCGAAGTGCTAGCCATCCCGGAAGATACCCTTGCTTCCTTCATGGAAACGGAAGGTCTTGCCACCTATCGTCATATGGTGGATGATATCACCCGTTCCCGCGCCCATACCCTCGATGCTGCCCGCGAGCAGCTGCTTGCCCAGCTCAGCGATGCCGCCCAGTCTCCGGACAACAGCTTCACCATGCTCCACAATGTGGATATGACCTTCCCCACCGTGAAGGATGAAGCGGGAAACGATGTGCAGCTTACCCACGGCAATTTCAGCGTGTTCCGCGAAAGCCGCGATCAGCGGGTGCGCAAGGAGGCCTTCGAGAAATATTTCGGCGAATTCAAGCGCTACAACAATACCTTTGCCGCCATGTATGCGGGCAATGTAAAGTTTGATACCTTCTATGCGAATATCCGCAGCCATGAATCCGCCTGCGCCGCCAGCCTGTTCCAGAGCAACGTGCCCGTCAGCGTGTATTCAAGCCTCATCGAAGCCATCCATAGCGGCCTCCCCACCATGCGCCGCTACCTTGACCTGCGCAAAAAGGTGCTTGGCCTTGATGAGCTCAATATGTACGATCTTTATGTCCCCATGCTGGAGAGCGTGGATTATCCCGTTTCCTTTGAAGAAGCGAAAGCCCTTGTGAAGGAAGCCACTAAGCCCCTCGGCGAGGAATACGGCAAGCTTCTCGACAAAGCCTATCGGGAAAACTGGATGGATGTTTACGAGAACAAGGGCAAGACCACCGGCGCCTTCTCCTGCGGCGTACATGGCGTGCATCCCTATGTGCTTCTGAACTACACCGATACCCTGAACGATGCCTTCACCGTGGCACATGAGCTCGGCCATGCCATGCATTCCTACCTTTCCAGCGAAGCGCAGGATTATCCGAACCACAACTACCACATCCTTGTGGCGGAAGTGGCTTCCACCGTCAACGAAGTGCTCATGACCATGCACCTTCTCAAAACGGAGCAGGACAAGGCCCGCAAAGCCTACATCCTCAACCACTTCCTGGAAGGCTTCCGCACCACCGTATTCCGCCAGACCCTCTTCGCCGAATTCGAGCGCACCGCCCACGAGATGGAACAGGCAGGCATCCCCCTCACCGCGGAAGCCCTCAACAAGGTCTACAAGGATCTTGTCACCCTCTATTATGCAGGCGTGAACCCCAGCGAGCCCATCGAGGTGGAGTGGTCCTACATTCCCCATTTCTACAACGCCTTCTATGTGTATCAGTACGCCACCGGCTTCTCCAGCGCCGTGGCCATCGTGAACAACATCCTTAAAACCGGCGACGCTTCCGATTATCTCCGTTTTCTCACCCTCGGCGGCAGCCGGTATCCCCTCGATGAGCTGAAGGTGGCGGGCGTGGATCTGACAAAGCCCGAAGCCGTCAGGAGTGCCCTTGATGTGTTTGCCGCTTCCCTTGAAGAGCTTGAAGCCCTTCTTGCGGATATCTGAACAAAAACAAAATTATCAATCATAAAGGAGAATGACCATGTACGAAGGGATCGATGTACAGGAACTGCGCGCCTATATCCTCAACAAGTTCACCGCCGAGGGCGACTTTGACTTCCTGAAGGAAGGGGAACTGCCCGAGATCGTGGACGCCATGCTTTCCTATGATGAGGAATACATGCAGTCCTCCGGCGCCAACGAAGGCGAAGTCTACGATGACGATGACGCCTATGAACTCATCTTCGCCAGGCTGCAGAAAGCCTACCCGCAGTATAAGATGTACTGCATGCGCCTTGCGGAGGACTACCTCGACTTCACGGAAGAATACCTCGCCTCCGTGGATGCCATCGATTGGGAGTAACAGCAAGCGCCAACACCAACGCCGCTCCGAAACATCGGGGCGGCATTTTTTACACATAGAAATCTCCGTTCCATAAAAACTGTCTGCTAACGTGAATTTTGGTTAGAAATGTTGAATTACCCCCATTTCTTTTGATAGAATACTCTTTACAAAAACGCTCTGCCATCAGTAATATGGCATCATACTTTCCCCTTGTCTCATACCGGCAAAACATGCGTTTTCCGGCTTGAAATATCCTGTTCCGGAGGTATAAACATGAAACAATATCTTGCTGCGCTTCTTTGCGTGCTTCTTGCGGTTTCCCTGTTTGCAGGCTGCGGCAAGAACCCAGAAGATCCCGTTTCAACCAAACTGCCCGCTCCCCCTTCTATGACCGCCGCACCGACTGCCGCGCCCAAACCCGAACCCACCGTCACCATCGATTCCGGTTTTTGGGTGGTTACCAAGATGGCCGTTGACGGTTCCGAATATGAAGGCGATTTCCTCACCGACATCTTTGGCCCTGCGGATCATACCCTCTCCTGCGGCTTTGCTGCGGACGGCACCGTGACCTGCGTTTATTTTGACGAGCTCTTCAAGAGCAGCTGGAGCGGCAGCGGCGAAAGCGCCACCTTCACCTTTGGCGATCAGGAAGCCAAAGCCGCTGTTACCGATGAGGGACTTTTGACCGTCACCGTGGCGGACGGTTCCGTCTTCACCCTCGTCAATCAGGAAGAAATGCCGGATGCCATCCTGAACAACCCCTGGCGCACCTATGCACCCAACTTCTCCGAGCAGGAGACCACCGCCATGAGCACCTTCATGGCAGGCGGCGGCTACATCGTCAAGGATGATGTGCTGTACGGTCTTTCCCACAGCGTTACCCTTAGCGGCTCCCTCGGCGCCACCGCTTTCACCATGAAGGGCGACTTCCCCTCCTTCGGCGAGGTCACCGATCTTGATGCAAGCGGCATTGCGAATTATCTCTGCATCGAAGGGGATCACCTCTACTACGTTCGGGATTACAGCGCCATCTGCCGTGTTCCCCTTGCGGGCGGCGATGTGGAAGTCCTTTATGACGGCGCCTGCGACTATCTGCAGATCTATAACGGCCGCCTGTACTTCACCGATGCGGATTATCACTTCGTTTCCACGGATATGGACGGCAATGATCTGACCACCGTAGTAAACCGTGAGCTCTACTATCCCTATTTCATCTGCGAAAACTGGATCGTCTTCCAGGATGATGCGGATGATGAATCGCTGCACCTTTACAACATCGCCCATGATGCGGATGTCAACATCACCTATGTTCCTTCCTATCAGCCCATCCTCGATGGCTGCTACCTCTATTTCGTCATGTATGACGGTGATGGGATTCCCTACCTGAACCGTATCGATATGTCCGACCCGGCGGTCTTCCCCTGCGAAAGCAGCGACCTGCCCCTTGCGGACACCAACTACATGATCGACGGCGAGTACATCTATCTTCCCAACAACATCAGCCGTGTCAAGGAAGAATGGCAGACGCTCACCGACACCGGCACCGCCATCTCCTCCGTCAACGTGTACATTTCCCCGGAATACAACATCCATCACGAGTTTGATGCCGATGGTCTCATTTCCGCCAAGTACCTGACCAGCATCGAAAAGGGCGGCGGCACCTCCTTCAAATAAGGGCTGCGCTCCGACCCTCTAAGACAGGCAAATCAAAAACCGCCCCGATTTTTCGGGGCGGTTTTTCTTTCCTCTATTACGCCGCAGGATAATACGTCTTCACACAAATCATAACATTTTCCGCAAGGGGCACGTTCTTTTCAATGGCTGCGATCATGTCATACAGTACCTGAACGCTGTGCTTTTCAAATTGGGCAGCCTCCTTTGCGGTCAGCAGGCGGTCTGTGCTGAGGTTGATGCGAAGCTCTGTTCCGCTGTCAATGCCGCAGCTCATCACCTCGCCAAAGCTGCCGCCGGAAAGAGAATTGTAGTATGCACAAAACTTCGCCACTGCGTCAAACACCATGTCGTAAGCATTGCATCCCTCTTCCCCGTTTCCGGTCGCAAAGCCTATGCGGGCCGATTGGTATTGCTGCACGCACTCCCTTTGCGGCGCCGCTTCACCTTTACCGGGAAACGCCGAAAAAACCAATACGCAGCAAAGCACAGCGATCAAAATGTTCCGTTTTCTCATACCGCTCCTCCTTTTTTATGCTGTTTTGTGTTGAAACCCTTTTTTAATCAACGATAGAAATGCCTCTTATTTTTACTATATAAGATAACCAGGCCGGTTTCAATACCAAGCGGCAGGCCTTTCAGCATATTTTCAGTTTATTCACATCTTTCCTTTCATCGTCGTACCGAATGTCTCTCATCATGTTTTACAATCTATATCGACATGGTTTTGATATTTTTACCTTGTCCCTTCTCCTTGACTTTGGTAAAATCATATTTATAAGGGGGAGGTTGTTGGTTTCCCTCCCCCAAACGATCTTAGGAGGTATTTCGCCTTGGATTTCATTCTGGAACTGTTCGGCAACGTCCTCAACTTCACCTGGCAGCAGGGGCTTATGATCCTGATCGGCATCACCCTCATCGTGCTTGCCATCAAGCGGGAAATGGAACCCGCGCTGCTGCTCCCGATGGGCTTTGGTGCCATCCTTGTGAACCTTCCCATGGTACACACGGAGGCGATTGAGACCCTTTTCAACGCCGGCATCGCCAGCGAGCTGTTCCCGCTTCTCCTCTTCATCGGCATTGGCGCCATGATCGACTTCGGCCCCCTTCTTTCCAACCCGAAGATGTTCCTCTTTGGTGCTGCGGCCCAATTCGGCATCTTCTTCACCCTCACCGTCGCCATGCTCCTCGGCTTCGATCTGAAGGATGCGGCCTCTATCTCCATCATCGGCGCGGCAGATGGCCCCACCTCCATCTACGTCGCCAACTATTTTTCTTCCAATTATCAGGGCCCCATCATGGTGGCAGCCTATTCCTACATGGCGCTCGTGCCCATCGTGCAGCCGCCGGTCATCAAGGCCATCACCAGCAAAAAAGAACGGCTCATCCGCATGCCCTATAAGCCGGATTCCGTCACCAAGGCCACGAAGATCATCTTCCCCATCTTCGTCACCGTCATCGCCGGCACCATCGCACCGAAATCCGCGGAGCTCATCGGCTTCCTGATGTTCGGTAACCTCATCCGTGAGTGCGGCGTGCTCGACAGCCTTTCCGGCACCGCGCAGAACGTGCTCGCAAACCTCATCACGCTGCTCCTTGGCATCAGCGTTGCCTTCAAGATGAAGGCGGAGCTCTTTGTGACCGTTGAAACGCTCCTCATCATCGCCCTCGGCCTTGTGGCCTTTGTGTTCGATACTGTGGGCGGCGTCATGTTCGCAAAGCTTCTGAACCTCTTCAGCAAAAACAAGATCAATCCCATGGTGGGTGCGGCAGGTATCTCTGCCTTCCCCATGTCCAGCCGTGTGGTGCATAAAATGGGCCGTGATGAAGATCCGCAAAACTTCCTTCTCATGCATGCGGCAGGCGCCAACGTTTCCGGCCAGATCGCTTCCGTTATCGCCGGCGGTCTCATCATCACACTCGTGGAAAATCTGCTCTAAGGAGGTCACGCTATGCTTTCCTGGAATCCCGAATCCCTCGCCGTCACCCTTCCCATCATGCTCAAGGGCCTTGTGGGCATCTTCGCGGTCATCGTGGTCATCTGGGGCTTTGTGGCCCTTCTGAACCGCGTTTTCGCCAAGAAGGAAAAATAAAAGCCGACCCCTTCGCCCGGGCCTCTGCCCGGGCATTTTTGTTCCCTTTTCTCACTTGACGAAGCGTCGGTTGCTTCTTTTGCCGCTATCCTGTATTCTGTAAGCGGAGGTGACCTATGCAGACCTACGAAAAAACAGGCGAGCTGATCGCATCCGCGCGCCGGGAAAAATCCCTCACGCAAAAACAGCTCGCCTCACTTCTCCATATTTCCGATACCACTGTTTCCAAGTGGGAACGGGGCAAAGGCTTTCCGGATGTTTCCCTCGTTGAGCCCCTATGCAATGCCCTCTCCCTTTCCGTTGCAGCGCTCTTTGGCGGTGAACAGCAGGAAGTGCCCCCCTCCGCCGCCGTGGAAGCTCTTGCCGCAAATATGCTTGAAGAAACCCTTGCCCAGCGGCGCGCACATCAACGGCAGCAGCGTACCGTTTTCCTTGTGGCGCTTGCGGTGGTGCTGCTCATTGCGCTGCCCCTCCTTTTCCTTAGGGCGGAAGCACCGCCCTCCCTTGTGGGCACCTATCAGTATCAGCCGGAAGAAGGCAGCGTGCCTTTTCTCTTCCTTTCCCTTGCTGTGGATTGGCCTGACGAAGATGGCTGCGGCACATATTCCCTGTATGCGGATTCCCGCCTTGTGGAGGAAGGAACTTACATCACCAACGCGGACGGCACCTTTACCCTCTTCGGGTTTTACAGCGATGGCACACCCCGCATGTTCCTGCTTACACCCGATAAAAACGGCAGCATTCGCCTTCTGCTTTCCGGCTGTGCGGATCATCCCTTTCTGCTTGATAAGCTGGCGGATATCCCCGGTTACATCGGCTATACCTATGGGGATGAAGAAGAATACCGCATAAAACTGCTGCCGCCGCTTTCATAAATAATGCATTTTGCCGTTTGTTCACACTTGTGTGGTGACAGGCGGCTTTTTTTCGTGGTATCATGGGTAGAACGTTTTTTGAAGGAGTTTCCCATGACACAGCATGCCATTACCACCGTTCTGTTCGACCTTGACGGCACGCTTCTGCCCATCGACCAAACGGAATTTATCGATACATATTTCGTCCACCTTGCGGAAAAAGCCGCCCAATACGGTTATGAAAAGAAGCCCTTCCTCGCCTCCATGTGGAAAGCCACGGATCGGATGATCGCAAACGACGGTTCCCGTAAAAACATGGATGCCTTCTGGGAGGGTTTTACCGCCATATGGGGCGAAAAAGGGCGTGCCCTTGAAAGGCCTCTTGAAGGCTTTTATGCCAACGAATTCAACAAGACGAAGTCCATCATGAAAAAAGTCAAGCCTGTGCGCGCCCTGATCGATGCGCTCAAGGCGGCAGGGTTCACCCTCTGCCTTGCCACCAATCCCCTGTTCCCGCCGGAAGCCATCCGCTCCCGCCTTGATTGGATCGGCCTTGTGCCGGAGGATTTTGTCCATGTCACGACATATGATAATTCCACTTTCTGCAAGCCGCAGCCGGGCTATTATCTGGAGATTCTCGGGCTTCTCGGCAAAAAGCCGGAGGAGTGTCTGATGATCGGGAACAACCCTTCCGATGATATGTCCGCCCTTGCGGTGGGCATAGAGGGCTTTCTTATTACCGACCACCTTGAAAACGAGCACGGTATGGATATCACCCAATTCCGCCACGGCGATTTTTCCGCCTTCCTTCGCTTCATGGAAGAGCGTCTCGGCATCTCCCTTCCCTTCTGACCGCCAACAGCAAAACGGCAGACGGTGTGACCGTCTGCCGTTCTTTTTGTCTTTTTTACAGCCCGTAAATGGCGGAATACTTTTCCTTCAGATAATCCGTATAATACCCGGGATCGAATGCCGCACCGCAGGCATTTTCAATCAGCTCGCCCGGCTTCTTGAGGCAGCCGAAGCGGTAGATCTTTTCCGTCAGCCAATCGATCACAGGCTGAAGCTTTCCTTCCTTTACAAGGGCGGGCACATCCATCTCCTTCATCATCGCATCATAGATCTGCGAAGCGTAGGCGCTGCCGATGGAATAGGAAGGAAAGTAACCGAACATCCCGCCGGACCAGTGGGTATCCTGCAGCACGCCGCGGCTGTCATCGGGCACATCCACACCAAGGTATTCCTTGTAAAGGGCATTCCACTTTTCGGGCAGCTCTTTCACGGTGAGCGTGCCGCCGATCAGCTGTTTTTCCAGCTCATAGCGCACCATGATGTGCAAAGAATATGTCAGCTCATCCGCCTCCGTGCGGATCAGCGAAGGCTCGCTCCTGTTGGCGGCAAGGTAAAGCATCTCTTCCGTCACACCCTTGAGCTCTTCCGGGAAAAGCTCCATGAGCTTCGGATACACAAGGCCGATAAATTCCCTGCTCCTGCCGATGATGTTTTCAAAGAAGCGGGACTGGGATTCGTGGATGCCCATGCTGGCGCCGCCGCCAAGGGGCGAACCGAACAGATCATCGCCGGTGTTGAGCTCGTATGTGGCATGGCCGCCCTCGTGCACCACGCTGTAGAAGCTGGAAAGCAGGCTTTCCGGATAATAATGGGTGGTAATGCGCACATCCCGCTTGTTGAAATTGGTGGTAAAGGGATGTTCCGTCTCGCCGATGGCGCAGAAGCTGCGGTCGATACACATCACTTTCATGATGTGGTCGGAAAGCTGCTTTTGCTTTTCCACGGCAAATTCCTTATCAAGGAAGCTTGTGTCGATCTTCCTGCCCCGCTCGGCGATCGCATGGATCAGCGGCACCAGCTTTTCCCTTACGTTTTTGAAGTATGCGTCAAGGGTCTCCATGGTAAGGCCCTTTTCGTACTGGTCAAGCAGCGCATCGTAAGCCTTCATTTCCGGGTGGATATAGCCAGCGAACTTTCTCTGATAACCGATCAGCTTTTCAAGGTGGGGTGCAAAGGCAGCAAAATCGTTGTTCACCTTCGCCTGACGCCAGACGTTGCCCGCTTCGTTCTGCGCCACCTGGTAGGCTACGAATTCCTCCATCGGGATCTTTTCCATGCGGGAAAGCTCCTCCGCCATCTCTTCTGCCTCCCGGCGGGTGACCATGTCAAGGGCATCCTTGTTTTCGTTGAGGGTCCTGAGCATCTCCTTAAGCTCCGGCGCGGTGGAAAGCCGATAGCTTTCCTCGCTCATCACGCCGATGGTAGCGCCGAGCCCTTCCACGCCGCCCTTGGGCATGGCGGTTTCCGAGTCATAGTAAAGCACGCCCATCGCATGGGAATATGCGTGCATCTTCGCAAGGTGCGCCTTAAAGCGTTTTACAGTATCCTGCATCCGAATCGATCTCCTTTTCCGTTTTGTTTCACGGCTGCCATCTGCCTGTATTCTTTTTCTATTATAAAAGGAATCTGTCCTCCTCTGCAAGTCCCGGGAAACAGACAGCTCGGCGCCCCGCCGCGGCAGACAGTCCGCTTTTTGGTTATCGCAGGATCTATTTTTTGCGCCGCGCCGTAGCATCCGCAGCGGCATAATAAAGCGGTATCGTCAGAAAAACAAGCCATGTGGGATGCCATGCGTCAAAGAAAAGTCCCGCCACCAGATACACGATCACCGTTACGACGGAATAGGGCACCGCCGTAAGAAAGCTGCCCTTTTTTCCGCCGTCAAACCAGTTTGCGATGCTGTAATAAACGGGTACCGTCAGGAACAGCAGGCATCCTTCAAGCCACTTTCCAAAAAGGAATCCCGCAAGAAGATACAGGATCCCCGTCAGTATCGGGTAAGGAAACGCGTGCCATGCGCCTTTCTTCCCGTTTTCGCTGTCATCAATGTACAGCGAGGCAGAAAAACGGAACGATCCGCTGCCGTCCTCTTCTTCGCTGCTGTCAATGCACGCATCCTGTTCCGCATCGTATCCATCCGTTTCCTGCAGGATGTCTTCCGCCTGTTCATAAACCGCCTTCGCTTCAGGATAGCCGGCATTTGCTTTTTGATAAGCACCGGCCTCTGTTTCCTCTGCCTGTCCGGTGGTATCCGCTTCTTCCACAGGCGCGGCTGCCGCCTCCCCTTTGAGCAGCGCATCCAGCGTGATGCCGTAAATGCGGGCAAGTTCCAGCACATTCTCAAGCTCCGGGGAGGATTCCGCCCTTTCCCATTTGCTCACCGCCTGCCGGGAAATGCCCAGCGCCGCCGCAAGGGATTCCTGGGAATATCCGTGTGCCTTTCTGAGCTGTACCAGCCTGTTTGCGATCTCAATATTCATTCGTTTCCGTCCTTTCAATGGCAATGCCCTGTTTTCGGTGTTTTCATCATAGCCGCAACCGGGGCTGCATCGCCACCAACTTCGCTTTTCAGCGGGCCGAAACCCTCCGCAACCGTTGGTTGCGGCACACATTTTACCACAATCTCATGGGGTCTTATCCACCGCCTGGTACAATATCTCGCCAAGGGGATCGCCAAAGTCCACCGTAAGATATTCGTTTTCCAACCGGAAGGGAATTTCCTTCTTTTCGCCGCCGTTTTCTGCCAAAAAAACCGATTTTTCTTTGTCAATCGTAATACGGTATGTTGTTTTACTTTCTAAAACCCGGTTGTTTTCCGTCATCGTGCCTTGCCGAAGGTCAAATTCCAGCCAAAAACTGTCATCATACACGTCCTGCCAGGTGTGCGATGTGAGCATTGCCTCAAACCCTTCCGGCGCGGGCGTTTCCAGGGCTGCAGCAGGCGTCGCAGAAGGTGCAGGTGCGGCATATTCCGCCCCGGTCTGCTGTGCGCAGCCCGAAAGCAGCGCCGCAGCACACAGTAAAAGCATCATTCTTGCCAGCAAGAGCGTTCTCTCCTTTCTTTGCACCCTGCAAACGGGTAAAGCGACGGGCGGCGCCTCGGCGGCCCGCCCGTCAGGTGGTATGTGTTATGCTTGTTCAGCGAATGCAGTCCTTGCCGCCCATATACATTCTCAGGGCTTCGGGGATACGGATGCTGCCATCCGCCTGCAGGTTGTTTTCAAGGAATGCGATGAGCATGCGCGGGGGCGCCACCACGGTGTTGTTTAGCGTGTGGGCGAAGTAGTTTCCCTTCTGCTTGTTCTTCACGCGGATGCCGAGCCTGCGCGCCTGCGCATCGCCAAGGTTGGAGCAGCTGCCCACCTCAAAGTATTTCTTCTGGCGGGGAGACCATGCCTCCACGTCAATGCTCTTCACCTTCAGGTCCGCAAGGTCGCCGCTGCAGCACTCGATGGTGCGCACGGGGATATCCAGCGTGCGGAAGAATTCCACGGAGTATTTCCAGAGCTTTTCAAACCACTCGGGGCTTTCTTCCGGGCGGCAAACCACGATCATCTCCTGCTTTTCAAACTGGTGGATGCGGTAAACGCCGCGCTCTTCAATGCCGTGGGCGCCAACTTCCTTGCGGAAGCAGGGGGAATAGCTGGTCAGCGTCTGGGGCAGTTCCTCTTCGGTCAGGAAAGAATCGATGAACTTGCCGATCATGGAATGTTCGCTGGTGCCGATGAGGTACAGGTCTTCGCCTTCGATCTTGTACATCATGTTGTCCATCTCGGCAAAGCTCATCACGCCGCTTACCACGTTGCCGCGGATCATAAAGGGAGGGATGTAATAGGTGAAGCCCTTATCGATCATGAAATCACGGGCATAGGAAAGGATGGCGCTCTGCAGCCTTGCGATGTCGCCGCAAAGGTAATAGAAGCCGTTGCCGCTGGTTTTGCGGGCGTTGTCAAGGTCAATGCCCTTTACGCTTTCCATGATGTCCACATGGTAAGGCACCTCATATTCGGGAACAGCTGGCTCGCCAAAGCGCTCGAGTTCCACGTTTTCGCTGTCATCCTTGCCGATGGGCACAGTGGGATCAATAATGTTGGGGATCACCATCATGCGCTCGTTGATG
>SVGX01000073.1 GCA_015056105.1 Clostridiales bacterium | reverse complement strand
AAAGACCCCACGAAGGTGGACCGCAGCGCCGCTTACGCTGCCCGCTACATCGCCAAGAACATCGTGGCTGCCGGTCTTGCCGAGCGCTGCGAGATCCAGCTTGCCTACGCCATCGGCGTGGCACAGCCTGTTTCCGTGATGGTGGATACCTTCGGCACCGGCAAAGTTGAAGATCTCAAGCTCACCGAAGCCGTAAAGGCCGTGTTTGACCTTCGCCCCGAAGCCATCATCAGCGCCCTTGGCCTTCGCAAGCCCATCTACCGCCGCACCGCTTCCTTCGGCCATTTCGGCGATCCTGCCATGCCCTGGGAGCAGCTTGACAGGACCGAAGCCCTCAAGGCGGCCTGCAAGTAAGAAAAATCAGAAAAGCCCGGCTGTAAAAACAGCCGGGCTTGTTTGTTTTATTGTTTCTTATGCGCGGGAGGATGCGGGCGTGGGCGGTGTTCCCACGGGGACAAGGCCCTCTGGCACCGGTTCACCGGCCTTCAGCGCCGGACCTGTGCCGATGGAGATCTCCGCCGGGTTGCCCTTGTACTTGTCCTGATAGAGAAGCTTGCTTTCCGCCAGCTCACCGTTTACATATTTATCAAGGTATGCTTCCGCAATGTAGCCTTCATGCTGCACTACGGTCTCCTTCTGGTAACCGGTGGGAATGGTGGGATCCTCGGTGTAGATGGTCTCCGCGCTGCGGTCCATGACCTCGATGATATCGCTGCGGGATTTGTAGGTAACGCCCTCCGGCAGCGGCTCGCCGTACACATAAACGGTAATGGTGTGGCGGCTGCTGCTGCCCTCTACCCGCTGCACCCGAGCGAAAATATACATGGGGTATTCCGTATTGTTGCGGAACACGAAATCGATACCGCGGGTATCCACCGTGGCGTCAAGGCCCACATCCACATAATCAGAGGGGATGGAGTGAGCGCGGCGGTCCACGATCTCCGCATTGGCGCCGAGCAGCGCATTATACAGCGTGGTGCTGGGCTGGCAAATGCCGCCGCCCGCCTGCACGGTATATTCCTTGCCGCCGCTGATGCCGTTAGCACCCTTCCAGCCAAGCTCATAGGTACGGGGCCCTACAACGGTGTTGAAGCTCCACTCGGTACCGGGAAGAATGGTATTGGCATTGATGATATCCGCCGCCTTCTGGATGTTGAAAAGGCGGTTCTGCTTGATCTCGTCATCCCTTGCGGCGGAAAATTTGGTGGTGTATTCCGCAATATACTGGGTGTGGAGCTTCACATCCTCAATGGTCAGCTCCGGCAGCACCGCATTGATGACGGGCTCCACCGTGGCGGTAAAATCACCCGTGCGCAGCGCATACTCGATATCGTCCGCCGTGGCGGCAACGTTAAGGGCGCGTCCCTCTTCTCCGGCGATGTAATTGAAGCGCTCCTCGCTGGCCCAATCCGCGATGGGCTCCGCATAAGGCTGGGTGGCTTCCTTGTTGATGGAAAGCTCCAGCTGGGTCAGCGCAAATTCAATAGCGCTTCTGTCCCAGGTGTATTTGGCGTCAAATTCGCCTGCGCCGGCAGCAAACACATCCTGTACTTCGCTGTCATCGCTGCGGCCGAAGGCAAGACCGTCTGCAAACATATCCGTCAGATCGTAGCTCATGCCGAGATCTTTGGCGCCGAAGGTCCACGTTGCATCATCAAGAGCCACGGAAACAGCCACTTTTTCAAGCTTTTTTTCCGCTGCGTATTTCACAAGACCGGTGGCTTCCTCCGGCGTCATGCCGCTTACATCCACACCGATGAGCTTCACACCATCACGGAAGGTCTTTTTCGTATTCATGATGCCCTCGATGTCCGTGGGCACATTGCCGACGGTATCCCGGTTCATGAACCAGACAAGCCCCACCACTGCCACAAGCCCCGCTGCGGCGATACCAAGCACCTGCATCAGGCGTTTGGTGTTCATCTTCTTTTTGGTTTTCCTCTTGCGGCTCTTTGAGGAAGAGGACTGCGTTTTCTTTGCAGCAGCCGTTTTTTTTGAAGTAGCGGCATTGGTGCGCGGAGCGGATCGCTGCGCCGGTGCGGCTTTCTGTGCAGGCCGCGATGCCGGCTTTACGGAAGTTGTTCCTGCAGCGGTACTGCGGCGCGCCGTCCCCGCTGCGGCCGCCCGGCTGCGGCTCGCCGAAGAGGCCGTCTTTTTGGCGGTCTCTGTTTCTTTTTGTTTGCGCGCGGCGGAAGCGTCGATATTTGCCTTCGCCTGCTTTTTCATGTAGCTCGGCAGCTGCGGGCCGGAGCCATAAGTGTTGTTTGCCATTTCTGACATCCCTTTCAAAAAACAAATCTATGATACGCCCTGCGCCGAAGGGCGTGATCTTCTTATCATATTACAATATATTGTACTACGAAACGACGGCAAAGCGCAAGAAGCGCACCCATTGTTCTTAAAAAAGCCGTAATTCAAAGCATAGAAAAGTGCCCGCAGGCAAGCCTGCGGGCACTGTCATGCTGATTTTAAGGAGAATTAATACATGCCGGGGGCACCGCCCATGCCGCCTGCGGGAGCAGCCGGTTCGGGAGCGGGGATGTCGCACACAAGGCTCTCGGTGGTCAGTACCATCGCCGCGATGGAAGCGGCATTCTGCAGGGCGCTGCGGGTGACCTTGGTGGGATCGATGATGCCCTTGTCAGCCATGATGCCGTACTCGTCGTTGCGGGCATCGTAGCCATAGCCGGGCTCGGCGGCCTTCTTGATGTTCTCCACGATGACAGAGCCTTCAAGGCCTGCGTTCGCGGCGATCTGGCGGACAGGCTCCTCAAGAGCGCGGACGATGATGGCAACGCCGGTCTTCTCATCGCCTTCCTTAGTTTCGGCAAGCGCCTTCACGCGGGCGATGACATTGATGAGCGCAACACCGCCGCCGGGGACGATGCCTTCTTCAACAGCAGCACGGGTGGCGTTGAGGGCGTCCTCAATGCGCAGCTTGGCATCCTTCATTTCCACTTCGGTGGCAGCACCGACGGAGATGACGGCGACGCCGCCTGCGAGCTTCGCAAGGCGCTCCTGCAGCTTTTCGCGGTCATATTCGGAAGTGGTCTCTTCCATCTGCGCGCGGATGGAGCTGATGCGGGCCTTGATCTCGGAGGGATCGCCTGCGCCTTCCACGATGGTGGTGTTTTCCTTGTCGACCTTGACCTGACGGGCGGTACCGAGCTGGGCAACGGTGGTATCCTTCAGATCCATGCCGAGTTCTTCGGAAACGACCTGACCGCCGGTGAGGATGGCGATATCCTGCAGCATAGCCTTACGCCTGTCGCCGAAGCCGGGAGCCTTGACGGCAACGCAGGTGAAGGTGCCGCGGAGCTTGTTGACAACGAGGGTGGCAAGGGCTTCGCCTTCCACATCTTCGGAGATGATGAGGAGCTTGCGGCCCTGCTGCACCACCTGCTCGAGGACAGGGAGAATCTCCTGGATGTTGCTGATCTTCTTCTCAGTGATGAGGATGTAGGGGTTATCGAGAACAGCTTCCATCTTGTCGGTATCGGTGACCATGTAGGCGGAGGCATAGCCGCGGTCAAACTGCATACCTTCCACCACGTTGAGCTCGGTCTTCATGGTCTTGGACTCTTCCACGGTGATAACGCCGTCATTGCCGACCTTTTCCATCGCATCGCTGATGAGAGCGCCGATGGTCTCATCGCCGGCGGAGATGGAGGCGACCTGCGCGATGGCCTGCTTGTTTTCAACGGGCTTGGAGATCTCCTTGAGGCCTGCGACCGCTTCCGCAACGGCAGCTTCCACGCCGCGCTTGATGCCCATGGGGTTGGCGCCTGCGGCAACGTTCTTCATGCCTTCACGGATGATGGCCTGTGCAAGCAACGTGGCGGTAGTGGTACCGTCGCCGGCCACATCGTTGGTCTTGGTGGCAACTTCCTTCACGAGCTGAGCGCCCATGTTTTCGAAGGGATCTTCGAGTTCGATCTCGCGGGCGATGGTGACGCCGTCATTGGTGATGAGGGGAGCGCCGTATTTCTTATCGAGAACCACGTTGCGGCCTTTGGGGCCAAGGGTGATCTTAACGGTATCCGCAAGGGCATTCATGCCCGCTTCGAGAGCGCGGCGCGCTTCTTCGCCGTATTTCAACTGCTTTGCCATGATGATTTCCTCCTGAAAAAATGGTTTGTTACGCTGTTATTCTACGATCGCAAGGATATCGCTCTGGCGAACGATGGTGTATTCCTCGCCGTCAAGTTTCACTTCGGTGCCGGCATACTTGGAATAGATGACCTTGTCGCCGGGGTTGACATACATGGTAACTTCTTTGCCGTCTACCATACCGCCGGGGCCCACCGCGATGACTTCGCTCATCTGGGGCTTTTCTTTGGCGCTGCCGGTGAGGATAATGCCGCTCTTGGTGGTTTCTTCCGCCGCCACGCTCTTGATGACAACGCGGTCAAGTAAGGGTTTGAGTGTCATAGTGAATTGCCTCCTTGGATATCTCAATGCAATGTTTTCATTTGGCTTGTTAGCACTCCCTTTGGTTGAGTGCTAACCACGTTTAGTATCATACTCCATCATAAAGGGAATTTCAAGCAGAAGAAGCATGTTTTCACAATTACTTCGTATTTTTCATTTTCCCTCCACGAAAAGCGATTTTTCCTCAGCACAAAAACAGAAAGCCGCTTATTGCCTTACCCTTCCCCCACATGCTATACTTTATGCAAATTCCGGCAGGATATGGAGGCAGCGCGCATGGCAGAGTGGACAAAATGGGACAAACGGTTTATGGATATGGCAAAAATGGTGGGCAGCTGGTCCAGCTGTTACCAACCCAACCGGCAGATCGGCGCGGTGATCGTACGCAATAAGCGGATCATCACCACCGGCTACAACGGCGCCCCGGCGGGCGTTGAAAGCTGTGTGGAGCGCGGCGAATGTTTGCGGCGTAAACTCAACATCCCCTCCGGTACTCAGCATGAACTTTGCTATGCCATTCACGCAGAGCAGAACGCCATCATTCAGGCGGCGAAGCTGGGCATTTCCATTGAGGGTGCGACCCTTTACTGCACCCACCAGCCCTGCGTGATCTGCGCAAAGATGATCGTCAACTCCGGCATCACAAAGGTCATCTACGGCGAAGGCTATCCGGATGAATTTGCCCGGAAGATCTTCGAAATGGCAAACGTAGAGATCGTAAAATACGAAGAATAAGCAATTTGCGGTTCTTATCCGCTTTTATGACAAAAACCCCGTCACAGGACGGGGTTTTTGCTGTTTTATCGCCGATTATTATTCGTTGGTGATCTCAAGGTCTTCCTCCGCCACCTTGCGAAGCTCCTTCTTGTTCATCACATCGTAAATGATGGGCACCACGATGAGCGTAAGCGCCGTGGCGTAAACGAGGCCGCCGATGCACACGATGGCAACAGGCTGCATAAGCTCTGTGCCGGTCTCCGTGCCAAGTGCCATCACGAGCAGGCCGAGGATGGTGGTGATGGATGTCATCAGGATGGGGCGCATACGGGTAACGCCCGCCTCCACGATGGCCTCCACCCTTTCCTTGCCTTCAAGGCGCAGCTGGTTGATATAGTCAACAAGCACGATGCCGTTGTTGACGATGATACCCACCAGCATGATGAGGCCGATCATGGCGATGATGCTCACCACCTGGTTGCAGATAAGAAGGCCGAGAAGGCCGCCCGTAAAGGCAAGGGGGATGGTGAACATGACGATGAAGGGGGATTTCAGCGACTGGAACTGTGCCACCATGATGAAATATACGAGCAGCATGCCGAGAAGCAGCATCAGGAACAGATCCTTCATCGCATCCATGATGGTCTCGTTTTCACCGGCAAACTCGTAGCTGATGCCGGCAGGCAGGGAAAGCGCCTTCGCAGCCTTTTCCGCCTCCGCGGAAAGCAGCGTCACATTGTACCCCTCAGCCACCTCTGCGCTGACGGTCAGATAGCGGCGCTGGTCATCGCGGGAAATGGCGCTGAGAGTCTCGTCCTCGGTGATGGTGCAGATATCGGAAAGGGCAACTTCCTCATCCTCCCCCTCCTTATCGGTCACGGTGAAGGTGTAGTTTTTGATATAATCCGGCGTCAGATCTTCGGCGGTATCCGTGGTAACGGTGACGGAATAATCGTAATTGTCGATCAGCACCTCCGTGGCCGAAGCTTCCGTCTTAAGCGCGGCAGCGATCTCCATATATACCTGCGCGGTGGTAAGGCCCTTTTCCATTGCGGCATTCTTATCCACGGTGAATTTGATCACGGGGGAAGGATCCTCAATGCCGTTGGAAACATTCTTTACGCCTTCGATCTCGGCGAAACGCTCCGCAAAGGCGTTGGCGGTATCCTGCAGGTCCTCAAGATCGTTGCCGTAAACATGCACGGTAATGCCGGAGCCGGTGAGCATTGTCATGGCATTCATCATGGAGCCGCTGCCCGCCGCTTCCACGGTGTAGGGAAGATCCTTCGCAAGCTCGTTGATGCGCGCCGCCACCGCATTGCCGGAATAGGGGCCATCCTCCTGAACGGTCACATAGATGGTCACGGCGCCTTCTTCCGCGCCTCCCATGCCGCCCATGCCGCTGAGAATGGAGTTGGTGCCCAGCATAGCACCCACGGTCTCAACGCCCTCGATGCCGGCGATCATGGCGGCGGTCTCATCCGCCGCGGCGCGGGTATCATCCAACGAGGAGCCCTCCGGCATGGTCAGGCTTGCGGTCAGCTGGGGCATATCCATCTCCGGCATGAAGATGAAGCCCTTGCGGAAGGAAAGGTAGATGCTCGCCGCCAGCAGCACCACACAGACCACCAGCACCAGCGCCTTTTTGTTGAGAGCACCGCGAAGCAGCTTTTCATAGATCCGCAGGAATTTGTCGAAGCTCTTCTGGGGCTTGGGCTTTGCATTTTTGAGCATGCCCGCGCTCATAGCCGGCACAAGGGTCAGCGCCACGATAAGGCTTGCGAGCAGTGAATAGCCGATGGTCAGCGCCATATCGGTAAAGAGCTGGCGGGTGATGCCCTCCACAAACACGATGGGCACAAACACGCAGATGGTGGTTAGGGTGGAGCTGGTGATAGCTGCTG
>SVGX01000072.1 GCA_015056105.1 Clostridiales bacterium | reverse complement strand
GACCAGCGCAAGCACCATGCTGTTATCCTGGCGCTTGATAACGTCTACAAGGAGGCCGCCCATGCCGGGGATGGAATAGAGAGACTCGGTGTAGATGGAACCGGAGATCGTCATAAGAACGCTGCCGGGGATCAGATTCACCATCGGCACAACGGAGTTGCGGAACACGTGGCGGAACCAGATCGTGGTGTTGGGCACGCCCTTTGCACGGGCCAGCTTGATGTAATCCTTGTTGGTTTCATCCACCATGTAGCGCCTGAGCCACATGGCATAGCTGGAGATAGAGGGCAGCGCAAGGGAAGTAACGGGCAGGATCAGCGTGGTCCAGTCACCTTCCTGGAAGAGCATGTTCACACCCAGCAGGCTGGAGCCGTAAAGCTGGATAAAGATGAAGTAAACGGCATTGGGAACAGCCTGGATAAACACGATGTAAGCGTTGCCCAGACGATCGGCGATACCGCCCTTCTTACGGGCCATCAGGGCGCCAAGGCACATGCCGAGGGGCAGGCTGATCGCCATGGAGATAAGGCCAAGACGCATAGAAACGGCGATCTTGGGCTTCACGATATCGGAAATGGGATAATTGACGCGGTAACGGTAGGAAACACCAAGGTCGCCCGTGAGCAGGTTCTTGATGAAACGGCCTACCTGAATATACAGCGGGTCCTTAAGACCCATATTGCGCAGGGCGGTGTCGATCTGCACGCGGGACATTTTTTCATAGTTTTTGAAGTATCCCTCTTCCGGCATAAACTGCAGAAGCGCATAGATGATGGTGATGAGGATCACCAGCGTGAGCACCGAGCGCAGAAGTCGCTTCAACGTATATTTCAGCACTTTTGCTTCTCCTTCAATTTTCGATAAAAAAGACAGTACAGAACAGAAAAACGATAAGATTAATAAGCTCGAAAAAGGGCTCTACCCCGCAAAGACAGAGCAGAGCCGCTTTCTTTTTTGAATGATTGGGGGGCGCAAGCGCCCCCCTGCATAAGCAGCTTAGCTTATTGGAAACGTGTGGCTTATTCGGCAGCGCCGCCGTTGAGCCAGGCTTCATACTGGGCATCGTACATATCCATGCTCATGGCAGTGGCATATACGTGCTGACCCTTATAACGGCTGGTGGCCTGGCCCATCATGGCGAACTGACCTTCGAAGCCGTTGAGCTTGGTGGCCTGGTAGGAACCGCCGGAGATGAACATGGGAACTACGATCGCGTGGTCAATGTAGAAGGATTCCGCAGCGGCGAAGGCTTCGTAGCGCTCGTCGATGTCGTTGACGCAGGTGCGGGCATGGTCGCAAAGAGCCCAGTACTCGTCAATCAGAGCATGAGTTTCCGCGGTCTTAGTATCCTGGAACACACGGTAGCCGGTGCTGTCGGGAACGAAGAAGTTGTAGCTCTGTTCAGCATCATGGAAGGGATCGGCCCAGGTTTCGGGATCCATGAAGTCGGCGCCCCAGTTAAGTTCCTGGATGGCGTAGTTACCGTTGCGGCGGGTCTCGTTGAGGAAGCTGGTGCCGGCATATTCAACGACGATGATGTCGATGAAGTCAGCGCCGAGGAGGCCTTCAAGCTGCTGCTCGAGAACGACGGATGCGTTGCCCCAAGCGGAGCTGGAGGGGTTGTAGTTGATGGGCGCCTTGATCGGGAAGGTGGCGCCGGCAGCGGTCAGCTCTTCCACAGCCTTGGCCTTGTATTCAAGGGCAAGAGTCTCGTTGAAAGATTCGCCGGTGGTGTACTTCTCGAGGCCGCCATACATGGTGAAGTCCTTACCGTTGTTGACGGAGAAGCCGGTGGGGGTCACGCAGTTGATCTTGTGGATCTCGGGATCGTCGCCGGGATAACGGGCAGCGATGTAGGAAGTCCTGTCGATGGCGTGGAAGATGGTCTTACGGAAGTTCTCGTTGTTGACGGCGATGACCCAGTTCTGGGGTTCATAAGCCTCATCGAAGGTAGGTTCGAAGTTGAAGCCCATGAAGTAGGAGTAGTCGCCGGTAACGCGGCTGGTGGAAACCATCTGGCTCTTCTCGGGATCGGCCAGCCATTCGGTGGCGATATCGGAGCTCAGGCCGGCGCCGTCGATCTCACCGCGGAGGAAGAGCTCGGGGGAGATGGTGCCGGCTTCGGTGTTGTAGGTCTGCTCGATGCGCTCGATGTAAACATGCTCGGCATCCCAGTTGTTCTCGTTCTTGGTGTAGATGCGCTTGGACTGGGGCTCAAAGGTGGAAAGGATGTAAGCGCCGTTGAACCACATGCTGTAGTTGTCCATACCGAAGTTGGTGCCAAGCTCCTCAAGAAGAGCAGCGGGGGCGGGCCAATAGGTACCGAACTGGAGAACGGTGAGGAAGTAAGGACGAACCTTTACAAGGTGATACTCGAGGGTGTAATCGTCAACCGCAACAACACCGACCTGGTCGGGGGTGACAACGGGAACTTCTACCCATTCGGTGTACTTTCCGGTGGCGTCATCCCAGCTCTTGCCTTCCCAGATCACGCCGTTTTCGTCGATGACGGCATCCTGGTCTTCGCCCTGCTCGGTGCCCTTTTCAACGGCAGCAGCAGCATAAGCGGTGTAGTAGATGGATTCTTCCGCGTTTACGATCCAGCCTTCCATCAGGTAGGAGTTGGAGCACTCGTTGGTGGCATCGCAAACATAGCGGGCAGCGGCTACGAAGTCATGGGCGGTAACGGGATCCTTCTGGTTGCCGTCCGCATCGTACCAGTACTGGCCTTCGCGGAGTTTGAAGGTCCAGGTGAGGCCGTCGGGGCTGACTTCCCAGCTCTCGGCAGCGCTGGGAACGATGTTGCCGTAAGCGTCGTTCTCAACGAGGGAGTCAACGCAGTTAGCACCGACAACGAGTTCCGCGGTGGAACCGGAGTAGAGGTAGTTCATGGTGTCGAGTTCGCCGGAGTACAGGGAACGATAAACCTGCTCTTCAGCAAATTCGCGGCCGTCGGGGCCGGTGGTCACTTCGGGCTCTTCTTCGGGAGCTTCGGAAGCTTCGGGGGCTTCGGAAGCAACGGGAGCTTCGGAGGCCTCGGGGGCGGGGTCAGTCACTTCAGTGGTGGTGTCACCGCAAGCGGCGAACACGCCCATGACCATAACCATGGCCATCAGGAGGGCAAGAAGTTTCTTCATTTTGGTTCTCTCCTCTTTTATTTTTTGTTTCGCCATTGGGAGATGGCGAAAAATAAATAGACGCAATAAATTGCGCTCTACGTATTTTATAATCTTGCTTCAGATAATTCAACAGTTTTTCCGACATATGTTTGTTAAAAAAAAGAAACAAACGTGTATACATAATACATGTATACACGTATGCCGTCTTTATTCTGTTTCGTGCTCTGCAAATCCCGTTTTTTCAGATATTCTGCATCCTTTCTGCAAGGGAAAGGCGCACATGCCCCGCGCGTCCTTTTGTGGTTTTCGCATGCAGCATGGAACTCACCACGGATTCCTCCACACATTCGATCACCGCGCGGAAAACAACATCCATATCTTCCTCATAAAGCAGGCTGATGGTCTCCGCCTTGCCGCTGCCGTAATGGGAAAGCCGGTTTGCGGTGGTGAACGCAAGGGCGATCTCCCCGCTGCCGTTGCCGCTGATGCTGCCGGTGCGCGCAAGGCCGGACTGCGCACGCTTTGCTGCCCTGCCAAGCTGGCGCGAAGAAAGCGGCGCATCCGTGGCGATCAGGATGATGACGCTGCCCTTGTCCTGTTCCGCCTTTGCCTTTTCCGCCTGATACATCCTTTCGCCTACCCGATCGCCGCCGATGGCAAGATCGCGGAGACTGCCGAAATTGGTCAGAAGCAGCGTGCCGAGGGTATATTTTTCGCCGTAAAGTTCAAACACGCGGGAAGCGGAGCCAATGCCGCCCTTGCAGGAATAGCAGCTCATGCCGGTGCCGGCGCCTACGGCGCCCTCTTCAAAGGTCTCCCCTGCCGCCGCAAGGGCAGCCCGGGCGTGTGCCTTTGTTACATGCAGGCCGCGGATATCGCTGAGATAGCCGTCGTTGCATTCCATCACCACCGGATTCACGGTGCCGGTGGAAACGCCGATATCCGCATTCTGTTCCAGCATATATTCCACAAGCGCCGTGGATACGGTGCCGACGCTCAGGGTGTTGGTCAGAAGGATCGGCGTTTCAAGGGTGCCGAGCTCCTGCACCTGCAGAAGGCCCGCGCTCTTGCCGAAGCCGTTGATCACATGGGCTGCCGCCACACACTTGTCCTGGAACAGATTGCCGCCGTGGGGGATCAGCGCCGTAACGCCCGTGTTGATCTCCCCTTCCTGCAGCGTCACATGCCCGACGCGCACGCCCGGCACATCCGTGATCAGATTGCGCTCACCGGATTCCATATAGCCGAACCGATAGCCGTAATTCTTTTCAACGCCCATACCTTTCTTCTCCTCTATCGTGAATCAATTGATATGTTTCTCAGCTGCCCTGCAGCCTTTTTTTCCATTTATTATCATAACCCGAATATGCGCCTTTTGGCAACACGGGATCGCATTTCGCCGCCGTTCTTCTGATATCCTGTCTTTACCTGCCGGAATCATGCCTTTGAAGCGCTTCTTCCCGTTTCTCTTTCCGCAAACAGAAAGCCCGCCGGGCTTTTATACCGGCGGACCAGACATATCCTTATTTTATTTTTGTTTTGTTACCTCATGAATGCCCACAAGAATAAGCACAGCACCGATCAAAATGGCAGCGGTCAGCGGTTCATTCAGGAAAATGACACCGGCAAACATGGAACAGAGGGTGGAAAGAGAGCCGAAGGAGGAATACTTGATCACCGTCATGCTCGAAACAGAATAGTTGACAAGCAGGTTTGCGCCGATAGAACAGAAAACGCTCAGCACCAGCACCGGGACCAGAAAATGCGGGTCGGCAAGGGGCGCGGCGAATGCCTTTACATCAAACCCGTTTGAAGCGAGCGCCATCACCGTATAGCCGGCTGCGGATGCCGCCAGCACGAAAAAGCTGCGTTCGAAGGAAGTAAAGCTTTCCGCCGTTTTGCAGTTCCGGTTCGGAAAGTGGCGCAGTATTTTTCATTTCCACGGTTTTCGGCTCTTTTCTATGGTTTCCTATCCATTGTATTTCCGCCGTGTATAATTGTAAAATTCCTTTTTTCGCAAGTATCTTATTTAAATATATCAATAATAGCAGGGAACAGGCACTTTTCGAAAGCCGTCCCGACCCTCAAAAAATAAAAAAGCAGCCTTTTTCACAGCCCGGTATGCTTCCGCATATGCTGAACCGAGGGCGACCTCACAAAAAAACAAAAACAACGGAGTATATGATATGGCAACATTTACAAACTTTGCAACGCTTTCTTACAGCGGCGGGACCACCAATTCCAACACCGTGACGGGCGAGCTTATCGAAACGTTATCCGCTGCAAAAACAGCGGTATCGGATACTTATTCTGCCCGGGGCGACATCGCTTATGTGATCAGCATCCGCAACAGCGGCACAACGCCTTTTACAGGGCTTACCGTAACGGACGACCTTGGCGGCTACCCTTTCGGCGGCGAAACGGTCTACCCACTTGCTTATGCAGCGGGTTCTCTTCGCTATTTCATCAATGGTGTACTGCAGGCTGCGCCGGATGTCACCGCCGGGCCTCCCCTTGTGATCAGCGACATCGATGTACCTGCAATGGGCAATGTCCTGCTTGTTTACGAAGCGAATGTAACGCCCTTCGCGCCCCCTTCAGCGGATGGAAGCATCACCAACACGGCCACGGTATCCGGCGGCGGTCTTTCCACCCCCATCACCGCTTCCGAGACCGTTTCCGCCGCTGCGGAGGCATCCCTTGCCGTTACCAAGTCCCTCAGCCCCGCCGTTGTAGCGGAAAACGGACAGCTGACCTATACCTTTATCATCGAAAACAGCGGCAGCGCCCCCGTTGTCGCCACCGATGACGCGGTGCTTACGGACATCTTTGACCCTATCCTTGATCTCATCAGCGTCACCTTCAACGGCGTCCCGTGGGAAGAGGGCGTGAACTATACCTACGATGAAACCACGGGCATATTCACAACGCTGCCCGGCGAGATCACCGTCCCCGCCGCGACCTTTACCCGCAATGCGGACGGTACCTTCACCGTCACGCCGGGCACAGCGGTGCTGGTGGTAACGGGAACGGTATAACCGCCCCTTTCCCATGAAGTAATGATCCCCCGGCAAAGCTGAAGCGGTAAAAAGATAGTAGACAGAAAAAATCGAGTCTACTATCTTTTGTTATATTTGGAAGAAATATCGATGGGGAAGCAAGGGATCAAACATACGTACCGGTCAAAAGAGTTTTAACTGAACATAGTGAAAGAAGTGCTCAAAGGAAAGAGTTCAAAAACGGTAGGAAGAGAAGCAGGTGCCCACGATAGTCTTGTTCGTACATGGGTAAGACAATATCAGAAAAATGGAGAAAACGGGCTGGATCCCAAACGTAGGCCGGGGAACCCTTTAAGCAGATATAGTAGCCGCAGGGAATTAGGTGAGATAGAACTGTTGCGGTATGAACTTGCGAAAGCAGAACTTGAGCTGTCAAAGCTAAAAAAGCCTGCGAAGCAGAAAGGAGGCGGTAGCAACAAAAGAATTGAAACAGTATTATTACGCAGAAGCAGAGCGGTCAAGTTCACGCATTGCTATAGCATGGCTCTGTCAGCTTTTCGGTGTTTCCCGAAGTGGATATTACAAGTGGAAACAGAAAAAGGCCATCTCAATCGCTGCGAGGAAGCGCAGCGGATACTGGATGATTACATCGCTGAATTGCACAAAGCACATCCCGGTTCCGGTTACCGGGCACTGAATGGGCGTCTGCGATATGAAACCGGCTGGATCGTAAGCAATATAAGGAGACTCTCCCTCAAATTCGCATATTACTGTTTTACGACCACCGAGCATTTGGTGTTCTTATTTCATATAGGAACTTGCGTCGCGGGAGACGCGCCGCAAGTCATGCCTGCGGGCAAAGCCCGGCAGCTACCTATCTTAGCTGTTATCAAAACTGTACAGCCCCGGCACAGGTGCTGCGGTCACATTACCTTCATCACAACCCGGGGCGGCCGGCAAGC
>SVGX01000071.1 GCA_015056105.1 Clostridiales bacterium | reverse complement strand
TGCCCATGCGGCCTTCCTTGATGGTCTCCGGGATCCAGTTGATGCGGCGGTTGTATTCGATGAGCCGATCCTTGATGGCGGTCATGCGGATAAACCAGCTTTCGCGGGCGTAGTAAATGAGGGACGTGTCGCAGCGCCAGCAGAAGGGATAGCTGTGCTCAAAGGGCGGGGCGGCAAACAGGTGGCCGCTTTCCTTGAGTGCATCGAGGATCATGGGATCCGCCTGCTTGACGAAAACGCCGTCCCAGGGGGTGCCGCCGCACATTTCGCCGCGGGTGTTCACCAGCTGGATGAAGGGCATATCGTTTTCTGCGCAGATACGCTGGTCGTCCGCACCGAAGGCAGGGGCGTTGTGAACGATGCCGGTACCGTCGGTGGTGGTGACATAATCATCCGCCACGATGTAGTGGGCACGTTTCTTGCCGCAGGCCTTTGCGGTGAAGTCAAAGAGGGGTTCGTAATCACGGCCAACGAGCTCGCTGCCCGGGAATTCACGCACGATGGTCACACCCTCTTCGCCGAGAACGGAGGGAACAAGATCCTTCGCAAGGATGAAGGCCTCGCCGTCCTTTTCCGCACGGCAGTAAACCACGTTTGCGTTCACGCACAGGCAGACGTTGGAGGGAAGGGTCCAGGGGGTGGTGGTCCAGGCAAGGAAGGAAGCATCTTCATCCACGCAGCGGAAACGCACCGTGGCGGAAACTTCTTTGACATCCTTATAGCCCTGTGCCACTTCGTGGGAGGCAAGGGCGGTGCCGCAGCGGGGGCAGTAGGGCACGATCTTGTGGCCTTTGTAAAGCAGACCCTTTTCGTGGATCTTCTTGATAGCCCACCATTCAGATTCGATGTAGTTGTCCTCATAGGTGACATAGGGATCGTCCATATCGGCCCAATAGCCGACGCGGTCGCTCATCTGCTCCCATTCGGACTTATACTTCCACACGGATTCCTTGCACTTTTCGATGAAGGATTCCACGCCGTATTCTTCGATCTGCTCCTTGCCGTCAAGGCCGAGCAGCTTTTCCACTTCAAGCTCAACGGGCAGACCGTGGGTATCCCAGCCGGCCTTGCGGAGCACATCGTAGCCCTTCATGGTACGGTAGCGGGGGATGATGTCCTTGATGGCACGGGTCAGGATGTGACCGATGTGGGGCTTACCGTTGGCGGTCGGCGGGCCGTCATAGAACGTGTAGGGCTCTGCGCCCTTGCGAAGTTCCACGCTCTTTTCAAAGATCTTGTTTTCCTTCCAGAACGCAAGGGTCTCCTTTTCGCGTTCCACGAAGTTCAGCGAGGTCGAAACTTTTTTGTACATGCTTTCACTCCTAAGCGTTATTGAAAATAAAAACTGCGTCCCAAAACGGGACGCAGGACGCTGCGCGGTACCACCCGGATTGACGGCATACACCGCCCGCTCCATTTGCGCTGTAACGTGCGCCCACGGCGCGGCTTACTGAAAGAATGTTCGGCCGCGCGCTCACGGGGGATGCGTGCAGAACCCGTTTCCCGCTGCGCTCTCACCGTGCCGCAGCTCGCTTGGGGGCGGTTGTTTGCCGTGTGTCCCGTTCATCGCGTTATCCATTTTATTATAGCGGCAAAGAAAGGGTTTGTAAAGGGAAAGAAAGGCTGTTCTTCCCATGAAAATGCGTGCAAAACGGCAGACGCCCGGAAATATGCGGCAGGTTTTCCGTAAGTTCACAACATTGACGGAAATGGTGTTTGAACAGCGCTGTATTTTGTGGTAAAATCACAAGGATAGTTATCCTCGCAAGAGGTATGCTAATCGTGTTGGACCCACAGGAGGATATGTTTTTGAAAAAGTTTAAGACACCGCTGATATATCTTGCCATCATCCTTGTGATCGTGCTTGCCATCACAGGGCTTGAAGGCGACAGGACCGCGGAAAGCAAAAAGGTTGAATACACCGATTTCGTTGAAATGGTCAAAAAGGGCGAGGTCGCCATGGTGGAGATCACCGAGCGGGAACTCGTCGGCCTTAAGACCAATTCTGAGATCGACAAAACGCTTTTTCCTGCAAGGTACGATTTCTACTGCTACATTCCCTCCGAGCAGAGCTTCCGCAGCGCCATGAACGCTGTTGCGGCGGATTTGACCGGTAAGGATGTGGATGCCATCACCGAAGCGGATTACAGCTTTGCGTATACCTATAATCCGCCGCCGGAAGCCTCCATCTTTGAGCTCATCCTGCCGTACATCATCATCCTTGGCGTGTTTGCGGTTTTTTATTACTTCATGTTCCGCTCCCAGGGCGGCGGCAACCAGATGATGAGCTTCGGCAAATCCCGTGCCCGCACCCACATCGATCCCCACAACAAGGTCACCTTTGCGGATGTGGAAGGTGCCGATGAGGAAAAGGAAGAACTCAAAGAAGTCGTTGAATTCATGCGCGCTCCCAAGCGTTTTACCGAAATGGGCGCCAGGATCCCCAAGGGCGTGCTGCTGGTGGGCCCTCCGGGTACCGGTAAGACCCTGCTTGCCAAGGCTGTTGCCGGCGAAGCAGGCGCTCCCTTCTTCTCCATCTCCGGTTCCGATTTCGTCGAAATGTTCGTGGGCGTCGGCGCAAGCCGTGTGCGCGATCTGTTTACCACCGCGAAAAAGTGCGCCCCCGCCGTTGTGTTCATCGATGAGATCGATGCCGTGGGCCGTCAGCGCGGTGCAGGCCTTGGCGGCGGCCACGATGAACGTGAACAGACGCTGAACCAGCTCCTTGTTGAAATGGATGGCTTTGCCGCCAACGAAGGTATCATCGTGCTGGCGGCTACCAACCGCCCTGACATCCTTGATCCCGCACTGCTGCGCCCCGGCCGCTTTGACAGGCAGATCACCGTCAACACCCCGGATGTGAAGGGCCGCGAAGCGATCCTCCGCCTCCACGCGAAGGGCAAGCCCCTTGCAGAGGATGTGGATCTCAAGGTGCTTGCAAAGCGCACCCCCGGTTTCACCGGCGCGGACCTTGAAAACGTGCTGAACGAGGCTGCCATCCTTGCGGCCCGCTTCAAGAAGAAGAAGATCTCCATGATCGAGCTGGAGGAAGCCATCACCCGCACGGTGGTGGGCCCTGAAAAGCGCAGCCGTGTCATCACCCCCGAGGATAAGCGCATCACCGCTTACCATGAGGCGGGTCACGCCATCGTGGCGAAGAAGCTCAAAAACTGCGATCCGGTGCATGAAGTCAGCGTCATTCCCCGCGGTATGGCGGCGGGATACACCATGACCATGCCGGAAAATGACGACAATCATATGTCCCGTGGCAAGATCCTTGATGAGATCGCCATGATGCTTGGCGGCCGCGTGGCGGAGACTGTTGCCCTCGATGATATCTGTACCGGCGCTTACAACGATCTGCAGCGCGCCACCGCCCTTGCCCGCAAGATGGTGGTGGAATTCGGTATGACCGATGCCATCGGCCCCGTATTCCTCGGCGGCCAGACGGAAGTGTTCATTGGCAAGGATTGGGGCCACCAGCGCAACTTCTCCGAAGAGGTGGCGGCAAAGGTGGACGCGGAAGTGCGCCGCATTCTTGATGAGCAGTTCGCCCGCGCAAGGGAAGCCATCGAATCCGATATCCCCGCCATGGAGCGCGTTGTGGCGGCGCTGATCGAATACGAACGCATCACCGGCGAAGAATTTGAGAAGATCTACGACGGCGAAGAAGTCAAGCTCGTTTCCTACCGCGAAAAGCAGCAGGAGCTTGAAACGGCGGATCCCGAAGTGCTGGCAGCGGAAGAAGCGGAGCGCAGGCAGAAGGAAGCGGAAGAGGCGGAGCGCAAGGCTGCCGAAGCCGCCAAGGAAAAGCCCATGTGGGATAAGCTGCGCGAGGATGCGGAAGCCTCCGAAGACGATAAGAAGGAAGAATAAACCAAAAAAGCGGGGCGGCATGTGCCGCCCCTTCCCATATGAAAAGGAGAGTTTATGCAGCCCTTTGATCTTCACACCCATTCCCTTTATTCGGACGGCACCGCATCCCCGGCGGAGATCGTGCGGGAAGCGAAGCGCATCGGCCTTGCTATGGTGGCCATCACCGATCACGATACGGCGGACGGTGTTAAGGAAGCGCTGCTTGAAGGGGAACGCATCGGCATGCGGGTCGTTCCCGGTGTGGAATTTGACGTGGATTACGATGTGACCATGCACATTCTCGGCCTTGGCATCGATGTGGATGCCCCCGCATTGCAGGAGGCGGTCAAAGAAAGCGCAAGGAAGCGGGAGATCCGCAATCACATCATGATCGAAAAACTTCGTGCCCTGGGCATGGATATCTCCATGGAAGATGTGCACAGCGTGGGGCTTAAGACCCGCCTGCACATTGCGGAGGCGCTCGTGCGAAAAGGCTATGTTTCCACCTGGGGCGAGGCGTTCGACAAATATATGCTCAAGGGGCGGCCCGCCTTTGTGCGGGCGGAAAATCTGCCCATCCGCGAAACAGTGGAGGTTATTCACAAAGCCGGCGGTATTGCCGTGATGGCCCATCCCTGCCAGATTCGGGGCGACAAGCACAAGGCCATCCTTGCAGCCATTGCAGGGGGAATTGACGGCATAGAGGCCTATTATCCCGGTACCACCGATGGGGAAAGGGTGCTGTATCTGTCCCTTGCATCCCAATATGGCCTGTTGGTTTCATCAGGCAGTGATCACCACGGGGCAAACCGCCCGGCAGCTACCCTCGGCTGTGCGTTTCAGGATGTGGAGGTTCTTCAACCCATATTCGAAAGGTTTATGATGTAAAAGTGCCTTTTGCCGCAAATGCAAAAGGCACCATGCAAAATCTGCGCCCGCCCCGCTGCGCTTTCGTGGCAGGCGGGCATTTTTTTCTGTATAAGCGCAAGTTTTGAAGAGCTATCATGCAGATCGTTTGCTTTTGGCATAAACAATGCTTATCGGGGGCGGTGAAAACCATGGGTTTTGTTGCAGGGTAAGTTGCTTCTTTTGTTGATTTTTGTTATAATTTAAGTGGTGGAAAACGGGATTCTTCCCGGTCACCAAATACATAACGATCGATAGGGGAAAGAAACAATGCTTGTCGGAAACGATCATATCAAGATTTTTGCGGGCAGCGCAAGCAGGCAGTTTGCGCAGAAAATGTGTGATTACCTCGGCAGCCCCATGGGCCAGAGCACTACGATCCATTTCTCCGAAGGCAATACCTATGTGCGCTTTGATGAGTGCATCCGCGATATGGACGTCTACTTCGTTCAGACCATCGGCCTTCATTCCAACGATGAATTCATGGAGTTGCTGTTCTATATTGACGCAGCGAAGCGCGCCAGCGCCAACTCCATTTCCGTCATCATGCCTTTCTTCAGCTATGCCAAGGGCGATAAGAAAGACGAGCCCCGCGTATCCATCCGCGCCCGCGTCTGCGCCGATGCCATCGAGCAGTGCGGTGCCGACCGTATCGTGACCATGGATCTTCACGCTGCGCAGATCCAGGGCTTCTTCACCAAGCCTGTGGACAACCTGTATGCCAACTCCCTGCTTTGCGCCTATGCAAAGCATAAGGGCATTGTGACCCCCAATACCGTTGTGGTTTCTCCGGATGCCGGCAGCGCCAAGCGCGCCCGTGCCATGGCGGATGAGATTGGCTGCCCCGTTGCCATCGGCGACAAGATGCGTTCCGGTCATGATGAAAACGCCAAGGTCCTCGAGATCATCGGCGATGTCAAGGGCAAAGACTGCATCGTAGTGGATGACTTCACCATCTCCGGCGGCACGCTGGTAGATGTGGCAGCAGGCCTGAAGGAAAAGGGCGCCAACAACATCTATGCCTTCCTTTCCCATGTTGTCATGAATGAAAAAGCTGTTAAGCGCATTGAAGACAGCCCCATTTCCCTGCTTGTCTCTACCGACTCCGTCTACTGTGAGCCTGCGCTCCACAGCGACAAGATCGACATCATCTCCGCTGCGCCCATGTTCGCGGAAGCCGTTCGCCGCATCCACGATCGTGAGCCTGTCAGCAACATGTTCGATTATGCGCCCCAGCGCATGCTGGATATGAGCTTCACCAAGCAGGTTTCCATCCTCGATCTGAAGAAATAAAGCATAACGCACAAACGCCCTTCCGGTTTTTCCGGAAGGGCGTTTTTTGTCAGCGAATTAGCGCCGCCATATCCTCGGGCAGGGGCGCCGTCATATCCAGGGTTTCCCCGGTCAACGGGTGCTTGAGGTGCAGCGAATGGGAATGGAGGGCAGGCCGGGAGATGTGCGGATGCCTCTCTCCGTAAAGCCAATCCCCGGCGAGGGGATGGCCGGCGGAGGCCATGTGTACCCGAAGCTGGTGGGTGCGTCCCGTGCGGGGGATGAGCCGCAGCAGCGTGAATCCGTTTTTGCGTGAAAGAGCTTCGTATTCCGTCAGCGAAGCCGCGCCATCCGGGCGAATGGCCCGCTTATAGGTAGAATTGTTCGCAAGGCCGATGGGAGAATCAATGCTGCCCGTGGTGTTTTCCATGCTGCCGCAGGCGATGCCCCTGTATTCCCGATAAAAATCATGCGTGTGCAGCTGCTGCCTGAGAAGTTCATGCATGTAACCGTTTTTTGCAAAGGTGATCACGCCGGTGGTTCCCCTGTCAAGGCGGCTTACAGGGTGGGGATAGTCTCCCGAAGGAAGATAGGCTGCAAGGGCGTTTTCCAGAGTCAGCTCCTCCGGATCGCGGGTGGATTGGTGCACGGCAAGTCCTGCGGGCTTATTGAGAATGAGAATATCCTCATCTTCATACAGCACATCGAGCTTCGCCGCCATGGGCTTTGGCCGCGGTGTGTTGGGATCGTCGCCGACCTCGGCAGCGAGCACATCGCCCGCTTGCACTCGTGCGGTGGTGAAGGCGCGGCGGCCGTTGAGCATGATGCCCGTTTCCCGTAATTTCAGCCGCCTTGTCAGTGATTCTGAGATGCGAAGCTCCCGCTGCAGCAGGCTTTTTACATCGCGCCCTGCAAGGGCATCGGTCACAACAAGTGTCAGCGTGCGCATGGGCGCTCCTTTCATGATTTTTGTTTCAGTACGGCATAGGAAAAGGCCCGGAAAAAAGGAACACACCGAGCCTTGCATGTGTTTTTACGAAATGATCCCGTACAGCAATTCGCCGTAGGTGGCGAAG
>SVGX01000070.1 GCA_015056105.1 Clostridiales bacterium | reverse complement strand
ACAGCTTGTATATCTTAGCAAACACTCCCCGAATTGTCAACACCTTTTTCGAAAGTTTTTTGAGCTTTTTTTCGTACCCTCGTTTTTTCCCTGTTTTGGGCACTTTTTTGACAAGAAAAGTTTTGGCGCCGGGCGTTTTTTCTCGCCGGGCGCCGTTTTATCCAATTTTATTCTCTTAATCCAGATCAAGGCAGCTCTTGTGGATATAGCCTGTATATCCGTTCGCCCTGCAGCGATACCAACCGGTATCCGAAACGGAAAGCACCTCTACCGCCGTGCCGCCTCTGAGCACCGTTACCACCTTCGCAGCAGTACTACCGGATGCGCGCATGTTGGCACTGATGTCTTTTCTGATGCTGGGGCCGCCCGTCACGACAGGCGCGGAAACATTACCACTGCTCAGCCCGCCGGAGGGTTTGCTTCCGCCGCTCAGGCCGCTCGAGGAGGAGCTTCCGCCAAGGCTGCCGGAGGAGGAACTGCCGCCGAGCCCGCTCGAGGAGGAGCTGCTGCTTCCGCCGCTCAGACCGCTTGAGGAGGAGTTTCCGCCAAGACCGGAGGAGCTTCCGCCGGAAGAAGAGAAGCCGCCGGTGCTGCTGCCGGTAAGGGACGGATAGACCACGGTCGTTTCCTTCACCACATATTTTGTGCGCATATAGCCCGTCACGCCGTTATAGGAGCCGTACCACCAGCCCTTTTTCGGGTTGCTGACAACGGTGGCTTCGCCATCCTCGGGGATGGTGGCAAGCCGCTTTGCGCCGGTGCTCATGGATTCGTATACATATGTTTTCTTCGTAGCGGTATAGGTCTCCGTGCTGACGACCTTCCTGTCGGGATAGAACAGAAGATACTCCGTCTTCACATAGCCGAGCTTGCCGTTTTCAAGGCGCACCTTGCACCAATCGGGACCGATCTGCAGCAGCACCATCTTTGCACCCTTGTTGACGGTGGCAACAGTCTTGTCACGGGAATTGGAGAAGCCCGTGCGAAGGGGCACGTTGTCAAATTTCGCCACAGCGGGCACTTCCACCGGATAGGGCTTCGTATCCGCAGGCTGCTGATAATCGGAATAAGAAGGGATCTCCTTCTTCAGCTTTTTCACAAGAGCGGGATCCGCCGCCTTCTTCCTGTCGATCTTGCAGGTGGTTCCCGGCGGGCAGTTATAATAGATCCACTGCGCCACATGGGGCAGCACGCGGATGCAGCCGTGGGATTTCGCCTTGCCGAGGTTATTGTAGGCGGATTTCGACATGCTGGAAAGCTTCATGGAATCATACATCACGCTGTGGATGTAGATGCCCCGCACCACCTGCGTCCAGTATTGGGCATACTGACCGAAGGCTACGAAATAGCCGAAGCGCTCCTTAAGATGACCGAGTTTGTAGGTGCCTGCACCGGTGGGATTTTCCGCATTGCCGGTGGTGCAGAGACTCTGCAGCACGATCCTTCCGCCTATGCCGCCCTGGTACACGGTGATGATCTGGTTCACAAGATCGATCTCAATGGTATATTTGCTTGTGCTGGTGTTGTCGTAATCCACCTTGCTGGTATTGCCGCTGAGCACCTGCGCCTCCGCCCTGTTTGCAGGAATGAAGGCGATGCACGTTGCAACGCACAGCAAAATGGCGATCAGCCGTTGTTTTATGTTCATCAAAACGTCCCTCCCGTCTGTATATTATAAGAAATATATTCCGCAGCCGCTCCCGAAGGATCAGGAGGGCTGTTTTTCACCCTTATCGGGATTTTTGCACAGAAGATAGCTTGCCATAAAGCCGATGGCGCAGAGCACGGTGCAAAGAAGCTGCTCAAGGGAGAAGGAGACCCCCGGGAAGATCAGCAGGACAGAACCCGCCAGAAGACCGAGCACCCCATAATAAGCATATCCGTGGAAACGGTCAAACATGCGTTTCACGATGGATATGGTCAGAAGAATGGTCACAAGAACGCCGGCACCCGCCGCCAGCAGCATGGGAATGTTGAAGCTGTTGAGCGCGCTGAGCATAGGCTCGTAGATCCCAAGATACATCAGGATAAAAGAAGTACTGATACCGGGGATCACCGTGCCGAGAGCGATCAGCGCGCCGCAAAGGGCCGCCGCCCAACCGTTGAAGGGAAGGGTTGTGCCGCCGGAAAGAAGCCTGTCCGCCAAAGCGAGGGCTGTGATCAGCAGGAAGCCGCAGAGGGCAGAAAACAGGTAGCGTTTTTTGAACCCCTTTTCATTGGCTTCCCCCACAAGGGAAGGCACGCCGCCCGCCACAAGGCCGATCAAAAGATACATCACCGGCGTTTCATGGTTCACCATCAGCCATTCCACAAGCCGGCTCATGAGAAGAAGGCCCAAAGCGCCGCCGATGCCGAGGGGCAGAAGATACAGGATGCTGCGTTTCGGGGTTTTGAAAAAGTTCACCGCCGCATCGATCACCGGGCGGTAAACGCCCATGGCTACAGCAAGCACACCGCCGCTGGCGCCGGGCAGGATCGCCGTGACGCCGATGATCGCCCCTTTGACAAGGCGCATGAAAAATCCGTTTTTTTCCTTTGAAGCCACAATAACGCACCCCAAAAACACCCGTGTCGGGCACATTTGCCCACATTGTGGGCAGTTTATATCATTGTACCCCAAAACAAGGAAAGCGTACAGCGGTTTCATCAAAATTAACAATTGTTTGTTTTTTTGAAATCGCCGAAAAAAACCCTCTTGCAAAGCGCGCGCAAATGTTGTATTATGGTTGAGCATGATTGCGCCCTTGTGAGAGCAAGAAGCCGCTTTGTGGAGAGATGGCTGAGTTGGTCGAAGGCGCACGACTGGAAATCGTGTATACGTGGAAGCGTATCAAGGGTTCGAATCCCTTTCTCTCCGCCATAAAAAAACCACCCCAATGGGGTGGTTTTTTTATGGCGTTCTCCGGATAAAGGGATTCGAAGGGCGGAACAGAAAAGGCTGCAGTGCAGCCTTTTCCCGCCCCGGGTTTTGCGGCACAGGCCGCCGCACGCAGTGCGAAGCACAAGTAAGGCGTTGCCGATGCGCAAAACGAATCCCTTTCTCTCCCCTTATTTTCGCAACGCCGCACCCATTTGGGTGCTCTTTTTTATGGCGTTCTCCGGATAAAGGGATTCGAAGGGCGGAACAGAAAAGGCTGCAGTGCAGCCTTTTCCCGCCTCGGGTTTTGCGGCACAGGCCGCCGCACGCAGTGCGAAGCACAAGTAAGGCGTTGCCGATGCGCAAAATGGATCCCTTTCTCTCCCCTTATTTCACAGTATTTTTCGCAGTTGACACATGCTTGTTTCTTTAGCATAATAAGGCATAAAAACATGCGGAGATAACACCATGAAACTCGTCTTTATTCTTGGAAACGCAGCTGTCGGTAAAATGACCGTTGGCCAGGAGTTGATGAAAATAACAGGTTTGCGGCTTTTCCATAACCATATGACGATCGAACCTGTTTTAGAGGTGTTCGGAAAATATGATGGAAAGATCATATCCGAAATGCGTGAGTTGATTTTCAAACATTTCGCAGCCTCTGACAATTACGGAATGATCTTTACATTGATGATGGCCTTCGATCAGTCCGCAGACTGGGATTATCTTGAACACGTAAAAAAGATATTTGAACCTTACGAAACCGAATTTTATTATGTGGAGCTGATCGCACCGCAGGAGATCAGACTCATGCGGAACGGTACCGAAAACCGGCTGAACAACAAAGCATCCAAAAGAGATCTTGAGGCCTCAAATCGGCGGCTCATTGCGGACGATAACAAATACAGGTGCGTAAGTTACGAAGGCGAAATACCGTTTGACAATTATCTTCGGATCGATAATTCCGACATGAATCCTGCGGAAGTTGCACAGATCATCAAAGATACCTTCCGTTTATAACGTTTCACGCAAAGCAGCCGCCCTTAGGGGCATCCCATTAAGAAAACATCGCCGCAAAACGAATCCATTCCGGGCAACTGCATCGTCATCGTCGGTCGGAACCCCTTTTCGGACGGCTGTTCTTTTTATTCTCTCCCCCCTACATCTCCTCCATCATCTGCGTTTCGGGGATAAATTCCGCTGCAAGGCCGAGGCTTTCAAAGAAGCGCACCGTTTCCATGGGCGCATATTTCTCCGTAGAATAATGTCCTGCGCCAAGGATGGTGACCCCTGCCGCCTTCGCCGCTTCGTGGTTTTTGTTCACCCAGCCGATCGCCGGGTTGGCGATGCCCGTAATGAAGGTGTTGATGCCCTTTTCCCGAAGTTCAGGGTAAATGCCCGGCTGGTCTGCGCCGCCGCACATCACGGCGACCTTGCCGCCCAAAATCGTTTCGCCGCCGTAGGGGTATACCTTGATGGGGTGCCCCACCATGCTTTCCACCGCTGCACAAAGCTCTTTCAGAGCAAAAAAGCCGCTGTTGCAAAGGAGCCCCATGCGCACCTTGTTCTGCTCAAAAAATTCACCGAAGGGGTGAAGACCGAGGTGCTTTGCAAAATTCGTGCCCGGCGACCATTCGCTGTTGCGGTCAAGGGGGATATGATAGCTGAACAGGGTGATGCGGTTTTGTTTGAGCCGCTCCACGATGCTTTCCGGTATGGGCGGATTCGGCTTAAACAGATCCTTCTTTTGGGGCACGGGATGATGGGTGAACAGCATGCAGTCCGTTGCGCCCCTCGCTTCAAGGGCATCGAGCACCTCGTGGGAGGCAAAGGTCGCCGTATAGACCTTTTCGATCGCATCCGTGTTGTGATACTGAAGTCCGATCACGGGAAACACTTCCGTGCATTCCTCAGGTCTGAACTCCCGTTCAAGGGCAAGGTACAATGCTTCGGCAGCCATGGGTTTTGCCATTTTCCGTTTCTCCTTTCCGTTTTTCCTGTTTCCGCAAGCCGTGCAAAAGGCAGAAGCATCACGGCAGCAACTCTTCCGCCGCCATCATTTCCATGCGGTTGTCGATGGCAGCGCCGAGGATGATGGCGGTCACAAGCGCAATGAGCACCGCCTGTTTCAGCTTTTTCCCCTTTTCGCTCTTTACAACAAAAAGATGGGAAGCAAGCAGCAAAAGAAGCGCTGCCACCGCACAAAGCAGCACCTTGACAACGCCCGCAAAACCGAGAGCGCTGCCGCTGCCATCCTCCACCGTTACCCCGGCAAAGAAGCAGCCCACCGCCGCCAAAGCGAGCAGCACGCCAAGAAACCGTTTCAAGCTGTCGTTTTTCATGGAAAACACCTCCGTCTTTTTCTATTTTAACATAAAGGCGTCCCGACATTAAGGGATATGTTTTGCATCATTCGCAGTTGCGGCAGGAAATTTGTCGTAGTATCATTATTATGCAAATCAAGCATCTGCAGGCCATGAAAGGAGCAACATTATGATCCAAAAGGTTACAGAGATCTTTGAAAAAGTCCGTGCCGCCACCGGTCTTGTGGGCGGTGCTGCCGTGCTGATCCAAAACGGCAGGGCCGAGACCTGCTGCTTCGGTTATTCCGACCGGGAAAACGGACTCCCCATTTCGGAAAAAACTTATTTTGATATCGCATCCTGCACCAAAAGCTTCACCGCCATGACCGCTGCCCTTGCGGTGGACAAGGGCTGGTTTGACTGGGATACGCCTGTGCAGCACTATCTTCCCGACTTTGGCGTGGCGGATCCGGAAAGGTCGAAAAAGATCACCGTCCGGGATATGCTGAGTCACCGTACCGGCCTGCCCCGGCACGATTTCATCGACCACCTGCAGAACCCCGACCGGGACGAGGTGTGTGCAAGCTACCGTTTTCTCGAGTCTACCGAGCCTTATCTGCAGGCGTACCAGTACAGCAACCAGATGTACATCTACTTTGGCTATGTATTGGAGCACATCACCGGCCGCAGCTATGAACAGTGGCTGATGGAAGATCTTGCAAAGGGCGCAGGTCTTGGCATCCGTGTGCGCAGCATCCCCGGCTGTATGGAAGGGCTTGAACACGCAAAGCCCTACCGCACCAACGGCAAGGATGCATGTCTTGTGCAGTATTCCATGTGCCCCTCCGAAGCGCCCGACGGCTCGGTACGTGCCCGCATCGGCGATCTTGAAAAATGGATCCGCCTGATGTCCGCCGGCGCCCGGAAACTGATCAGCGACACGCAGTATCAGCAGCTGCTGAAGGAAAATATCGTGACCGGTCCCGCCGCCGAGGGCAGGGAGCCCGTTTATTACGCCTTGGGTTGGCGCACCACAAAGCGGGGCAGAAAAAAATACTATTACCATTCGGGCGATATGAAGGGATTCAACGCAATGATGGGATTCCTGCCCGGGGAAGACAGCGGCTTCGCGGTGCTGGTGAACACCAACGGCACCTGCGCCCATGAGATGGTGGGCGAATATCTTCTCGACCTGCTGTGCGGCACCGAACTTGCCGACACCGACCGGGCCATCGAGGCGTGGCGGCAGGATCGGGCGCAGTACGATGCAAGGCGGCGGCAGCTTGAAGCGCTCCCCTTTGCCAAAGATGTGGATGCCGGCGTGTATGAAAACCCGGCTTACGGCCCCTGCACCGTCACCGAAGAGGATGGCAAAATCTTCCTGCAGTACGGTGTCATGCGCTTCGAGCTGCGGCAGGGTGACGGCGAGCTTGTGGGCTATTGGAAGTCGCCGCTGGTAGCAGAGGATTATGAGGAGATCACCCTCCGCAGGGATGGCAGCGACCTGCTGCTCAACACCGGCGAAAATACCCTTTGGCTGCCCTTCAAAAAGAAAAACCGGTAAAAACACGCCCTGCTAATTTTTCTCTCCGGGAAAGCGAAATGTTTTTTGAACGCGATATCCCTTCGGGACTATAAAAAAGCTAAGTCCGACATCCAAATTGGATGTCGGACTTAGCTCATCATTTTCAAAGAAAACATTTCACCGGCGCTTACCGGCTGCTTTTTTATTCCACAATGGTGATGGAGGTGATCACAGGTTGGTCTGCCGCTGCCACCGCACCGTTTTCACCCTGGGGCACGCTGCTGCAGATGGCATCCACCACTTCCATGCCCTCCGTTACGCGGCCGAAGCCCGCATACTGCCCATCAAGGAAGGTGGAATCCTGATGAACGATGAAGAACTGGCTGCTGGCGCTGTCATAGGGTGTGCTGCGGGCCATGGAAATAACGCCGCGCACGTGGGAAATGGTGTTGTCAACGCCGTTTGCGCTGAATTCGCCCTTGATCTCCGTGCCGCTGCCGCCAAAACCGGTGCCCTCCGGGCAGCCGCCCTGGATCATAAAGCCCTTCATGATGCGGTGGAAGGTGAGGCCGTCATAGAAGCCTTCCTTGGCGAGCTTCACATAGTTTTCCACGCTGATGGGTGCATTGGTGCTGTCAAGCTCCACCGTGATGGTGCCGTAATCCTTGATCT
>SVGX01000069.1 GCA_015056105.1 Clostridiales bacterium | reverse complement strand
GCTGCGGGAAATATTGAGAAGGGTCCCCGTCGCCGCAAGAAAAATGAGAAGAGATGTACCGCCGTCGCTGATGAAGGGCAGCGTCTGCCCTGTGGGCGGAATGGAACTTGTGGCGACCGCCATATTAATGGCCGCCTGCATACCGATCACGGCGGTGATGCCGCCCGCCATCAGGCTGCCAAAACGGTCCTTACAGCGCATGGCGATCAAAACGCCCCGGTAGATGATAAAAAGATAGCCGATGATGACGCAGCAGCAGCCTACAAAGCCCAGCTCTTCTCCGATGATCGGGAAGATAAAGTCGCTCTCACCGTAGGGAAGAAACAGCAGTTTCTGGCGGCTGAAGTTCAATCCCTGTCCGAAAAGTCCGCCGGAGCCGAAGGCGATCAGTGCCTGCCGAAGCTGATATGCGCCTGCCTGGTCGCTGTCCCAGGGGTTGGTGAACATCAGAATGCGGGAAACACGGTAGTCTTCCATCAGAACTGCCACCACCATGATCGGCAGCACGATGCCTGCGAGCAGCAGCAGATGCTTGATCTGCGCACCGCCGAGAAAGAGCATCACAACGCCTGTCAAAAGAAGAATGATGAGCATGCTCAGGTTTTTCTGCAGCAGCAGCACGATGCCGTAAAGGCCCATGATCAGAAGCATCGGGAAGATACCCTTTGTCAGGCTTTGCATAGCCTGCGGCCGCCGCGACATAAACCCCGCCATGTAGGCAATAAGGGCGAATTTTGCAAGCTCCGAAGGCTGGAAAGTAAAGCTTGTGCCCGGGATCTTCAGCCACCGGGTGGCACCGTTAAGGTTTTTGCCGAGGCCGGGGATGAATACCGCCGCCATCAGACCGATGGACACAAACAGAATAAGCACGCGAAACCGATCAAAAACGTGGTAATCGATGCGGGATATGGTATACATCGCCACAAGGCCCACCGCCATGTACAGCGCCTGGCTCCTGAGGAAATGAAACCCGTCATAATCGTAAAGGGAGGAGTTCTGCGCCGTGTAATAGCTTGCGCTGAAAAGCATCACAAGCCCGAAAGCGCTCATCATGATCACAGCGATCATCAGCGGGAAATCCAACTGTCCCGAAGAAAAGAACCGCTTTCTTTTTACTGTTGAAACTCCGCTTTCCACCGGCATATGCCTCCTTCCCCTTTATTTCTTCTTTGTTTCTCAGAGTTTGTTTACGATTTCCTTGAAAATGCGGCCGCGCTGTTCATAATCGCTGAAACGGCCCCAGCTTGCGGCTGCCGGCGAAAGCAGCACAGCATCGCCCGGCTCTGCGAGGTTTTGGGCATCAAGAATCATGGATTCGAAGGTACCGTCGGAAACGGTGACGTTTTCATAACCTGTGCGCTTTGCGGCAGCCTGCACCGCGGGGATGTTGCAGCCGGATACCAGCACATGCTTGATCCTGCCGCCAAAAGCTTCAAAGAGGGGCGTAAAATCGCTTTTCTTGTCATAATCGCCCACGCCGAGCAGCAGGATGGTGGGCCTTGTCATGGCCTCAACTGCCTTAATGGTGGAATCCGGGTTGGTGCCCTTGGAGTCGTTGATGTAGGCGACACCGTCCTTTTCCCGAACGAATTCGATGCGGTGCTCCACGCCCGGGAATGCTTTGAGCCCCTCGCATACCTTTTGCGGGTCAAGCCCCATGACAAGTGCCAGCGACGCGGCACAAAGGGCGTTTTCCACATTGTGGCGGCCGGGGATACGCAGTTCGCTCACATGGATAAGGGCGGTCTCTTTGCCTTCAAAGCGGAACACCATCACATCATCCCGAAGGAACATGCCTTCCGCAAGCTCTTCCTTCTGGGAAAAATAAACGGTGCGCGCTTTCGTCAGCTTCTTCATTTCCCGAACGGTGGGATCATCGTAGTTGAGAACGGCAAAATCTGCTTCGGTCTGGTTTTCAAAGCCGCGGCATTTTGCCGCAATATAGTTTTCGATCTTATACTGGAATCGGTTCAGATGATCCTCGCTGATATTGAGCATGCCGAAGGCGTTGGGGCGGAACTCCTTGATGCTTTCAAGCTGCAGCGCCGCCGTTTCCGCCACGACCGCATCGCCCGCTTTGATCTCACTTGCGTGGGCGCTGATGGGAATACCGATGTTGCCGAGCACATAGGTATTCTCCCCCGCGGTTTTAAAAAGCTCACCCGTCAGCGCGGTGGTGGTGGTTTTGCCGTTGGTGCCGCTGATGCATACAAACTTCGCACCCCTGTCCGCGTAGCGGTAGCCAAGTTCGATCTCACCGATCACCTCTGCGCCGCGCGCCTCCGCTTCCTTTACAAAGGGCGCAAAGAAGGGGATCACGGGACTCAGCACAATGAGATCCGCCCCTTCCATCGCCTCTTCCGGCGCTTTACCGAGCGCATCAACATACTCTATGCCCGCAAGCGCGTCCTTAAGACCGGCGATCTCGCTTTTCATATCGTTGATCACAACTTCGTAGCCGTTTTCATACAACAGCTGCGCCGCAGCAATGCCGCTTCGGGCCATACCGACGATAAGCGCGCGTTTTTTCTGCTGTTCCATGCTGTTTCCTTTCTTTTTCCGGAAGGGCTTGCCCTCCCCCCGTTTGCACTGCGGATATATTTGAGCGCATGGAAAGGCTTTTTCCATGCGCAGGTTTGAAAAAAGGAGCCGTCCGGTGCGGCCAAGGTGTTTGAGGCAAATGAACCGAACTCTGCCTCAAGCACCTTACCCTTGTCGTTTGCCGTGCCAAACGCCAATCAAAAAACCACGGCAACGTTCTCTAGCACCAAACGGCTGAAAAAACTGTTTATACGTATGCCAGCAGACACACGAGACAAAGGATGGTGGTAATGATCATGTATACAGAAACGATCTTCGTTTCCGCCACGCCTTTGAGCTCAAAATGGTGATGCAGCGGTGCCATGCGGAAAATGCGTTTTTTCCGGAGCTTGTAGGAGCCGACCTGCAGGATTACTGACACGGAGGATGCCACAAGACAACCGCCCATGATCGGGAGAAGAAGCACCGCACGGCTGAAAATGGCCATCGCGGCGATGGCGCCGCCGAGCGCCAGCGAGCCGGTATCCCCCATAAACACCTGTGCAGGGTAGGAATTGTAGCGGAGGAAGCCGAGACAGCCGCCCGCCACCGCCGCCGCAAAGACAGACATGGAGTGAAGCTCCTGCGCATACTGGGTGCCGACCGCCTGCGCCGCATCGGTGGGAAGAAGCATCGCAGTGGACATGTAGAAGAATATCACAGCCATCGTGACGGAGTAGATGAGGCTCACGCCGGAAGCGAGGCCGTCAAGACCGTCCGTCAGGTTCACGCTGTTCACGGTACCGATGATCACGAACATCATGAAAGGGATATAAAAGATGCCAAGATCAAATTCCGCATTGAGGAAGGGAAGATAGATCTTCGAACCTGCGAAGGGGCTGTTGTAGGCGTAGAGCGCCAGTACAAGGGCGATGCCGAACTGGGCGATGATCTTCTGGTAAGCGTGAAGGCCCACGCTGTTTTTGAATTTGACCTTGAGGAAGTCATCAAGGAAACCCACAAGCGCAAAGCCCGCTGTCACAAGCAGTGCAGGGAGCGCAAGCTCTGTCGCGTTCAGGGAGAATGCAAGCGTTCCCACAAGAATGCCCACAATGAACATGATGCCGCCCATGGTGGGAGTGCCGGACTTCTTGAGATGGGTCTTCGGACCGTCATCGCGCACCGTCTGGCCGAATTTCAGCCTGTGGAGCAGCGGGATCAGGATCGGCCCCAGCGCGATGGTCACCACCGCGGCAAGAAGCAGGGCAAAGATGGGATGTTGCATGGTATCCTCCGTATCCGGCGAGGGCAAAGCGTCCTTCCGTCAGTTCTCGTTTGTGCAAAGCAGCTCGGCGACGATCTCTTTTTCATCGAAGTGGCGCTTGCCGCCGCCGATCTCCTGATAGTTTTCGTGTCCTTTGCCCGCAAGGATGATCACATCCTTTTCCCGGGCGTTTTCAAGGGCGTAGCGGATGGCTTCGTAGCGGTTTTCCACCACAACGTGGGGACATCCGGATTTCTGCACCCCTTCAAGCACCGCGTCAATGATGCTCATGGGGTCTTCCGTGCGGGGATTATCGCTTGTGACCACAAGGAAGTCGGAAAATCGGCCGGCGATTTCGCCCATGATGGGGCGCTTCGCCTGATCCCTGTCACCGCCGCAGCCAAAGAGAGTTACGATGCGGCCTTGTGCAAATTCCCGGGCTGTTTTGAGAATGTTCTCAAGGGCGTCGGGCGTGTGAGCATAATCGAGAAGCACATCGAAGTTTCTGCCGCCGGTAGGAAGGGGCTCAAGCCGTCCCGATACGCTGCCCATCTTTTCAATGCCGTTTTTGATATCCGCAAGCGGGATACCAAGCTCCATCGCCACAGCAGCGGCGCCCATTGCATTGAATACGCTGAAAAGGCCGGGAATGGGCACATACATGCGTACATTTCCGCGGGAGCAGTGCATATCGAACTGCACACCGCGGGTGGTGATATCGATCTCTGTGGCAGTCACATCCGCCGCTTCCCGTACACCGAAGGTTTTAAGGGGAAGGCCGATGCCGGAGAGAATGGTTTTTGCGTGGGGGTCATCGATGTTGACGATCGCATGCTTCGCCTGGTCGAAGATGCGCATCTTCGCGGCAAGATAATTTTCAAAGGTCTTGTGGTAATCAAGATGGTCCTGCGTCAGGTTGGTAAAAAGGGCGGTGTCAAATTCGATGCCGTGCACCCTGCGCTGATCGAGGGAGTGGGAAGAAACTTCCATCACCACAAGGTCAACGCCTTCATCCTTCATTTCGCGGAAGATGCGCTGCAAATCGACGCTTTCCGGGGTGGTGCGCTCCGTGTTGATGATGCGCTCCCCGATCATGTTGCGGATGGTGCCGATCAGCCCCACCTTAAGGCCGTGCTGTTCCGCAATGGCCTTGATCATATAGGTGGTGCTGGTCTTGCCGTTGGTGCCGGTGATGCCCACAACGCGCATCCCCTTTGCGGGATACCCGTAATAGGCTGCTGCCATTTCCGCCATGGCGGTACGGGTGTTTTCCACGATTACCTGAGGCACGGGAAGGGGAAGTTCCCTTTCCACCACCAGCGCCGCCGCGCCCGCGTTCACCGCCTGCCCCGCATAGGTATGGCCGTCAAAAAACGTACCCACGATGCAGAAGAACACATCGCCTTTTTCCACCTTGCGGGAATTGTATTGCAGCGATGCCACCGGGGTATCTTCCCCCGTGCGTTTTAAATACGCCGTTGCATTTGCAAGTTTCGAAAGCAGCATCGCAAAGTTCCTTTCCAAAGTTCAAATGGGTTTTCTGTTATTCGCCGATGTTGGTGCTTGAAAATTCCACCAGCACCTCCGTACCCTCGGCGACCATTTCCCCTGCCATGGGGGATTGGCGGATCGCCTCGCCGGATTGATCCTCCGGATAGATGAGGATCGAAAGGCCTTTCTTTTTAAGGGCATCGCTGGCTGCCAGCCTTGCCATGCCCAGCACATCCGGCACTTCCACCAGTTCTTCCGGAATATCCTCCACCGCATCCGAAACGTCGGTGCTTGTTGACGCCGTATACAGAAGCACATCCGACCCGGCAGATGCCCGCTGTCCTGCTGCAGGCACCTGTGCGATAACAAGTTCTGCAGGATCATCCTGATAGGCCGCATCAAGCCCCGCTGCTTTAAGCGCATCCTTCGCCTGCTGCACGGTAAGATCGATGAGGTAAGGCACTTCCACAGGTACTTCGCTTCCCGCGGGAAGGTATCCCGCGTGGCGCAGCGTTTCCTCCATCATCTGTTTCACAAAGGGTGCCGCCACCGTGCTGCCGAAGATGGTTCCCACCTGCGGTTCATCCACAAGAATAAGGCACACGAATTCAGGATCATCCGCCGGCGCAAAACCGATAAAGGAAGCGATAAGCTTGCCCTCGGCAATGGCACCGTTTTCGTATTTCTGCGCCGTTCCGGTCTTGCCGCCGATGCGGTAGCCCGGCACCGCGGCGTTTTTGCCGCTTCCCTCGCTGACCACCGTTTCCGCGATGGCGCGCACCTTGGCAGAAGTCTGCTCGCTGATCACCCGGCGCACCACCGTTGGCGCGTTTTCTTCGATCACGGTGCCGTCATTTGCCACGATACGTTCAAGCACATAAGGCTGCATCAGATTTCCGCCGTTGACAGCGGCGCTTACCGCCGTCACAAGCTGAATGGGCGTTACCGCGATGCTCTGGCCGAAGCCTATGCGGGCAAGCGTGTTTTCCGTGATGTATTTTTCGTGGGTCACGATGCCGCTTGCTTCGCCTGTGATGCCGCTCCCCGTAGAGGAACCAAGTCCGAATGCGTAAATGTAATCGTAAAATGTGTTGACGCCCATGGCCTGTGCCATTGCCATAAAAGCGGGATTGCAGGAATTCTGCGCCACCTGGTAAAGGTTTTGTGCGCCGTGTCCGCCGCTCTTCCAGCAGCGGATCTTTTCTCCGTTTACGATGTGGTAGCCGGGGCAGCTGATGCTGAAGTTTTCGTCAATGGCACCGCTGTCAAGGGCCGCCGCCAATGTAATGAGTTTGAACGTGGATCCCGGCTCGTATGCATCCGCTACCACCCGGTTCCGGGTAACGGCGGAAAGCAATGCGGCGTCATGCCGGGGCGGATCGTTGGGGTCGTAGTCCGGCTGTGTGGTGATTGCGAGCACTGCGCCGGTCTTGCAGTTCATCAGGATCCCCTGCGCGGTGGCGGCGTTGTTTACCTGAAGAGCTTCCGCACAGGCCTGCTCAAGGGCTGCCTGGTAAACGCTGTCCACCGTCAGAACGAGACTGTAACCGTCTACCGGTTCTATCACTTCCTGTGTCCCGTAGGCGAGCGGGTTGCCCTTTCGGTCCGTTTCCGTGATCATCCGGCCATTTTCGCCGGAAAGGTATTTATCATACTTCTGTTCGAGGCCCGACTGTCCCACACCGTCAACGGTGGTGAAGCCCAAAAGCTGGGAAAACAGATCGCCCGAGGGATAATACCGTTTTACGTCAATAGCGGTACCCACGCCGATGCCAAGCTTTCGTGCGGTGATCTGATCCACTGTTTCCCGTTCCACCCGGCGGGCCAGAACGATCTCCTGTTTGCCTGTATCCGCCACCTTGGAAAGCACCGTGGCATAATCCATTTTCAAAAGCTCGGAAAGCTCCGTAGCGATACGGGTGCGTTCATCCGCGTCGATGTTGTTGGGCCAGATAACCACTTTGTATGCCGTACCGCTTTGTGCGAGCACAACGCCTGTTGCATCCTGGATGCTGCCGCGGGCTGCGGAAAGGGAGGTATCCCTCGTCCACTGGGAAAGAGCCCGATCCTGCAGTTCCTGGCTCTCGACTACCTGCAGAAAGAACAGGCGCCCGATCAGTACGGCGAAAATAACGGTGATTATGACAAGCGCTACGATCAGTCTTGTTTTGTACGAGATGCCGGGTGCTCCCATAAGCGTTCCTCCGAAAGCAAGGGACTTAATCCGCTACCGCATCCCCAAGCGGCGCCGTGCCGTTAAGCTGTGTTTCCGCTGTACCCACATCTGCATCGTGTTTTGTGTAGCTGCCTACCGTCTGCCTTACGGTGACGATCTGCTCCGCAGCGGGATACCAAAGCCCCGCTTCAAGGGCAGCCGCCCTTGCGGCATTGATATCAAGGGCATTGTTGAGCTGCACGTTCAGCGCCGCGATATTGCGTTCGCTTTCTGCGATGCTGTCTTCAAGATCGTTGACGGCACTGTAGGCAAGGGCGATGGAAGCATAGCGGGTGATCACGCCGATCATGATAGCAGCGATGACGAAGACGCCGACCACGCTCAGCACCATCGGGGCAATGCGCTGTTTGCGGCGCTGCCGGGGAGAAATTTCTTTGTGAACTCTTGTTTTTACCGCCGGCTGTTTGATCTGCCGCGAAGGCTGTGCCTGTATTTCTTCCTCCGGGGCTGTATAAGGCTGCTGGGGCAGCGCTTCCGCCGTGGCCTGGCGGCTGTGCGAATACACCCTTGAAGGGGCGTACAGATATTCGTCTTTTCTTGCCGCTACTGCCATG
>SVGX01000068.1 GCA_015056105.1 Clostridiales bacterium | reverse complement strand
CACGCAGGCCATGCGCGAAGACCAGGTGCGGATCAAGCTCAACGCCATCCGCCCGGTGCTCGAAGGCAAGCGTGTTGTGCTTGTGGATGATTCCATCGTCCGCGGCACCACCAGCCGCCGCACCGTCAAAATGCTCCGCGATGCGGGCGCCAAGGAAGTGCATATGCGCATCTCCTCGCCGCCCTTCGTCAATCCCTGCTATTACGGCACGGATATCGATTCCAAGGAAAACCTGATCGCCAACAACCACACCGTCGAAGAGATCGCGAAGATCATCGGTGCGGACAGTCTCGGGTTCCTGAGCATGGAAAACGTGACCAAACTTGCGGTGGGCTGCAAGCGCGGCTTCTGCACCGCCTGCTTCGGCAGTGCGTACCCGACCCGCGAGCCTTCCGCCAATTCAGACCGTTATGCAAATAAGATCAGCGAGAAAGAGGGAAATAAATAATGGCAACCAAGAAAGACAGCCACAGCGAAAGCTACCGCGCCGCGGGCGTGGACATCGAAGCCGGCTACAAAGCCGTTGAACTGATGAAAAAGCATGTTGCGCGTACGATGATCCCGGGCGTGGTCTCTGACCTCGGCGGTTTCGGCGGCCTCTTCATGCCGGATCTTTCCGGCATCCGTGAGCCTGTTCTTGTCAGCGGTACGGACGGCGTGGGCACCAAGCTCAAAATTGCTTTCCTGATGGACAAGCATGATACCGTGGGCATCGACTGCGTGGCCATGTGCGTGAACGATGTGGCCTGTGCCGGCGCAAAGCCCCTTTTCTTCCTTGATTATGTAGCTGTCGGCAAGAATGAGCCCGAGCGCGTTGCCGCCATCGTTTCCGGTGTGGCGGAAGGCTGCGTACAGGCAGGCTGCGCCCTCATCGGCGGCGAAACTGCGGAAATGCCCGGCTTCTACGATGAAAAAGAATATGACCTTGCCGGCTTCTCCGTGGGTCTTGGCGACAAGAGCCGCCTTTTGACCGGCGAGAGCGTGAAGGACGGCGATGCCATCATCGCTATGGCTTCCTCCGGTGTGCATTCCAACGGTTTCTCCCTTGTCAGGCGCGTGTTTGATGTGGAGAACCGCGATCTCAGCGTCTATTCTGAAGAGCTTGGCGCCACCATCGGCGAAACGCTCCTGACCCCCACGAAAATTTATGTAAAACCTCTTCTCAACCTGATGGATAAGGTGAACGTGAAAGCGGCTGCCCACATCACCGGCGGCGGCTTCTATGAAAATATCCCGCGCTGCCTGCCTGAAGGCCTTGCAGCGAAGGTAGAACGCAAGGCGGTGGAAGTGCTGCCCGTGTTCAACATGATCGCAAAGCTTGGCAATGTGCCGGAACGCGATATGTTCAACACCTTCAACATGGGCGTGGGCATGACGGTGGTCGTTCCTGCCACGGAAGCGGATGCGGCTGTGCGTGCGCTGAAGGAAAGCGGCGTTCATGCCTATACGCTCGGCGAAGTGGTGAAGGGCGAGGGCGTCGAAATATGCTGAAAAAGCGCATCGCGGTGCTCGTCAGCGGCGGCGGCACCAATTTGGAGGCGCTGCTCAAAGCGGAAAGGGGCGGCATGATCCCCCACGGGGAGATCGTGCTGGTCATCGCCTCAAACAGCGCGGCCTATGCGCTCAAACGTGCGGAAAACTACGGCGTGGACCATGCGGTGTCGGAGAAAAAAGTACTCGGCGCGGAAGGTTTTGAAGCGCGCATCCAGGCGCTGCTGGAAGAGCACAGGGTGGATGTGATCATCCTCGCCGGTTTCCTCAGCATCCTGAGCGCGGAATTTACAAGCCGCTGGAAGGATCGTATCATCAACGTGCACCCTTCCCTGATCCCCTCCTTCTGCGGGGCGGGTGCTTACGGCCTCAGGGTGCATGAAATGGCCCTTTCTTACGGAGTAAAGGTCACCGGCGCCACGGTGCATTTCGTCAACGAAGTGCCCGATGGCGGCAAGATCATCCTGCAGAAAGCGGTGGAAGTAAAAGAAGACGATACGCCCGAGACGCTGCAGCGCCGGGTGATGGAAGAAGCGGAATGGAAGCTTTTGCCCGCGGCAGCGGAGCTGGTCTGCGCGGCACTTGCGGAAGGAAAGGAGATTTAAACAACCATGAAAACCCTTGATCTTACAACGATCCTCCGTGAAAACGGTTATGTGGGCCGCGGCGTGCTGATGGGCAAGAGCCCTTCCGGCAAGAGTGCAGCCATGGCATATTTCATCATGGGCCGCAGCGAAAACAGCCAGAACAGGGTGTTCGTGCCCCGCGGTGAAGAGCTGCAGATCTATCCCTTTGATGAGAGCAAGGTGGAAGACCCGAGCCTGATCATCTACTGGCCCGTGCGCATCTATGAAAACAACACCATCGTCACCAACGGCGACCAGACGGATACCGTTTACGATTTCCTCAAGGAAGGCAAGAGCTTTGAAGAGGCGCTCCGTACCCGCTGCTTTGAGCCGGATGCCCCCAACTTCACTTCCCGCATCAGCGGCATGATGACCGTGGAGGGCGAGGAATGTTCCTATAAGCTTTCCATCCTCAAGGCTGCGGATGAAGAGGGCAGCGCATGCCTTCGCAATACCTTCGAATACGAAAAGCCCATCAATGGCCTTGCCCATTTCATCCACACCTATCAGACCGATGGCAAGCCCCTGCCCGCCTTTGCCGGCGAGCCGGAGCAGGTGGAGATCCCGGAGACCGCGGGCGAGCTTTGCGACATCCTCTGGAACAACCTTGATCCCCGCTACAAGATCTCCCTTTTTGTCCGCTATATCGATCTTGAGACCGGTACCAGCGAGACCTGCCTTGTGAACAAGCAAAACATTTAAGGAGGACGGCATGAAAGAACTCGAACTCAAATACGGCTGCAATCCGAATCAGAAACCCGCCCGCGTCCTGATGGATGAAGGCGAACTGCCCATCAAGGTGCTCAACGGCCGTCCCGGCTATATCAACCTGCTTGATGCCCTCAACGGCTGGCAGCTTGTCAAGGAACTCAAGGAAGCACTCGGCCTGCCCGCCGCCACTTCCTTCAAGCATGTAAGCCCTGCCGGTGCCGCCGTGGGTGTGAAGCTCAGCGACACCCTGAAGAAGATCTACTTCGCGGAAGGCATCGAAGGCCTTGATGAATCCCCCCTTGCCTGCGCCTATGTGCGCGCCCGCGGTGCGGACAGAATGTCCTCCTTCGGCGATTTCATCTCCCTTTCCGATGTGTGCGATGCGGCGACCGCCCGCGCCATCAAGCCCGAGGTTTCCGACGGCGTCATCGCTCCCGGCTACGAACCCGAAGCGCTTGAGATCCTCAAGAGCAAGCGCAAGGGCAATTATACCATCCTTGAGATCGACCCGGGCTACGTGCCCGCCCCCGTGGAGCGCAAGCACGTGTTCGGCATCACCTTTGAGCAGGGCCGCAACAACGCCGTTTTCGGCGAAGAGACCTTTGCCAATATGGTGACCGCCAGGAAGGAACTTTCCGAGGAGGCCAAGCGCGATCTGATCCTTTCCCTGATCACCCTCAAATATACCCAGTCCAACTCCGTCTGCTTTGCGAAGGATGGCCAGACCATCGGTGTGGGCGCAGGTCAGCAGTCCCGCATCCACTGCACCCGCATCGCCGGCAACAAAGCGGACCTTTGGCATCTCCGCCAGCATGAAAAGGTTCTCTCTCTTCCCTTCCTGCCCACCGTTGGCCGTCCGGACCGCGATAACACCGTGGATATCTACCTTTCCGACGATGCGGACGATGTGCTTGCGGACGGCCGCTGGCAGCGTCTTTTCTCCGAGCAGCCCGCCCCCTTCACCAAGGAAGAAAAGCGCGCCTATCTTGACAGTCTTTCCGGCGTAGCCCTTGGCAGCGATGCGTTCTTCCCCTTCCCGGATAATATCGAGCGTGCAAAGCGCAGCGGCGTCAGCTACATTGTGCAGCCCGGCGGCTCCGTGCGCGATGACCTCGTCATCAAGGCCTGCGACGATTACGGCATGGCAATGGCCTTCACGGGTCTGCGTCTGTTCCACCATTGATTCCTTTTTCAGGAGGCCGCGATAAGATGAAGATCATGGTCATCGGCGGCGGCGGGCGCGAACACGCGCTCATCAAAGCCATCAAAAAGAACCCTGAGGCAACGGAAATCTTTGCCCTGCCCGGCAACGGCGGCATCGCAGCGGATGCCACCTGCGTGCCGATCGGTGCGAAAGATCTTGATGCTATTTGCGATTTTGCAAAGGCAAATGCCATTGATTTTGCCGTTGTGGCGCCGGATGATCCCCTTGCCCTTGGCGCAGTGGACAGGCTCCACGCCCTCGGCATCCCCTGCTTCGGCCCCGATGCCAGGGCAGCGGAGATCGAAAGCAGCAAGGTGTTTGCCAAAAACCTGATGAAGAAATACGGCATCCCCACCGCCGCATATGAGGTTTTTACCGATGCGGAGGCGGCGCTTGCCTATCTTGAGACCGCCGAAATGCCCATCGTTATCAAGGCGGACGGGCTTGCCCTCGGCAAAGGCGTCATCATCGCCGAAACCAGAGAAGAAGCCCGGGAAGCCATCGCTTCCATCATGTGCGAAAAGAAATTCGGCGAAAGCGGCAGCCGCGTGGTGGTGGAGGAATTCCTCACCGGCCCGGAGGTCTCCGTGCTTTCCTTCACGGATGGCGAGACCGTCGTGCCCATGGTATCCTCCATGGATCACAAGCGCGCCCTTGACGGCGATAAAGGCCTCAACACCGGCGGTATGGGCACCGTTGCCCCGAACCCTTACTATACGGAAGAAGTGGCAAAACGCTGCATGGAAGAGATCTTTCTGCCCACCATCCGCGCCATGAAGGAAGAGGGGAGACCCTTTAAGGGCTGCCTCTACTTCGGCCTGATGGTGACCGAAAAGGGCCCGAAGGTCATCGAATACAACTGCCGTTTCGGCGATCCCGAGACCCAGGTGGTACTGCCTCTTTTGAAGAGTGATCTTCTTACCGTCATGATGGCGGTGGAGGAAGGCCGCCTTGCGGAGATCCCCGTGGAATTTTCCGAAGATTCCGCCTGCTGCCTCGTGCTTGCCTCCGGCGGCTATCCGGGCAGCTATGAAAAGGGAAAAGCAATTACCTTTGCCGAAAACGAGGCACTCAGTGCTTCCACCGTGTATCATGCCGGCACGAAGCTTGCCGAAGACGGCGGCCTTGTGACATCCGGCGGCCGCGTGCTTGGCGTGACGGCCACCGCACCCACCCTGAAAGAAGCGGTGGAAAAAGCCTATGAAGCCGCAAAGGGCATTTCCTTTGAAGGCGTTTACCACAGAAACGATATCGGCTCTCGCGCCCTTAAAGCCCTTGCCGAATAAAGGAGACATATGGTTTACCGTATTTTTGTAGAAAAGAAACCCGACCAGGCCAACGAAGCAAAAGGGCTTCTCGGTGAGCTTCGCGGCCTTCTTGGCCTTGAAAACGTAAAGGGTCTTCGCCTGTTCAACCGCTACGATGTGGAAGGCGTCACGGAAGAGATTTTCCGTCAGTGCGTGACGAATGTGTTCTCCGAACCGCCGGTGGATGATGCCTACGATCAGCTGCCCGAAGCAGGTGCTGCCGCCGTGTTTGCGGTGGAATCCCTGCCCGGCCAGTTTGACCAGCGTGCGGACTCCGCAAGCCAGTGCATCCAGCTGATCTCTCAGGGCGAAAGACCCCTTGTAAAGGCTGCGAAAGTCTACATGCTTTTCGGCGATGTAGATGAAAAGACCCTTGCCGCCGTGAAGCAGTATGTTATCAACCCCGTTGAGTGCCGCGAAGCCTCCCTTGAAAAAGCGGAGACCCTTAAAGCGGAATTCGCCGTTCCCGAATCCGTGGAAACGGTGGAGGGATTCATCTCCCTCGATGCGGAAGGCATGAAGGCGCTCCATAAGAAGCTGGGTCTTGCCATGGACCTTGACGACCTTGCATGCTGCCGCGAATATTTTGCATCCGAGCACCGGGATCCCACCATCACCGAGATCCGTGTGCTTGATACCTATTGGTCCGATCATTGCCGCCACACCACCTTCGGCACAAGGCTTGAGGAGATCGGCTTTGATCATCCCCGTGCACAGGAGACTTACGAGCGGTATCTTACTATCCGCAAGGAGATGGGCGTTGAGAAGCCCGTCACGCTGATGGATATCGCCACCCGCGCTGCAAAATACCTGAAGGCGACGGGGCAGCTCAAGCGCCTTGATGAATCCGATGAGATCAACGCCTGCACGGTGAAGATCGATGTGGAGACCGACAACGGCATTGAACCCTGGCTGCTCCTTTTCAAAAACGAGACCCACAACCACCCCACGGAGATCGAGCCCTTCGGCGGCGCGGCAACCTGCGTGGGCGGGGCCATCCGCGATCCCCTTTCCGGCCGCAGCTATGTGTATCAGGCCATGCGCGTTACCGGCGCGGCAGATCCCCTTCGCCCCGTCGCGGAAACGCTGCCCGGCAAGCTGCCCCAGAGAAAGCTTGTGACTACCGCCGCTGCGGGCTACAGCTCCTACGGCAATCAGATCGGTCTTGCGACGGGCCTTGTGGATGAGATCTACCACGAGGGCTATGCCGCGAAGCGCATGGAGATCGGTGCCGTTGTGGGCGCTGCCCCCGAAGCGAATGTACGCCGCGAGGTGCCCGCTCCCGGCGATGTTGTCATCCTTCTCGGCGGACGCACCGGCCGTGACGGCTGCGGCGGCGCCACCGGCTCCTCCAAATCCCACGATACCAGCTCCATCGAGACCTGCGGCGCGGAAGTGCAGAAGGGAAACGCCCCCGAAGAGCGCAAGCTGCAGCGTCTGTTCCGCAACAAGGAAGCGGCGCGGCTCATTAAGCGCTGCAACGACTTTGGCGCCGGCGGCGTGAGCGTAGCGGTGGGCGAGCTTGCAGAAAGCCTTGCCATCAACCTTGATGCGGTGCCGAAGAAGTATGAAGGCCTTGACGGCACGGAGCTTGCCATTAGCGAATCCCAGGAGCGCATGGCCGTTGTGGTCGCGGCGGAGGATGCCGCCCGCTTCGCTGCCCTTGCATCCGAGGAAAACCTTGAATCCACCGTCGTTGCCACCGTCACCGACAACGGCCGCATGACTATGGACTGGAAGGGCGCGCGTATCGTGGATCTTTCCCGCGCGTTCCTTGATACCAACGGCGCACCCAAACGGGCAAAGGCCCACGTGAACGCACCGAAGGAAATGGCAAAGCGCCCCGTGGGCGGCTTTAAGGAAAGCTGCCTTGCCATGGCGGGCGATCTTAATATCTGCTCCAAACGCGGCCTTTCCGAACGCTTTGACTCCACCATCGGGGCGGGCAGTGTGCTGATGCCCTTTGGCGGAAAGCGCCAGCGTACCCCCGCCCAGGCAATGGCTGCCAAGATCCCCGTGCGCTTTGGCGATACCAATACCTGCTCTGTGATGGCATGGGGCTTTGATCCTTTTGCCAGTGAGTGCGATCCTTACCGCGCCGCCTATAACGCCGTTGCCCAGTCCGTGGCGAAGGTGGTGGCGGCGGGCGCACCCATTGCCAACGCATACCTTACCTTCCAGGAATACTTTGAAAAGTTGGGCGACAAGGCGGAACGCTGGGGCAAGCCCACTGCGGCGCTCCTCGGTGCCTTTGCGGCGCAGCTTGATCTTGGCATTGCAGCCATCGGCGGCAAAGACTCCATGTCGGGTTCCTTCAACGATATCGATGTGCCGCCCACGCTGGTATCCTTCGCCATTTCCACCGGAAAAGTGACGGATATCATCACCCCCGAATTCAAAAAGGCAGGCGCACCTGTTTATGCTGTTACCGCGGAGTGCGATGAGGATGGTTTCATGAACCCCGAAAGCATGAAAGCGTGCTTCAAGGCGGTGGAGGAAGCCATTGCAGCGAAAAAGGCTGTGAGCGTTTACGTTGTCGGCCACGGCGGCCCTGCGGAAGCCGTGCTCAAGATGTGCATCGGCAACGGCTTCGGCTTCAAATTTGCCGACGGCGTCTGCATGGATTGCGCATTCCAGAAGAAAGCCCTCAGCTTCGTTGTGGAAACCCCCGGCGAAGAAATCGAAAACGGCGTGCTCCTCGGCCATGTAACGGAGGAAGCAGCACTTGTCTTCGGCAATGAGAGCGTTTCCCTTGAAGAGGTGGAAACGGTCTACGAAAATAAGCTCGAAAGCGTTTTCAACTGCAATATCGAACAGGGTAAAGCGGATCTTCTCAAGCCTTCCTATAAGGCTTCCGAGTGGAAGAAGCCCCGGATCCTTACCGCGAAACCCAAGGCGCTCATCCCGGTATTCCCGGGTACCAACTGCGAATACGATGCCGCCCGCGCCTTTGAACGTGCCGGCATCGAAGCGGATATCCTCGTGCTTCGCAACCTGAAGGCAGGGGACGTAGCGGACAGCGCAAAGGAATTTGCACGCCGCGCAGGAGAGTCTCAAATCATCTTCATCCCCGGCGGCTTCTCCGGCGGCGACGAACCGGACGGTTCCGGCAAGTTCATTACCGCCTTCTTCCGCAACCCCGAGATCTCGGAGGCGGTCAAC
>SVGX01000067.1 GCA_015056105.1 Clostridiales bacterium | reverse complement strand
AAGCAAGCAGCGCAATGCCGCAGGAAGATGCATACAGCGCTGCTTTCGCATCCTCGCCGTTTCCGAGTTCATCCGTTACGATCACCTCAGGCGACATGCTGCGGATCAGCCGTTCCATCGCTTCCGCCTTTTTGCAGCCATCCATCACATCCGTGCGAAGCCCCACATCAAGCATCGGTTTCCCCACACATCCTCCGGCAAGCTCCCCCCGTTCATCGGCAAGGGCAACTTTCAAACCGTGCCGATCCGCGCTGCCGTTTGAAATCTGCCTGGCAGCATCACGCAAAAGTGTTGTTTTTCCACTGCCGGGGCGTGAAAGAAGCAGCACAGACTTCGGAGAACCATTCCGGAAAAAAAGATGCGGCATCAGCACATCCGCAGCACTCTTATGTTCACGGGCAATACGGATATTGCAGGATGCGGCTTCCGCAAAGCGTACCCGCCGTTCCCGCAGTGCATAATGACCCGCAACACCGACCCGGCAGCCGCCGCGTACTGTCAAAAATCCTTCTTCAAGTTCCGCTTCCCGTACAAACAGCGCATGCTCGGAAAGCGATTCCAAAAGCCGGCTGCAGAATCCTTCGCCGGCAATAAAAGACAGCAGTTTTTCTTTATCGCCATAAAGAAGCTGCACCGGGCGGCCTGCCCGCACGCGGATCTCTTCCAAAGTATCTGTCCCCGCATTTTGTACCGCGCTGCGCAGCGAACCCGGCAGCAAACGCAGCAGTTCTTCCAGCGGGCGGTTTCCGATTTCGACCATTGCTGCCTGTCCCCCTTTGCTTGTTCTATGCATATGTACAGGCATAGGCAAACAGAACCGGAAACCTCCTTCCGTGAACCGATTGCCGTTTTGAAATAAGGCAGGGATAATAATATAAATCAAAGGTAAATCAAAAAGGACATGCGTATAAAAAAGTTCAGCCGAACCAAAACAAGGCTCTTCATCCCGCTCCTGATCACCGACGCGGCACTTGCGGTTTCAGGTCTTTTCCTGTCGAACATGGTATTATGGACTTGTGGTGTGTTCCCTCTGCTTGTCGGTGTGTTCCTTTATTCCGGGATCACGAAATACCCCCCATTGCAGCTGTTTTTTCAAGCGTCCGCACCGGTCATGGCCGACAGCCGTCTATTGCAGAAACTGCAAAAAACTGACGGAATACGATCACTGAAGATCGCAGCAAAGAAAACAGCCTGTCTTTTAGAGATAGCCCTTTCAGACAAGCTGTTTTCTTTGCTGCGCGGTGAGCTGCAAACGAAGCAGCAGGAATGATGCTGCCGTAAAAAACACCATTGCGTTCCGAAGCTCCACAGACCCAAGATCCACCGAAGCGTAATCCCGATAGATTAGTTCAAAAAGGGCGGAAAGAAGCGTGCCGATCACCGGCAATATGGATGAAGCGAACATCGTCCGCCAGGCATTCCGCGCAAAACGGTTTTTCCCTTTTGCATCGCGGGCGGAAAGAAGAAGGTAACAGGGTAAAAACAGCACCGCGGCATTGCATCGAAGCTCCGGAAGCGGAAAAAAGGAAAAGTTTCCGAAAGCAGCCATTACCATTCCCGCAAACACCAGCGAGAATACAGAAATATTCATTCCGTGTACCAAAGAGGACAGGATCCCGGTCGCCGCCGCTACGGCAGTACACAAACACACACATTCATAAAACTGCATCGAGCATCACCTGATCATAAAAAAATAGCCCCATCGATCATGCTAAAAGCATTTCCCGACGGGACGAAAGTTACACGATGCAATTTTATGTAAGTTTGATAAATCCAGCCATGTCTCCTGTTTTCCCGCGGATACGCCGGTGGGAGAAAAGCTTTTCGGGATTTTCGTAGGTGCATTCATGCATAAGCGTGATATGCTCCGGCAGAACACCTGCTTCAAGAAGCTGAATGGCAGCAGCCGTTTCCATATCAAGCTGATGTTTGCCGATCTTGCCCGGAACACCGCAGGGATGTTCAAACTCCTGCTGAAAGCGCTGCCCAAGCTCAAGGTCTACCTCATAGCAGTTCATACAGATGACAGGCCCATTTGAAGCGATGATATCCTTGGGATCGGTGCCGTATTCATGCTGCATGGCTTCAACAAGGTTTTTTCCAATGCGAAGAAGCGTGCCTTTCCAGCCCGCGTGTGCGATACCCACAGCGCGTTTTACTGGGTCATACAGAAAAAAAGCACCGCAATCCGCATGGGAGGAAATAAGGGTGACCCGCGGATCATTCGTCACAAGACCGTCACAGCCGGGAAGCGCCTGCCGGTCAAATCCGCGGCCGCAATCCTCTCCGGTAACGACAACAACATTCGCGCCGTGTTCAAAGTTGATAATACAGAGAGAATCGTAGGAAAGATCCGCGGCAGCGCAGAAGATCTCAAAATTCCGGCGCACGTTTTTGTGATCATCCTTCGGCTCCGTGCGGCCAAAGGAAAGGTTCAGCGTATCAAAGGGGGGTGCGCTGACGCCGCCGTAGCGGGCGGTAAAACCATGCTTTATGCCCGGCATGTTCGCAAGGGCAGGCGCATAATAAAAGCCCACGCCTTTATTCTTGCAAAAGCCGTGCCCATGGTTCATGCGTTCGAAACACGCATCATATTCCCGCTTGTGCACTCAGGATTCCTCCAACAGCAGTTTGAGCTCGGCCATAAAAGTGTTGATATCCTTAAACTGGCGGTAAACAGAAGCAAAGCGCACATAGGCAACCTCATCAAGCTGTTTGAGCCCTTTCATCACAAGTTCGCCGATATAGGTGCTGGTAACTTCCTGCTCGAGGGTGTTGAACACCTCGCGGACAACTTCATCCACAAGCTTGTCCTGCTCCGCAGCGGGAACGGGACGCTTTTCACAAGCCTTGCGAATGCCTGCAAGGATCTTTGCGCTGTCAAAGGCTTCGCGGCTTCCATCCTTTTTAACCACCATAATGGGGATCTCTTCGATTTTTTCATAGGTGGTGAAACGCTTACCGCAGGAAATACATTCCCGCCTGCGCCGAATGCTGGTCCCATCGTCTGTAGGGCGGGAATCCACGACCTTGCTTTCCGTGCCAAGGCAATAACGGCATTTCATATTCCGAAAACCTCCGTGTGGCATTTTTAATATTATACCACAAGATGTTGTGGAATACCATCCCGCGTTTTCACAGGGACAGCAATATATCCACCAATATTACATCATCCCCTATTTTTTTGATCTTGTTATAGGGGATCACAAGCTCTTCATCGCTGCGCATAAGCCCCCAAAGCCGCGGCGGGCCGGGCACAATGATCGCATAAACAGCACCGGTCGGCGCATCCATTTCAAGATCGCTGATGCAGCCAAGGCACGCGCCGTCCGAAAGATTGATGACTTCCTTGCGTTTAAGGTCACTGAAGTTCACGGTCGCCACAGATGTTTTTCCTCCGAGATATCTCATAATAGAGCATATGGAAAAAGGAAAAGAAAAAGACCCGGTTTTCACCGGGTCGATAAAGCTGTTTCGTTTCAAAGTATTCCGAAGCGCTTAAGCACGAGTGCCTGGATTATTTCTGGTTTGCCATGTGATTAATACTTGCGCTTTCTGGCGGCTTCCGCCTTCTTCTTGCGCTTCACACTGGGCTTCTCATAATGCTCACGCCTGCGAACCTCAGCAAGGACGCCGGAGCGTGCACACTTGCGCTTAAACCGTTTGAGAGCACTTTCCAGGGACTCGTTTTCGCCTACACGAATTTCCATCTATTTCCCTCCCCTCTTACTGCAACATAGCACACCGTGCTGTTGCTTTCGCATAAGGACTACCGAAACACAAAGTAAATTATACGTTAAGAGTGAAGTAAAGTCAACCTAAATTTCCTTAGATTTTTCTAGCCGGGAGGCCACCCCAGCTCACGGGCACCAAGAAGATGCATATGCAGGTGTTCAACGGTCTGCCCACCGTCCCTGCCGGTGTTGATCACAAGGCGGAAGCCGTTTTCGCTGACGCCGACGGTCTTTGCAACGGTACGTGCGGCGGCAAACATCTTTGCAAGCAGAGCATCGTCATCAAGCTTGAGCACATTGTCATAATGGGCTTTCGGAATGATGAGCACATGCTCCGGTGCAGCGGGAGAAATATCCCGAAACGCAAGAACAGTTTCATCCTCGTATACCTTGGTAGACGGGATCTCACCCTTTGCGATCCTGCAAAACAGGCAATTATCCATTTTCAATCCTCCTTTTATTATTTCTGTTCGGCAGCAGGCATGCCGTAAAGTACACCTTCCGCCGCTTTTTCTATCCTTACCCGCATAAAGCGATTGGAAAGATCCTCTTCCCCTGCGGGGATCAAAACCTTCAAGTAGGTATCTGTATGGCCCGAGAAACATTCACCTTCCCGTTCTTCAAGCAGTACATCCTGCACCGTTCCCACAAAAACAGAAGCGTATTCCTGCTCAAGCGCCTTTGCAAGGCTTCCGAGCTTTGCGGCACGCACCGCCTTCACACCCCTTGAAAGCTGTCCGGGCATAGCGGCAGCCTTCGTGCCTTCACGCCTTGAATAAGGGAACACATGGATACGCGCAAGGGCAACATCCCTTGCAAATTGCAGCGTTTCTTCAAATTCCCGTTCCGTTTCCCCCGGAAATCCTACAATAATATCCGTTGTTACCGCACATTCCGGCATTTTTGCCCGTAGTCTTTTGACGCATTCCGCATATTCATCCGGCGTATAGCGGCGCCGCATCCGTTCAAGGACTGTCTTGCTTCCGCTTTGCAGCGACAAATGAAACTGCCGACATACCTTGCGGTTTGAAGCAAGGGTTGATACAAAATCGTCGGTCAGCATCTGCGGTTCCAGCGAACCGAGACGGATGCGTTCGATGCCATCGATGTCGTCCGCCTTGCTGATGGCGTCAATCAGCGTGATACTTCCGTCAAGATCCCGTCCGTAGGACATAAGATGGATGCCGGTAAGCACCACTTCTTTGTATCCCGCATCCGCGAGTTTTTTCAGTTCTGCCTTTACCTCCGCAAGCGGACGGCTGCGGATGGGTCCCCTTGCATAAGGGATGATGCAGTAAGTGCAAAAGCGATCACAGCCTTCCTGGATCTTCAGGTGCGCGCGGGTACGTCCTTCCCTTGACACGGTAAGCGGTTCGAAAATACGTTCCCATTTCAGATCGCCCACAGCGGTTTTTTTCTCATTTCCGAGGGCTTCCGTAAGCTCCACCACACGAAGCCTGTCCTTTGCGCCGATCACAAGGCAAACGCCCGGCATTGCAATCACCTCTTCCGGGGCACGCTGCGCATAGCAGCCCGCAACGATGATCTTCGCATCCGGCGCAAGCGCATGGGCACGAGAGATCATCTGTCTGGATTTTTTATCCCCGGTGGCTGTCACCGTGCAGGTATTGACGACATAAACATCCGCAGGCTCCGAAAAATCCACCGTTTCATAGCCTGCATTTTCAAAAAGCTCCCGCATGGCTTCAGTATCGTATTGATTTACCTTGCAGCCAAGGGTGCAAAAAGCAGCCTTCATACTCTGCTCCTTACTTTTTCAGAATTCCAGTTCGTAAAGGGTCATTGCAAGCATGGCCATGCCCGCGGTTTCCGTTCTGAGGATACGCGGCCCGAGAGATACGGACAGCGCCCCATTTTTGGTTAGCATATCCGCCTCCTCCGGCGCAAAGCCGCCTTCCGGACCGACAATAAGCGCAATGCGTTTTGCATTCTGTTTGTTTCTGAGCGCCTGTTTCAAGGTTATTCCCCGCTCCTCCTCATAGGCAAGAAGAACAAGGTCATAGCCGGAAAGATCTTCTTTCGCAAGTTTGACAAGCCCGCCCACTTCCGGGATGATCCCCCGGCGGGATTGTTTTGCCGCTTCATAGGCAACACGCTGATAGCGGGGCTGTTTTTTTGCAAAATCCTTTTCGGAAAGCTTAACGACGCTTCTTTCCGCATCAAAGGGGATCACGTTTGCAATGCCGAGCTCCACGCATTTCTGCACGATCGTCTCCAGCTTTCCCGCCTTCGGAAGCCCCTGATACAGGGTGATCTCCGCCTGCGGCTCTGTTGCAGAAACGCTTTGACCCACAATGTGAAGCGTGACGGTTTCTTTTTCCACTGCCTCAATGACAGCCGTATATTCGGTTTTGGCGCCGTCGCAAAGGGTCACTTCATCGCCGCTGCGAAGACGCAGCACTTTTGCAATGTGCTGCACATCTTCCCCTGTGATGGTAGCTTTTGTGCCTTCAACCGCATGGGGCTCAATAAAAAAGCGATGCATGTTTTATGCCTTTCTCGCAAGAATGGCACACCATTCTTCACTGATGTTCACGTTTTCAATCACAAGACCTTCGGCAAGGATCGCTGCCTTCACATCTTCGAGTCTGTCGCGGATAATGCCGGATGTGATGAACGCACCACCCTGTTTAAGAAGCGGCGGAACAATAGGCAAAAGCGAAATGATAACAGCAGCCACGATGTTTGCCGTTACTACCTCATACTGTTTTTCGGAAATACCCGCACGAAGAAGCTCATCCGTCAGCACATCGCCGATGCGCACATCGTAGCGATCCTTCATGACACCATTCATCTCGGCGTTTTCATAGGCGATTTTTTCCGCAATGGGATCGATATCCACCGCAACGGCATCCTTTGCGCCAAGCAGTATGCCCGCAATGGAAAGGATACCGCTGCCGCAGCCAAGATCGAGAAGGTTATCTCCTTGCTTTACTTCCTTTTCAAGATACTCAAGGCACATGCGGGTGGTGTGATGGGAACCGGTGCCGAAAGCCATACCGGGATCAAGGGAAAGTACGGTCCTGCCCTCCGTATCCTCCAGCTGCTCCCAGGAGGGGCGAACAAGCAAACGCTCACCGATCTTCAGCGGCTTATAGTAAACCTTCCAGTTATTTGCCCAATCCTCATCATCGGCCGTACGGACGACAAAGCGGAGACTGCCAAGGTCAAGCCCTACATCCATGGTTTTGAGCGCCGCGAAGGATGCTTCCGCTTCTTCCACGATAGCCATATTCTCCCCCGCATCGGCAAGGTATGCCTTCACGCAGGGTTCTTCGCCCGCAACGAGCTCATCGGTATCGGCATAATCCCAATATTTAGCCGTTTCCTTCAGAAAAGCCTCGATGCTTTCACGCCCCTGCTCAATAACGACCTGCTGGATCCCCAGCATGTCAAAGCGGGCCGCTACCGCATCAAGACCTTCTTCCGTTGTAAAAACCGTCATTTCGATCCACTTCATAACAAGACCTCTTTTTTAATTATCGATTATAATATAGTGCATTTTGAGCTCATACACAACAAAAACCGTTTTACGCTGCACATTCTCAGCTTTACATCACACTGCGTTTATCTTTAGATGAAAAGAGCATTTTATGGAACGACCCACACTTTGTACCTTCCCCAGTAGATTTCGGAAGATAACACAAATTTCTTTTCACCATCGGAGAACAGATAGCCGTTCCCCGCCTGTTCCACAAATGTAACACCGTTCCGCTGCTCAAAATCCGCAAACAGCTGATGATGGTCTTCCGCTTTTGAGATATAGATCCCTTCCCCATCATTCACTACCGCATAAGTTTTTTCTTTTGACAAGCGTGATGCAGCAAGCAGATATGGAATCGGGTTGCCTCTTTGGAATATCGCATCCCATTTCAACCATAAAACGGATGCGGCCGCTATCGCCGCAAGAGCAACACAGACAAAGGCCGTCTTTCGCTTCATCGTCATTGTTTCTCTCCGTTTGCCATAGATTCTTACACTGTTTTTTCTGTCAGTTTTATTATAATACGTTATCCCCCATTCGCCAAGCATCCCTTTCTTTTGTGCCGCACGGATCGCACAGTATAAGGAAACGGCCCCTTTTATGGGGCCGCTCACATCAGTTTCGCTTATCTTTCATCTTTTCAAACAGACCGCGCTTTACAGGTTTGGAATCGCTGACCTTATCGCCAAAGGATTCCGCAAGCTTCTGCATCAACTCCCGCTGCTCATCATTAAGCTTTTTCGGGATCTGTACATTTGCGCGAACAAGAAGATCGCCCTTGCCCTGCGCGTTGAGCCGCTGTACGCCCTGTTCCCGCAAACGGAACGTGGTACCGGGCTGTGTGCCTTCCGGAATGGTGTATTTCAGTGTTCCGCCCAGCGTGGGCACCTGGATCTCACCACCGAGGGATGCTACCGTCATCGGGATGTTCATATCGAGATAAAGGTCAAATCCCTTGCGGGTAAACAGCTTGTGCGGACGCACGCTGATGACCACATAGAGGTCGCCGTTGGGACCGCCCCTGTGCCCGGCTTCACCTTCGCCCCGCAGGGTAAGGGTCTGCCCATCGTTGATGCCGGCAGGTACATTTACCGCAATGCGGTTCGTCTTGTTGATGCGGCCCTTGCCGCGGCAATCCGGGCAGGGTTCCTTTATGATCTTGCCGGTACCGCCGCATGCATCACAGGTACGCACTGTTGCAAAAGAGCCGAACGGTGTATTCTGCTGTACCCGCACCTGTCCGCTGCCGCCGCAGGTGGTGCAGGCCGCAGGCTGTGTACCCGGCTTTGCACCGCTGCCGCCGCAGGTCTTGCAGGCATCTTCGCG
>SVGX01000066.1 GCA_015056105.1 Clostridiales bacterium | reverse complement strand
GCCGAAGATGATGAGCATAGAAAGAAGCGGCAGCGTTGCAAGAACGGATTCCACCCGGCCTCGGTTGCCGGCTGTTGTGTGATCGGTAATATATGCATTGAAAGCCGCATCGTTTGCGGTGGAACCGAAAAATGTCATCACGCAGTCCATCACGACCACAAGGACAGCGGCTGCAGCAGCTGCCTTTGCCGGCCCGGCCCACTGCGCTGCGCTTTCCACGCTGATAAAGCCAAAAGCCATGGTGGAAACGCCCCAAAGGATATACCCAAGGCTGATAAAGATCTTTCGCCTGCCAACACGGTCGGAAAGCGCACCCATCAAAAGCGTTGTCAGCGTTGCTGCAGCAGCGCTGGCGGAAACCATCGCAGCAATGGTATTCGGGTCGGTCGAAATGGTATTGTACAGAAATACGTTGAAATACATGTTTTCGATCGTCCAGGCAAACTGACCCATCAGTCCGATGAGCAGAAAAGAGAGCCACATGCGCTTTGTGAGTTTTTCCACCGGAATACCCCCTGAAAAGATGCGAAAGAACAGATCTTTATATGGATAAGTATACCACAGCACGCTTTGAATGTGAAATGCAAAAAGGCTGTTGTTTGCAGTATGGGACCGGCGGTGATATAATAAGTTGTAATACGTTTTTCGGAGGTCCTATGCAGGTTCATCTGAGGCCGCGCCTTCTTGCGGCGGCGGCTTTTCTATCCGGCTGCACCACCGTTGCGGATATCGGCTGTGACCACGGCCGCCTTTCGGCGGCGCTTCTGCAGCGTGCGCTCGCAAAGCGGGTGCTTGCCTCCGATATCAGCGAGGATTCCCTCAAAAAGGCGCAGATATTGGCCGAGCGCTGCGGCTTTTCCGCAGATCAGCTTTCTTTTTTTGTTTCGGACGGCCTTTCCCACCTTTCCCCCGGCGATGCGGATGCGTTGGTTTTTGCCGGAATGGGCGGCGAGCTGATCGCAAAACTGCTTGAATTGGGAGAGTCCGCCGCAAAAAGCGCGAAGCGTATCGTTATGCAGCCTATGGGCGGTACAAGGGAACTCCGCAGATATCTGTATGAAACAGGTTATGCAATAAAAGACGAAACAATGGTGCTCGATGCAGGCCGATATTATCAGGTCATCCTTGCTTCCCCATCATTCAGCCGTTCAGCCGATATGCCTTCCGACGCCATTTTGGAGTTCGGTCCCATTCTTTTTGAGCGGCGCGACCCGCTGCTGCACGAGGCGCTGACCCGCTGTGTAGCGGGCAGACGTCATCGGATGCGGAAGGCAGAAAAAAACGGTGTGATCCCACCGCAGCTTGCCCATGAACTTTCGGGAGCAGAAGCGCTCCTTGCAGAATTTGATCAGGAGGAACAGCAATGAAACTTGCGGATTTTGTCGCGGTCATGGAGCGGATCGCGCCCCCTTCCCTCGCGATGGAATATGACAATGTCGGTCTTCTTCTTGGAACCGACAGGAATGAGATCAATAAGGTATTGGTAGCCCTCGACTGTACTCCCGCAACTGCACAGGAAGCCATCGATTGGGGTGCGGATCTTCTTCTCACCCACCACCCCATCTTCTTCAACGGCGTCAAACACATCCGCCCCGATGATCCGGAGACCGGCGCGCCATATCTTCTTCTCCGAAACGGCATTGCCCACTATGCAGCTCACACAAACCTTGATGCCGCACCGGGCGGTGTGAACGACTGCCTTGCGGAAATCCTTGGCCTTACGGATGTTGTGCCGCTGTCGCCGGACGGCCTCGGCCGCATCGGCATCCGCGGCGGGGATACACCTGCAACACTCGGCGCATATGCGGAGTTTGTCTCAAAGACTCTTGGTACTGCCGTGCGCATGACAGGCTCGCCGAACAGCCCTGTTTCGCATATCGCCATGGTAGGCGGCGGCGGTGGAGATATGTTCCGTCAAGCCTGCGATGCTGGTGCAGATCTTTACATTACCGGTGAGGTCAAGCATCATCAGGCGCTTGATGCCCGCTTCCTTGGGCTCAACATGCTTGAAGCAGGCCACTATGAGACCGAAAAGATCGCACTTTTCCCGCTTATCCGCCATTTACAGGAACTGACGAATGATGTACAATATAGGTTGACACTTTCGGAAGCCCCGTGTCTTGCACGCATTTTCTGAGATGCGCAGAAGACGCGGTAACCATAGATATGGATTAAGGAGGTCCCGCTATGAACAAACTCGATGCACTTTGGGAATACCAACAGTCCGAACTGGCACTTGAAAAGGTAGAATCCCGCATCAAAACCACCCCCTCCCGTCAGAAGCTCAACAAGCTTCATGCTTTCCTGAGCGAGCAGCAATCGCTGATCACCAACATTCAGAAGCAGATCGAAGCACGCCGCACATCCGTTGATAAGCTTGCGGCACAGCTTGACGAATTTGAGCGCAAATACGAGCTTGAGCTTTCCGAATTCCAGATGATGGAAGGCGATGAAGAATGCACCGCTGCCGAAATGACGGAATCCCGCCATGCCCTCGAAGGCCTTCTCAGCCAGGTGGATACCGCACGCCGTGATCTTTATGATACGCTGGTATGGATCGAAAAGGCCACCGCGGAATATAAAGAAACCTTCGCGAAGGCCGGTAAAGCCAAGAAAGAATATGATGCCGTCCGCAAACAGTGCGAGGATGAAATTGCCGCCGCCCAGCCGGAGATCGAAGCGGCCAAGGCTTCTGCTGCAAAGTTCCGTTCTGCTGTAGATCCTTTGCTTCTCAAAAAATACGACGCCATCAAGCGGCACCATGCCGCCCCCATGGCAAAGGTTGAAAACAACCAATGCGGCGGTTGCAATATGTCGCTTCCCACAGCCACGATCAAGCGTATCTCAACAGGAACCGCCCTTGTGGAATGCGAAAACTGCGGCCGGATCCTTTACACCGTATAACGCAACAATCCTGTTTTCATTTTTAACGAGTAAGCCAGGTGGCTGCGTGCGGTTCCGTCCGCATGAGGAAAGTCCGAGCTCCATAGGGCAGGGTGCCGGATAACGTCCGGCGAAGGCGACTTCAGGGAAAGTGCAACAGAAATATACCGCCTGCAGCAGCGCAGGTAAGGATGGAAAGGCGAGGTAAGAGCTCACCGGCGGCCTGGCGACTTGTCCGCCCTGTAAACCCCACCCGGTGCAAGATTGGAATGAGAGCGCTTGCGGCTTTGCCGCAGAAATGGCTGCCCGTCAGGCTCTCGGTAATCGCGTGAGCGTATCGGTAACGATGCGTCAAGATAGATGGCCACACGCGGATTTTTTCCGCTATACAGAACTCGGCTTACGGCTTGCTCGTTATTTGCACACACAGCGTCCTCTTAAAAAGGGGACGCTTTTGTTTTTCCCGCATGAAACCACCGTACAAGGCATAGATATATTGCAAACACGGCAATGGGAGATCATGCGATGGAATACAGACGAAAAAGAAAATCAAACCGCCTGAAAAGCGCTTCGGGAAGAAGCAGGACTTTTCGCGGCGGCACAAAACACGGCGGCGATGCCGGACGTACCCTTATTTCCCTGCTGATGGTAGGCGGGATCGTCTACTTTGTATCCGCTTCCGCCGCAGGCACATGGATCGCTGAAAATGTCATGGCTCCGATGATCAGCGCTATTTCACAAAAAGGAGGTGACGCCTCTTCCGATACGGTCGGCTTGTCCTCCGGAACGGAAACTCTTTCCGCTGCGGTGGATCTGAGCGCGGGTACGGCAAAGGATACCGTCATCACGGAAGTCACTCTTCCCTCCCTTGACTGCTATATGCTGCAGATGGGCGTTTATTCCTCCGAAGAAAATGCAAAGGCACAGGCAGAAGTACTGCAGGCACAAGGTGCCGGCGGCTATATTATAGAAGACAACACTTCCGGCGAGCTTCGCTACCGGGTGATAGCATCGGGATACGACAGCGCAGAAAGCGCCAAAAGCGTTAAAACACGCCTTATTGAAGAAGGTGTGGATTGTGCTGTGCATCCCCTTACCGCCACGGCAGCCACCTTCCGCGTCACAGCAGGGGATGATCAGCTCTCAGGAATCAGAACCGGGTTCAGCGCACTCGAAGCCGCTGAAAAATCGCTTTGCGAAGCGGCGATCCGTTTTGACAGGGATGAGCTTTCCACAGAGGAAGGCATTTCGCTTGCGGCTGGCATTCTTTCCGTGCTCGATGCGGATATGGCAGGACTCCTTTCCCTCGATGGAAGCGATTCCGCCCTTTCCGGCCTTCTTGCGACTTATCATGATACGAAGGCCGCTTTGCATACACTGATCAACGGCGCATACGAAAGCAGAGTCACATTTTCTTCTAAGCTGAAATACACCCATCTTTTTACGGCACACCGCTATACGCAGCTCATATCCTCTTTTGAATGAACGCAGCAAACCCGGAAGGAAAACACAATCCTTCCGGGTTTATTTGTTGCGTTGAACGCATGTGCATCATTCAGCTGTTTTGTGTTGGTGCAGGCAGGCAGATAGATACGCGCGTACCGATTCCTTCGGAGCTGATGACCTTTAAATAGCCGCCGTGCTGCTCTACGATCCACTTTGCGATGGAAAGGCCAAGACCGCTTCCCCCTTCTTTGCTGCTTCGTGCCGCATCGCTGCGGTAAAACCGTTCAAACATATGGACAACATCCTTCTCTGCAATGCCGATGCCCGTATCCTGTACATCAATACAGGGCATTCCCTTCTCGTTTTCCCTGAGACGCAGCAGTATCTTATTTCCCGCCGGCGTATATTTTGCCGCATTGTCAACAAGGATACGGACTGCCTGCTTGAGCATGACGGGATCCGCATAAACAGATGCGGTATTCTGCAGCTGCAGCGCATAGAGGTGCGCGCTGTCGATCAGTTCAGATTCTTCGTGGATCTCCCGCAGCATGTCTCTGAGCGAAATATGCTCCGGCTGAAACTGCTGGCGCCCCATATCACCCCTGGCAAGAAACAGGAGTTGTTCCACCAGGGTTTTCATATGATCGGATTCCGTTTTGATCGCAGCGATGGATTCATTGAGAACTGTTTCGTCTTCTTTCCCCCATCTGTCAAGCATATTCGCGTACCCTTGAATGACAGCGATCGGAGTGCGTAATTCATGGCTCGCATCATCCACAAACCGCACCTGTTGGCGATATGTTTCATGCATGCGAGCGATAAGATTGTTTACTGCCGTTTCAAGCCCGGCAAGCTCTGCATCGCCCACGGAGAGCTTTGCATCGGGCATGGCCGCGTTGATATGACCAATGGCCTCTTCAAGACTGCGGAATTTGCTTGCATCAAGCTGCTGCGCGCTGACGCGCTCCGCAGCAAGGGCAATATCGTCGATAGGCTTAAGAAACCGGCGGATCTCCGCTGTCCCCGAAACACATTTAACGATCCAGCCAAAAAACTGAATAGAAAACAGAACGATAAGCAGCACAAAAAACGTGCTGAAAAAAACGCCCGCATCCACCGTAAAAGTCTGCCCATCAAGCCCAGGGGCAGTAAAGGTATAGGTTGCTGCACGCAGCATCTGATAAAAGCTGCCGCCTTCCCCAAGAGTCAGACTCCGCTGCATCCATGGCCGCCAATCCACTACCCGCTCCGTTTCCGCAAGGTAGCACCAGAACATGGTGCCAAGAAGCAGGATCACAAAATCGCCACCGATCATATTCCCAAGCTGCTGCCACCTTAAATGCGAATTGATGCGTCTTGCAATGGATGTGGAACGAGGCTTTTCTTTTTTGCTCATTGCGTTTCATCCTTTATCATATAGCCGACGCCGCGGACGGTATGGATCAGCTTGATACCGAAACGGTCATCGATCTTCTGCCGAAGGTAGCGCACATAAACATCTACTACGTTCGTTTCGCCTATATAATCATAGCTCCAAACACGGGCAAGCAGCGTATCCCTTGAAAGCACGATGTTTTTGTTGGAAAGCAGCATTTCAAGCAGCGAAAACTCTTTGTTTGTTAGCGCAATCTCCTCTCCTCGGCAGGTAACGGCATGGGAAGATACATTCATCACAACGCCCGCCGCAGAGAGTACGTGCACATCACCCGGTGTTTTCTCCCGCCGCTTTCGCAGCGTAACGCGGACACGTGCAAGCAGTTCTTCAATGGCGAAAGGCTTTGTGACATAATCATCCGCTCCCATATCAAGTCCGCTGACCTTATCCATCACAGCATCCCGGGCAGTAAGCATAATAACGGGCACATCCGATGTTTTTCTGAGCCGCCGCAGCACCTCAAGCCCATTCAGCTGCGGCAGCATAATATCAAGCAGAACAAGATCGTATCCATCGCTTTCCGCCATATCAAGACCGGTTCTGCCATCGTGTGCCTTTCCGGTCTCATAGCCCTCATGCTGCAGTTCAAGCTCAATAAAGCGCGCGATCTTTTCTTCATCCTCAATTACAAGGATCCTGGCCATCGTCATACCCCTCCTTTCTCTATCCAAAGCGAAGTTTATTCCTTTTTATCTTCATTGAAGCCGGTTTTCATATTCTGCTTCAGGTCTTCCGCATAGGAAGAAGCCTTATGCATTGCATCGTTTACATCTTTTTTCCCGAGGTCTTCCCCTTGAAAGGAGTATCGGCATTCGAAGAAAAGGCCTATAAGAAGAAGAGGCAGCAACAGCCAGAAGCAGAAGCAGGCAACAATGAGCAAAATCAGCACCGGAAGATTGATGATCTCTTCTCCTCTGCGCGTAACAACGAAGCTGTTTACCATGCCCTTTTTGATCAGTTTGATAAAGCCGCGCTTAAAATCTTCCCAGCCGGATCCTGCATCATCTGTTTTCGATGTATTCTCGGGTTCTTTCTTCTGTTCCGATGCGGTGGAATAGCTTGCCGTAGTTTTTTTACCGTGAACTTTTCCGCTTTTTTCAAGTGCAATCAGCGCATCCAGCATATCCCAGCCGTTTTCTTCCAGCGCTGCCTTCGCTTCAGCATAGGAAACGCCTGTTTTTTCTACAAGTTTTTCTACCATTTCAATCCGTTCCATCGTTATTTCCTCCAAAAATCCGCACTTTGCGGGTTTGATGAAAAAAGGATATCATATCTCTATTAAAGATACAGCTTCATTCAAATTAGAATAGGATTAAAACAAGACCGAAAACGGAAAAGAGACCACGAAAAAGGTATTCCGTGGTCTCTCCTTTTTGATTATTCATCCTGCAGCGCATCGGGCAAAACCCCAAAATGCTCATCAAACACGAACCGCAGTTCCTTATCGGTCAACACAATATCCGTATCCACCCTTGCAAAGACCGTATTTTCGCCCGGCGCAAGCACAAGGACATACTGACCATCCCGGGTCTGCAGTGCACTTGCCGCAATCTCTTCGCCGCTTTCCTCAAAAAAGCGGACATCCACCGCACAGACGAGCGGTTCCGGATAAGCATTCACCGCCACCGCATCAAGAAAAGTATCCTCCGCCTGCTCATATACCTGGATCATCTCAAAGGCAATGTACTGCTGATAGTGCATCTTTGCGCTTACAAACCTGCCGAGCGCATCAAATTCGGGTGCAACGGTCGGCTGCGGCGTGGGCGTCGGCGTGGGGATGGGCGTCGGTGTAGGTGTCGGCTCCGGCGTGGGTGTAGGAAGCAGATAGTCCGGCAGCAGCACGGGACTTTGCTGAACACAGCCTGCAACGAGCAGGCAAATGACCAGCACTGCCGCAATTATTCCTTTATACTTTGATCTCCTCATCATTCTTTCTCTTGTTCTCCCGGATGAGCTTTTGTTTCAGGTCATAAAGGCCATCGGACATATCCACCTTGTAGATATGCGGATTAAGCAGCCTGCGGTATTCTTCCCAGAAAGAATTAAGCTCTTTCTTCGCATATGCCTGGATCTCTTCGATATCGGGTGTTTCATAGACCTGCCTGCCATCGATAAAGAGCGGCACAAGGAGCTCGCGCACAGTAAACTCGCGCAGCACCTTGGATTTATAGCTCTGCTCCGGATGATAGATCCGAAGGGGCTTTGTGGTATCGATCTCCTCTCCTTCAAGGGCAATGAGATCCGCAAGGGCCATACCGTTTTTGTTGTAAAGGCGCAGCACCTTCTTATAGCCGGGGTTCGTCATCTTGATGATGTTTTCGCTGATCTTGATCTTCGGAAGGATCTCGCCGTTGACCACCTCTGCGGAAAGCTTGTATACGCCGCCAAGCGCCGGCACATCAAGAGAGGTGATCAGCTTCGTCCCTACGCCCCAGACGTCAATTTTTGCACCCTGCAGCTTGAGATCACGGATAACCGTCTCGTCAAGGTCGCCGGAAGCGAATATCTTTGCATCCTTGTGTCCCGCTGCATCAAGCATATGCCTTGCACGCTTGGAAAGGTACGCAAGGTCGCCGGAATCAAGGCGGATGCCCACGGGCTTATACCCCTTTGCCTTCAGCTCATCAAATACGGTGATGGCATTGGGAACGCCGCTGCGCAGGGTGTCATAGGTATCAACAAGCAGCATACAGGATGTGGGAAATACTTCCGCATAGGCACGGAACGCAGCGAGCTCATTGGGGAAGCTCATGACCCAGCTGTGCGCATGGGTGCCGCGTACATCCACATGATACATCTGCCCTGTCAGCACGTTGCTGGTGGCATCGCAGCCGCCGATCATGGCAGCGCGGGCACCGTAAATACCCGCATCCGGGCCCTGGGCACGGCGAAGACCAAACTCCAAAACATCATCGCCCTGTGCTGCATAAACAACGCGGCTCGCCTTCGTGGCGATCAGGGTCTGGTGGTTCACAAGGTTCAAAAGCGCGGTTTCCACAAGCTGTGCCTGAATGAT
>SVGX01000065.1 GCA_015056105.1 Clostridiales bacterium | reverse complement strand
TGCAATGGTTCGGGAACCTACGGGCGTTGCGGTCATGATGTAATCATCGATGATCGCCTGCAGGATCTGCATTTTTCTTGCATCAAGCTCCATTTAAGCCCTCCTTCCCGCCTTCTTGTTAGCACTAACCCAATCGAGTGCTAAACCTTACACTAAAAATATAGCTCTGCACAGAGTCTTTGTCAACCCGTGCAGAGCTTTGCTTTGTGACAAAACGGTAACATTAACTTGATAATTTTTGCCGCGCAAATATGCGGTTCAATCCTCAAGAAAAGCCAGAAGCGCCTCATTCTGGAAGTCGAGCCCCTCTTCCGTCAGCTTCATAAAGCCGTTCTCCCGAAGGAGCCATCCCTTTTCCTGCAGCACGGAGATCTCCGGCGCATAAACTTCCTGCGGTCCTTTTCCGAAACGTTCGAGGAATTTGGCTTCATCCAAGCCCTTCGTCATCCGAAGGCCCAGCATAACGGTCTCAAACATTTCCTCTTTTTCCGTTATGACCTCCGGCGGCTCCGCAAGCGGTCTCACGCCGTGCATGCTGCCCGCAATGTAATCGGAAAGACTTGCGGTATTTGCAAACCTGAGCCACTGTCCCTCCACCCGCATGGCGGAATGAGAGTTGAGTCCAAGGCCAAGGTATTCGCCGTTTTCCCAGTAGTTCACATTGTGGCGGGACTCTTTTCCCGGTTTTGCATAATTGGAGATCTCATAGCGGCGATAGCCAAGCTGTTCAAGAAACTCCATCCCCTTTTTGTGCATCAGGTACGCGTCGTCCTCTGCGGGCAGGCTTTCCGCCCCGCCGACAATATCCGTATAAAGGGGTGTCCCTTCCTCCACGATCAGCGAATAAGCGCTGATGTGGTCAAGCGCAAGCTTATAGAGGACTTCTATGGTATCCATATGATCCTTTACCGTCTGCCCGGGCAGGCCGTACATGATATCCGCACTGATATTGTCAAAGCCGGCAGCCCTTGCACATTCGTAGTTTTGCACGAATTCACGGTAACAATGTATACGCCCAACGTTTTCCAGAAGCACATCCTTTGCGCTCTGAAGCCCCATGGAAAGCCGATTGATGCCGGCAGTCTTATATTCCTTCAGCTTTTCATCCGTGAGCGTACCGGGATTTGCTTCGATGGTGATTTCCGCATCGGGTGCGATGGCAAAATTCTCCTTCAGCGTGTGCAGCAGCAGCGATATCGCACCCACAGGCAGGATCGACGGTGTGCCGCCGCCAAAAAACACACTTCCGTATTCCCGCTTCGGCAGCGCTGCCGCGCTGAGACGCATTTCCTTCAAAAGCGCGGCACAATAATCCCCCATGCAGTCATGATCCGTAAAGGAGACAAAATCGCAATACCTGCATTTTGCTTTGCAGAAAGGAATGTGAATGTATAAACCTGCCATATTCTGCCTCAGTTGATTCGAAGCACACTCATAAAAGCTTCACTCGGCAGCGATACCGTGCCGATCTGACGCATGCGTTTCTTGCCTTCCTTCTGTTTTTCAAGAAGCTTCTTCTTACGGGTGATGTCGCCGCCGTAGCATTTTGCAAGGACATCCTTGCGAACGGCGCGCACCGTTTCGCGGGCGATGATCTTCCCACCTATGGCAGCCTGGATTGGGATCTCAAACTGCTGTCTGGGAATGACCTCCTGCAGCTTTTCCGCCACTGCGCGGCCCTTGCCGTATGCTTTATCCCGGTGAACGATAGTGGAAAGCGCATCGCACATATCGCCGTTAAGAAGGAAATCGAGCTTCACAAGGTCGCTCTGCACATATTCCTTCAGTTCATAATCAAAGGAAGCATAGCCGCGGCTTCTGGATTTAAGCTGATCGAAGAAATCATAGATGATCTCATTGAGCGGCAGCTCATACAGGATATTCACACGGTTTTCTTCGATATACTTCATATCCTTGAACACGCCGCGCTTTTCCTGGCAAAGCTCCATAATAGCGCCCACATAATCGGAAGGCGTCATAATATGCGCTTCCACCATGGGTTCTTCCATGTACATGATCTCGGAAGGATCCGGAAGATTGCTGGGGTTATCCACAGAAAGCTCTGTGCCGTCATTTTTCTTGACCTTATAGATAACGCTCGGGGCGGTAGTCACAAGGTCAAGGTCGAATTCGCGTTCAAGACGCTCCTGGATGATCTCCATGTGCAGAAGCCCAAGGAAGCCGCAGCGGAAACCAAAACCGAGCGCCATGGAAGTTTCCGGCTCATAGGAAAGGGACGCATCGTTAAGCACGAGCTTGTCGAGCGCATCGCGGAGGGATTCATAATCCGCACCATCCGCAGGATAGATGCCGCAGAACACCATCGGGTTCGCCTGCTTATAGCCGGGCAGCGGTTCTTTGGCAGGATTGGCGACATCGGTGATGGTATCGCCCACCTTGGTTTCGGAAACGCTCTTGATGGAAGCGGCGATATAGCCAACCTCACCCGCCGCAAGCTCATCGGTGGGCTTGAGAGTGGGTGTAAACACACCCACTTCCGTCACATCGAATTCGTTGCCCGTGGCCATGGAGCGGATACGCATACCGGCGCGCACGGCGCCTTCCTTGATGCGCACATAGCTCAGCGCACCCTTGTAGTTATCGTAAATGCTGTCGAAGATCAACGCACGAAGAGGCGCTTCCGGACTGCCTTCCGGCGGAGGCACAAGATCCACAAGCTGCGCAAGCACCTCATTCACATTGGTGCCGAGTTTAGCGCTGATGCGGGGCGCTTCCGTTGCGGGAAGGCCGATGACATCTTCGATCTCGCGGATCGCATGGTCCGGGTCGGCGCTGGGCAGGTCGATCTTGTTGATCACAGGTACGATCTCAAGGCCGTTATCAAGTGCAAGATATACGTTCGCAAGCGTCTGCGCCTCGATACCCTGAGTCGCATCCACGACAAGCACAGCACCTTCGCATGCCGCAAGCGCACGGGAAACTTCGTAGGTAAAGTCCACATGCCCGGGCGTATCAATGAGGTTGAACATATACTGCTTGCCGTCGGTGTGGGTATAATACATGCGCACGGCAGTGGCTTTGATGGTAATGCCGCGCTCACGCTCAATATCCATGGTATCGAGAAGCTGCGCTTCCATGTCGCGGATCGCAACGGTATCGGTCAGCTCGATCATGCGGTCAGCAAGGGTGGATTTACCGTGGTCAATGTGCGCGATAATGCAGAAATTGCGAATCAGATCCTGGCTGTATGCCATCGTATCCCTCCAAAAAGGTTATAGTCAAAAAAATAAAACGAGCATAAATCTCCATATAAAAGCATACTTGAAACACGCTCAAATTGCAAGCACAGCGGAAAATATGCTATAATACAGTTGTACGATCCGCTTTTCGGGGATCGATTCCGCATATCACAAACGGAGGATCACATTTATGTTCTGCGAAAACTATGAATCTTTTACGGCATCCCTTGAAAAGCGCGGTTTCCTTGTACACAGTGCAGCCAACGCGGGGGAAGCAAAAAAAATCGGCCTTTCCCTCATCGAAACCGGCAGCGTCGGCTTCGGCGGCTCTCAGACCGTAACAGCCATGGGTCTTTATGAAGCCCTTGAACAGCAGGGCAACCCCGTCTACTGGCATTGGAAGGCGAAGGATATGGCCGCTGCCCAGCAAAGCGCAGCCCATGCGGACTGGTTTGTCTGCTCTACCAACGCCATCACCCGGGACGGTCGGCTTGTGAATATCGACGGTACCGGTAACCGTGTTGCAGGCATGTTTGCGGGCCCGAAGAATGTGATCCTGTTCGTCGGCAAAAACAAGCTTGTGGAAGGCGGCATCGATGATGCCATTGCACGTATCAAGCGCGAAGCCTGCCCGCCCAACGGCAAGCGTCTCGGGCTCAACACCCCCTGCGCCCTGACAGGCAAGTGTGCCGACTGCAGCACGCCGCAGCGTATGTGCCGCGTGACGAGCATCATTGAATACCCGCCCCGCATGCTCAGCGCGCTTCACATCGTTCTGATTGACGAAGTTCTCGGATATTAAGGTGTTTTACGCTTATATGCTCCGCTGTGCGGATGGAACGCTTTATTCCGGTTATGCGGCGGATCTTGAAGGGCGTATCCGCACGCACAATGCGGGAAAAGGAGCAAAGTATACCCGCTCCCGCCTGCCGGTCGTGCTTGCCTATTCCGAAAGTTTTCCCGACAAAAGCAGCGCCATGCGCCGGGAGTGCGCGTTCAAGCGGCTGAGCCGCACAGAAAAGGAAGCGATGATAGAAAGCGCGAAAACAGCGTCCGAACGGTAACGGATCCGATCAACATAAAAAAGACGGGAATACTCCCGTCTTTTTTCGTTGCAGCTGCATTAGAGGCTGAGCCCAAGGGTACTGAGGCGGCTTTCGATTTCGGAAAGCCACATGCTTTCATCCATGGCGCCGACCACGGGATCACCAACGATATGTCCCTCCCGATCAAGGAAAATCGTTGCCGGTATATACATCAGATCCACATACTGGAACATATCCTGCGTAAACACGGTGTTCGGATATGCGGCGCCGGTATAGCCGAGCACATCCTTGACATCACTTTCATTTTCCGGATCGATACACACGCCAAGAATGGCAACGGAAGCATTATCCCCGCCCTTTTCAAAGCGGGCATGCAGGTTCTGAAGCCCGGGCATCTCGCCCACGCAGGGGCCACACCATGTCGCCCAGAAGTTTACCACGGTAAGATCATGTTCCTTCGCAAACCCGGGGATATGGAATGTCTCGCCTTCTATCGTCGTGGTTTCGACATTAAAAACAGGAACATCAGGCTTCTGCGGTTCCGCAGGCTCTTCTTCCGGTTCGGTTGAAGCAGCAGGTTCGCTTTCCGCTTCGGGCGTATCTGAAACAACGGGGGTTTCGGAAGCAGCAGGCTCCTCCGCAGGGACATTATCACCGGTGTTGTCCCCTGCCGCATTGCAGCCGAGAGCAAAAAGCAAGAAGGATGCAATAAACAAACAAAGTATTTTTCTGATCATTCGGTATTCTCCTTTTTCTCATTTTTGGGGAACGGCACGATGCGTTCCCGGTTGATGGCATTGACAGGGCATGCAGCGATACAGTCTCCGCAGCGAATGCATTCCGCGCTGTTCGGCGTCTTCACGGGATCAACACCCATATTGCATACCCTTGCACATTTGCCGCAGCCGATACAAGCATGCCCATCCACCCGGAAGCGGTAAAGGCTCAGCTTTGCAAACAGACCGTAAAATGCGCCGAGCGGGCAAAGGTATTTGCAGAATGCGCGGTAAATAAAGACACAGGCGATCATTATCATTGCCGCAAGGGATATCTTCCACAGAAACTGTCCGCCGAGCGCGCCCCGTATGCTATCATTCGCAATCGCAAGGGGTACCCCGCCTTCCAGCGTACCCGCAGGACAAAGCCACTTGCAGAAAAAGGGCTGGCTCATATTCACGCCGTTTCGCATAAACAGCGGCAGTCCGATCACCAGTATAAACAGCACCGCATACTTGAGATAGCGCATCGGTCGATCCACCGTTTTGGGGATCTTCAGTTTCTTCACCGGGATCTTATGCAAAAGGCCCTGCAACGCACCGAAAGGACACAGCCATCCGCAGAAAAAGCGGCCAAGAGTCAGCGCAAAGAGCAGCATCGCCCCGAGCACATAATAGGCAACCTTTCCTCCGATTGCTGCAAAGGATGATTGCAGCGCCCCAATCGGGCAGGCGCCCAATGCGCCGGGGCAGGAATAGCAGTTGAGAACAGGGATACAAGCGCCTTTAAGCTGCCCTGTATAAATGCTGCCTTTCACAAAGCCCGGCAGGTTCAAATTCAGCAAAAGCGCGCTCAGAAGCTGCACGAGCCGCCTTTTTATGGAAATTGAAAGCTTTTTCATCCCGTTACCCGATCCCGATACATTCAAGACAGATAGCCGCCGCCTTTTGCAGCACCTTCTGAAATTCTCCGTTCATCAGGCCAAATACGGTCAACGCCGCCGCAGCGGTAAGCAAAGCCGTACGCAGCAGGCGAAAACCTGTTTCTTTCCTCATTTTACCATGGCCCCTCCCCTGTTCTATTCGACTATCAATAAGGTAAAGGATTCCCCGAAAAAATGCAAGTGATAATATCACACAGAAAAGCGGGCGGCGAATGATTCGCCGCCCGCTGAAATATTCAGATGTTTATCTGAAAGTAAGCACATACTGGAGAATGAACAGCACGCTGATCACATACAGGAACACAGGAACTTCCTTGAACTTGCCGCGCGCCATCTTGATGAGCGTATAGGAAATGAAGCCGAAGCCAATACCATCGGAGATGGAATAGGCAAAAGGCATCAAAGCAATGGTAAGGAATGCCGGGATCGCGATCTCGATATCCTTCCAGTTGATGTCAGCAGCGTTGCCGAGCATCAGAACACCCACGATAATGAGGGCCGGCGCGGTGGCAGCGGAGGGAACAATGCCCGCAATGGGCGCAAAGAAAAACGCAGCCAGCAGGAAGAGAACGCCAATCACAATGCTGGTAAGACCGGTGCGGCCGCCTTCGCTGATGCCGGTGGAGCTTTCGACGAAGGTGGTAACGGTGGAAGTACCAAGGATGGCACCACAAACGGTAGCAACGGAGTCTGCGATGAGCGCCTTGTCACCTTTGGGGAGGTTGCCGTTTTCATCCAGCATGTTAGCAGCCTTCGCAGTGCCGATAAGCGTGCCGACAGTATCAAAGCAGTCGCAGATGGCGAAAGTAATGATAGCAGTGATCAGCGCAAGAAGACCGTTTGCCATAAGACCGGTGAAGCCTTCGGTGAAGACTTTGCCGAAAACGGGGGCAAGAGTGCCGAATCCGTAGAAGGTGATCTGATCCGGGAAGGTAGTGACGCCAAAGGGGATACCGATGATGGTGGTGGCAATAATGCCGAAGAAGATGGCACCCTTTACTTTATACGCCATAAGAACGGCCGTAATAATAACACCGATGATCGCTACAAGAGCGGGGCCCGAAGTGATGGCACCCATATCGACCAGGTTGTTGTTGGCGGTGATGATGCCGACGTTCAGCATGCCGATGAGGGCAATGAATAAGCCAATACCGGCGCTGATAGCGCTCTTCAGGGAAGGCGGAATGGCTTCGATAATTTTGGAACGCAGCGGAGAAACAGATACCGCAAAGAAGATGAGACCGGAAAGCATAACGATGGCCAGCGCATTCTGCCAGGTATAGCCCATACCAAAGCATACGGTGTAGGTGAAGAATGCGTTAAGACCCATACCGGGCGCCTGCGCAAAGGGAACGTTTGCAAGGAATGCCGTCAGAATAGTGCCGAGAGCCGCCGCAAAGCAAGTGGCCATCATAACGGCATTAAAATCCATTCCCGCTTCGCTCAGGAATCCAGGGTTGACAAAGATGATGTAGGCCATTGCGAAGAACGTCGTAATACCAGCAATGATCTCTGTCCTAACGGTTGTGTTGTGTTCTTTCAATTTGAACAGTTTTTCCAACATTTTCAGAAACCTTCCTTTCTAATTTTGTTGCTTTTTGATCGCGTTTCCTGCCCCGCAAATGCAAAAGCGGAAGCAATAGTTATTTCATTTTTATCGTTTGGGTTATTAAATGATGCCGAAAACCTTTTTTGTTTTTGCGATGACGGGAAACTCTGCATTGTGAATATAGTGTATCAAATTTGTGTCCGATTTTCAATGCCATGATTCAAAAAAACTGTGTTTTACCCAAATTATTTTTTATCTTCGACTTGTGAAAAAAGAGAAAGGCACGGCCTTTGACCGTGCCCTGCAGCATTTTATCGCCGCATCATAAATTTAGCAGCAGCAGCTGTTGCCCACATTGCTGCCGCAGCCGCAATCGTTTTCACAGCCGCAGCCGCCGTTGTTGCAGCCGCCGAGAAGCAGGATCAGGATGATGATCCACCACCAGCCGCCACTGCCGCATTCGTTGCCGCAGCCGCAGCCGCCGTTATTGCCGCAGCCTTCCGCAAGCAGAATGAGGATGATGATCCACCACCAGTTATTGCTGCCGCACATGCCCCAATTACACATATCGTATATCCTCCTTGATTATTTGCCGGCCTTTCGGCCGCCGTTACGATATAGTACGCAGCGTGCCGTTTTTTGGTGCCTGCCCGCCCATTCCGCGAAGCATGATGAAAACCGCGTTTTCCCTTTACAAAAAGCCTTCCTATGATATAATATCCTTGTTGTTTTATTGGATTAAAACCATATTTCATCAGGAGGATTCAGATAAAAATGGCACGATTCGGCATGGATAAGATCGTTGCGCTCTGCAAAAACCGCGGCTTCATTTTCGCCGGTTCCGAAATTTACGGCGGCCTCGCCAATACCTGGGACTACGGCCCCCTTGGCGTCGAATTCAAAAATAACGTCAAAAAGGCATGGTGGCGTAAATTCGTTCAGGAAAGCCCTTACAATGTAGGTATGGATTCCGCCATCCTTATGAACCCGGAGACCTGGGTGGCTTCCGGTCATGTTGTCAATTTCAATGATCCGCTCATGGACTGCAAAGCCTGCAAAGCCCGTTTCCGCGCCGATAAGCTCATTGAAGATTATGCTGCCGAAAAGGGTCTTGAAAATATCCATCCCGATGGCTGGACCAATGAGCAGATGTCCGAATACATCGCCAGGGAAGGCATCGTCTGCCCCGAGTGCGGCAAGGCGGATTTCACCGGCATCCGTAAATTCAATATGATGTTCAAGACTTTCCAGGGCGTGACGGAAGATTCCGCAAGCGAGCTTTACCTTCGTCCCGAAACCGCGCAGGGCATCTTCGTAAACTTTAAAAACGTGCAGCGCACCACCCGCAAAAAGATCCCCTTCGGTATCGGCCAGATCGGCAAATCTTTCCGTAATGAGATCACCCCGGGCAACTTCACCTTCCGTAC
>SVGX01000064.1 GCA_015056105.1 Clostridiales bacterium | reverse complement strand
CGCTTCGCGGCCTCATCTGCGGCCTCATCTTCGGCGCCTTCACCATCATGCGCCTGTATGTGAACATTCCCGGCCTTGCGATGCAGATCTACGACATGCTGCCCTATGCGGCGACGATCTTCGTTCTCATCATTACGAGCATCCGCCAGTCCCGGGAGCATGCGCAGCCGAAATCCTGCGGGACCAACTATTTCCGCGAGGAGCGGTAAGCCCAAAACGAGCGACAAAAAAGAGCGGCATCGCCGCTCTTTTTTATGTGTCACAACTTAAAATACATATTTGATCATCGGCTTGCCGATGGCCTTTTCGCAGGCTTCAAACAGCGCGGGATCGAACATGGTGCTGCCGAGGAGAAGGTTTTCCTTCGGGATGCAGACGAGCATCACTTCCATGCCTTCTTCAATGGCGGCGCTGCAGATGGGAAGCCCAGTCTTCGCGTCCAATAGGTGAATGAGATCCGGGAAGGTGGCAAGGCGCCCACCGCCCTTTTCCACGGTCATGTATTCGTTCCAGAAGGTAATGCTGTACCCGTCGCCGACGGCGGCACTGCCCACATCGAAACCGCCTTCGGAGGTGAGCGTAAAATCATGCAGCACACCCTTTGCGAGAAGCCGCATGCCGACCTGTCCGCCGAGGGCTTCTGCCATGGCACCGGGATCGTTTTCGTGGGCACGGATCGTTCTGCCAAGGGAAATACACATGCTGAGGGTGCCGATGGCAGCGTTTTCACGGATGTAGGCAGCATCGATAGGGTTGCGGAGCACATGCACCATACCGCCGCAGACGGCTGCCGTGCTGCGCACAAGGGATGAGGTATCCCCAATGGAACCGCGCGTAAAGATATCGAGTTCCCTGCCGGGTTGTCCGCCGGCTGCCGCCTGCATGGTCACATAGCCGGGCTTTTTGTGCAGTTCCATGGCGCCCATGATGCCGGTGGGGTGAGCGCGGCCGTTGCAGGCCGCATCGATCACAGGCAGACCGTTGACCGCTGCGGCGATCCAGCCGTTTGTGATGCTCTGCGCGCCGGATTCATTGGAGATAACGGCGCCGATCCCGATGCCGGTATTTTTCAGAAACAGCTGATAGGCGCGCATACAACCCGCTTCCGCAGGGCCGCTGGTGCCGGAAGCGGGGGAGCCGACGAGGGAACCTGTGACCACGGTATCATCCGCCGCAAGGTCATCCACGCTGCAAACGTCAAAGCTGCCGTTTTTCATGACCGCTTCGATCACTTCAAGACCGCCCTGCAGCGAGCCGCCGCCACCGCCGCCAAGAAGCCAGCCGCCGTAGACGGCGCAAAGGGCAAGTTCTTCCGTCATTCTGAACATAGACAATATCCTTTCTTGTTTTTCGATACCGGTGCTGCGGTTCGTTTTTTATTTTTCCGTAAGGCGTATGATGGCTGCAGCGGTCTCCTGCCGGGGTGTCAGCACGGGGATACCTGCCGCTGCCGCCACGTTTTCTGCAAGGGCAATGCTGTAGCCCATGCAGTCAAGGACAATGCAGTCCGCGCCTGCGGCGCGAAGGGCGCATGCGGCTTTGATTACCTTTGCGGTATCCTCATAAGGGGAGGCTGCCGCGCTTGTGACGGGAAGACCGAAATGGCTGTATTTTCCCGTAAACAGCCGCCGCTGGGGCTCTTCCGGCACAATGAGCCCGATGTGCTTCGTGCCCCTTGGCAGGGAAAGTTTCCGGTGAAAAACCTCATCCATCGTAAACAGCGGCATCGGGCAGGAAAGGCCGGGGAAGCTGCCCGTACACATGAGCACGGCTGCATCCACACCGTCTTTTGCCGCTTCGCCGAGCTTCATCTGCAGCCGCAGCGCAAGCTTCTTTTCGCTGACAGCGGCGCTGCTGCCGTCTTTAAGGCGGGTGATGAGCATATCCGCCGGGTTGGAGGGGGAGAAGGCCGCTTCGACAGCGGCAGCATCGAGCCCGTCGAGGGCACCGTATTCCCGGATGGAAAAACCGGGAAGGGCACGGCGCATCTCATCCATGACATCTGGGCGGGGGGATTGGCCGATAAAAAGGAATGCGATCGAGATCATATCCATAAACGCTCTTTTCCCAAAAATTGAACCATGCGGACAGCGCATTTTTCTGCCTTTATTATCGCAAAACCTGCACGCGGCTGCAACGGAAAAGTTTTGCGAAGACGTCCGCCGGGCGAAACATTCTGCTTTTTCGTGCAAATCGTCTAAAAAAGACATTGTTTGCTTAAAAAGATGCAGCATTATAAAATAAAATGGCAATTACGAGGGATCATACCTCAAGAAACAAAAGAAGTATCAAAACATGAAAAAGCTCACCCTGCCGAAGCAGATCCTGATCGCTTTGGTCGCTGGTGTCGTCGTGGGTCTTATCTGCTATTTTGCCGATATCCCCCGGTTTACGGCAAACTACCTGAAGCCCTTCGGCGATATTTTCGTCAACCTGCTCAAATTCATCGTGGTGCCCGTTGTTCTTTTCTCCATGATCGATGGCATCCTTTCCATGGATGATATGAAAAAGGTGGGCGCTGTCGGCTGGAAGACCGTGGCCTATTTCCTTGCTACCACTGCCATCGCCTGCGTGATCGGTCTTGTCTGCGCCAGCGTGTTCAAGGGCCTCAACCTGTTCCCGGTGCTCGATACCGCCGGTGCGGAATACGAAGCCAAGGAATTCGGCGGCTTCATGAAGACCCTTGTGGATATCTTTCCCAGCAATATGTGGCAGTCCTTCTCCAGCGCCAACATGCTGCAGGTCAGATCGCTCTCTTCTTCGGCGGCGCCATCCTTGCTGCCGGCGAAAAGGCACAGCTTTGCCGCGACATCATTTCCTCTTTCTATTCCGTGATCGAGAAGCTCATGGGCTTCGTCATCAGCCTCAGCCCCATCGGCGTTTTCGCCTACATGGCCTGGGTCGTTGCCACCCAGGGAGCTGAGATCCTCGGCTCCCTTGCGCTGGTGCTCGCCTGCGCCTACATCGGCTATGCCATCCATGCCATCGCGGTCTATTCCGCTTCCGCCAAGGCCTTTGCCGGCATAAGCCCCATCGCCTTCTTCAAGGGCGCTGCCGCTGCGATGATCTTCGCTTTCATATCCACCTCTTCCGCTGCTACCCTCCCCGTTTCCAAGGAGTGTGCGGACAAGATGGGCGCTGACAGTGACATCTCCTCCTTCGTGCTGCCCCTCGGCGCCACCATCAATATGGATGGTACCGCCATCTATCAGTGTGTTGCCACCGTGTTCCTCGCTTCCTGCGCGGGCATGGAGCTTACCCTCAGCCAGATGGTGATCGTGGTCGTCACGGCGACCCTTGCTTCCATCGGCACCGCCGGCGTTTCCGGTGCGGGTATGATCATGCTTGCCATGGTGCTGGAAGCCATCGGTATCCCGGTTGCCTACATCGGCCTCATCGTGGCGGTGGACAGGCTCTTCGACATGGGCCGTACCTGCCTCAATGTCACCTTCGATATCTCCTGCTCCCTCTGCGTGACCGAATGGGAACGCGAGAAGGCTGCCAAGGGCGCAAAGGCTAACAAGTAAACGCAATAAAAGCAATACAAAAACAGGCTGCGAAAGCAGCCTGTTTTTGTATGCTTTATTCGGAGAACTGCGCAAGCGAACGCTCCAGCATTTCGATATAGCGATCAAAGGTGAGTGTCTTAAGACCCGTGCCGGTGTAGATGCCATCCTCATCAAGGGCACGGATCATGGCCACTTCCTCTGCGGTGGGGGGAGGCGTAACCGTGACCTCATCCGCAAGGAGGAGTTTCCAGGGCACTTCCTTCTGCACATCCTCCACGGTGGTGCCGGGATGCACGGAAACGAGCATCATCTCCTTCGTTTCCGGGTGGAAGCGGAAGATGCATTTATCCGTGATGACGGCAGCGGGGCCGCCGCCGGGGAGCCCGGCCTGCCTGCGGGCGTCGTCGCCGGTCAGAAAGCCGGGGGAGGTGATGTAATCCACCTTTTCAAGGAAGCGGCGCCTTTCAAGAGGGATGGAGATGACGGTGCGCTTCGCGCAGTTGGCGATATCGTTGGCGCCGCCGCTGCCGGGAAGGCGGGCAGCGGGGGTGAAGTAATCGCCCTCGCCGAAAATGGCGGTGCTGTTCAGGTTGCCGAAGCGGTCGATCTGGGCGCCGCCCACCATGCCGATATCCACAAAGCCGCGCTGCTGATCGGAAAACAGCCGCCAAAGGGAGCCGAGGGCAATGCAGTTTTCAAGGCCCGCATTGTCGCCGATGCCGAGCATGATGCGCTTGGGGGAAGGGCCGATGCAGCCGGATTCCGTGGCGATAAGGGAGGAGGGTGCGTGGGTCATCCTTGCAAGGAGCGCGCCGAGGGTAGGGTTGCCAACGCCGGCAAAAACAAGGTCGCCGTCCTCGATCTCACGGGCGGAGATCACGATCATCAGCTCTGTGGGCGTATATTCAAGTGTGTGTTTTGCTTCCATGGTGGCCTCCTACCAATGCTTGGGGCAGAATTTCTGCTCGATATCCTTGAGCTTCTGAAGCCTTTTCCGGCCCACCTTGTCAAGGTAGGCTTCGTGATCCTTCGTGCCGAAGCACCACTCGTCAAGCCATGCAAGGAAGCCCTCGCGGGTCTTGAAAGCGCGGGTCTGCTCCCCGTGGAAGGGAATATCGTAGGCGTAATCGTAGGGGAAGTTCCAGGGGTGGCAGGCAAAGGGAAGGTGCACCACCGCATCCACCGCATAGCCGGGGATGCAGGTCGCGTGGGGATGCTGACGGATCACATCGGTGTCCACGATCTCCTCGCAGGTGATGATGCAGTGCTTTGCTGCGCGGGCAGCGTTTTCCGCGTTGGCGGTGAAGCCGAAGATCTGCGCATTGCCGGTGATATCCGCCCTGCTGCAGTGGATGAGAGCCACATCCGGGTGAACGGCGGGCACAAGCGCCACGGTTTCACCGGTATAGGGGTCTGCCATCTCCTTGATATCCTTGTTATAGGTCATCAGATCGGAGCCGAGCAGCGAGCGGGTGGGAAGAAAGGGGAGGCCCATGGCGCCTGCCATCAGCCTGAGACCGATGGTGTAGTTGGAATAATCAATCAGCTCCATCTCATGGGGGATCTTTTTTTCCACAATACGGCGGTAATTGGGGCCAAGGCCTGCCACCGCATAGCCGCACCAGGCAAGCTCCGCCCGTTTCAGTACGCCGGCGCCCATCAGCATATCGCCCGCATCGCAGGGGCTGTCGCCGATGAGAGTCAGGTCTTTTTTCTTTTGCCGGATGATCTCATATGCGTGGGCTACGCACTGGGCCCCGCCCATGCCGCTGAAAACGATGCTGCCGCCATCGTGTACGTAAGCTGCAACCGCATCGTGTAGCGTCATCCGTTTGTCAGTCTTTTTTTTGCCGTCCATGCACTGCGCAGCGTTGCCGCGAATCTCGGGCATACGCTCATTCTCCTTTTTTGCTGTATTTCGCTTTCCGCCGTTGGGGAAGCCTGCGATTTCAAAGTATACTCCTTTTGGGTGGTAATAGTAAAGGGCAAATTGTATAAAAAATAACAAAATTGACAGAAAAACATCATTCTTTTGCGGAATCAAAAAACCGGAGCGTGAAAACGCGCCGGTTTGAAGATCTTAACGTGCCGAAAAAGCTCAGAACAGCTGTCCGGGCAGCTTCAGCTTTTTCTTGGGTGGGAATGCGGCATCGAAGGCTTCAGCCTCTGCCTCATCCACAAAGTATCCTTTCGGCGGGGCGTATTCACCGGTGATGCCTGCAAGGTAGCCGGGGATCAGCTCTTTGCAGAGAAAGAAGGGTGCATCCGCACCTTCCGGCAGGTCGTGGTAGCGGATGCCGAAGCTGCCTGCATAGGTGAAGCCGCTCTTTCCGTAAAAGTTGATGTTGCCCTCAAAGCACAGCGCGCCGCAGCCAAGATTTGCCGCCTGTTCCACGGAATAATCCAGCAGGATCCTGCCGTAGCCCTGCCGCTTATATTCCGGCGCAATGCAGATGGGGCCCATCGTCATGATGGGGATATTCCTGCCGTCATCGGCTTTGATGACAGCGTGCATGAACATGTTCTGCCCGATCAGCTGCCCATCCTTTTCCATGACAAAGTCAAGTTCCGGAACAAAGGCAGGATCGTTTCTTAAACAATGGAGCACATAATGTTCCAGACAGCCGGGGCGGTAGACATTCCAAAAAGCCTCCCTGACCATATGTTCCACATAGCGGTGGTCAGCGGGGATCTCGTTGCGGATCAAATAATTCTTCATGTTTTTCCTCCTGAAAACGTTGGGTTCTGACTTCTGTTCCTGCTTTCGGGAGGCGCAGCTTGCAGGCGGCCTCCCGGTCAGCCCACAATCTCCAAGGTGTTGTTCTTCTTCAAACAGCATGCTCCGAATTGAATTTGTGCCGGTATCCCGGCAAGAACAGTATACGCCTGTTTCCGGGCCGAAACAAGAGCCGCAGCGCAGATTATGCTACGCTGATCTGCTTTTTCTGCCTGCGAAATGCAGGATGAGGGAAACGAGCAGCTCTGCCGCAAAAAACGCCGCAATGTTCAAAAGCGGCATCACATAGGGCGCAATATGCGCGGGAAGCATGTAAAAGGGATCCCGCACCACAAAAAACCAGTTGAAAAAGTGGGAGTAGCTGCCGGAAGTACCGTTATAAACAGAATTGCCCAGCATGGCCCATAGCGTCATGCCAACGAGCACCGCAAGATCGCTGCGGCAATGTTTCAAACACAGCTCCCGGCGCTCGTAAACGAGGAAAAGAAAGCCGTAAACGCTCATCGCGGCGTGAAAAAGCAGCGTCTGCACCACGCGGTAGGAGAGGGGACTGACCTGATGCCACATGACCCCGGCGGGATAAATAAGGTAAACGAGGTTGGAGATGAATCCAAGCATAACGAAAGAGCTTCTGTATTTTCCGATGCGCCTGCTGTGATAACTCAGAAAGCACATGGCGCACATGGCGGTGCAGGCATGAAATGGGAGTTTTTCGATGTCGATCTCGCCGTAGGCAAGGGGCATGAGAAAAAAGTCCGCCATGTAAAGGCCGAAAGCAATAGACAGGAATGTTTTCGCGGCGTTTTTCTTTGCATCGGCAGACTTGTTCCTCAAACCGTACAGCACGGCAGCCGCAGCTGCGGCTGCAAGCAGGATATAGAAAAAATGCCAGCCGCCAAAGCAGGAAAAGACGGCACCGCCTTTTTTGTCTGCCAACAGTTCGTGAAGAAAAGAATACATGTTTTCACCGCCTTTCCTGTATGATGCCACAGGAGGGGAAAAACCGCAAGCGGAACATACTGCGATCAAAAAAGAACAAGCACCCCGCGGGTGCTTGCGGAAGAGGAACAGTCAAGATTGCAAAAGTTTGGCAGCGAAAGCAGCGCGTCGTGGGGGCGCTTGCAACCGAACAGCAAAGCCGAGCGTGACCTTTTGCGGAAGGAGGAGCAGCAGAATGAACACACTCCAATTTTCCAAAAAGGAAATCGGAGCAAGCGGTATGTCGCTTGCTCCGACGTGGAGTTAATCGGCATAATAGATGCAATGCTTAATCTCTTTATAATGTTTTAATGCTTTACCGCATATACTGCCATCCTTCGCTTAGCTAAATTCATAATCCGAATGCGGAGATAATAGCGCTGCTGTTTCCAGAATTGCTTTTCGGGTGTTTTCTGAAAATCTCATATTGCCAATAAGCGTTTCTCCATACCTGCTAGCTTGTGTTCTTATAAACAATGCTGAGTATACTTCTTTTAATTATCACTTAAAGATATAGTTATGCCAGTCTGATCTTTGAATCCATTATCAGTTTCATCAGATTTCTCCCCTCTATTAATAAGCCATAACATATGTATCCTGGTATTTGGGTTAAACAGGATATCCAGCAGTGGATCGAAATCCATTCCGGATATTCGGAAACGGATTTTCTTCGCAGAATTGGCGAATACATCGAATTCTACAATCAGAAGGATGAATTGTCAAGTCAAGTGCAACGAAGTATGAAAGAAGACCTCGTAAGGAGATTTCCAGTTTAAACATTTGCGTGGGCGCATATTCAGCGTATCCTGGATGTAGTGAACATACTCATCGAGTGTTCATCCATAGAAGTCCACCGGGGGAAGTATTCACGCAGCAATCCGTTGGTATTTTCATTTGTACCGCGCTGCCACGGCGAATATGGATCGGGGAAGTAGAATGGGACGCCCAGCTGCTGTGTAACGAGTTCATGCTTTGCAAAGACAGAGCCTCTGTCAGGAGTAATGCTGCGCAGTCTGTTTGAAAACGGAGCCAACATGGCAATCATCGCTTCAGCCACAGTTTGGCTGTTATTCGTCTCCCTCTTTTGAACAAGAAGATATCGCGATTTTCTGTCAACCAGGGTAATGAGATAAGAGGAACGTCGCTTTCCCAGAACCACATCGGCTTCCCAATGTCCAAACCGGGATCTGTTTGTAGAAGACTTAGGCCGGTCGGAAATATGGTTTGTTATTTTAACTCCTTCATGCGTGGGACGCTTTGGACGTTTGCGGTTTCTGTGCCGCAATTTAAGCTCCAAAGGGAAACTATGGCCGTTATGCCTGTGCTTACAAACCTCCATCTTTCCGGAGTGGATCGCCCTGTAAATAGTTGGGTAGCTGATAGCAAATCCACCTTCGTATTTCAGGCGGTTAGATATTTGCTCCGGTGACCACTGAAGGTCGGCAAATAAATGCAGTACTGTTCTTGCCTTTTCCTGATCGTCGAGTATGGCATGACGTCGGCTCCTCTTTCGTCGCTTGTGATAATTCTCCATTGCCTTTGACGGTCTGTACCGGGAATATGTTTTATAGCCATTTCTCTTTAATTCACGGCTCACGGTGGATTTGCTGCGTCCGAGGCGACACGCCGCCTCGGATATTCTCATACCCTGGGCCAGATACTCGTGTAGACTTTCCCTTTCTTCCATGCTAAGATGATGGTAATGGCTCATGAGAGTCCTCCTGTTCTTTGGTTGCTTGACATCTCCATTGTACAGTGGCTTCTTTCA
>SVGX01000063.1 GCA_015056105.1 Clostridiales bacterium | reverse complement strand
TCTTGTCAAGCCGGAAAAAATAGCTTTCCGCCACCGTCTTGATATTGAGCTCATAAAGCGGGATAAAGGTATTCTGCAGTTCATCGGCACTGTATACCATGCCGATGCAAAGCTGTGAAGCCCCTGTGAGCAGTGCGCCCGTGAACGCAGCTGCAACGCCGATACGCCGGGTGCTTTTCATGCCCTGCAGACCATCCGTCAGGCACAGCAGCAGCACGAGCGGCGGAACTGTTGCAAAGCTGCCGTGGAAGGCGTCTGCCGCCGCGCGCGGAAGGTTATCTGCCGGAAACGGAAACAGCCTGTAAGCTTCATAACTTTTTATGGGCAGAAGAAGCTCCCCGAGCAAAAGAAGAAGCAGCACAAGCGCAAAGCATTTTGCAAGCCGCCCGATACATTCAAGTCCCCGCAGGGCGATGAATACAGCCGCCGCCAAAGCGGAGAGCAGGATCGCAAAAGCAGTATCGTTTCCGTAAACAAGGGTATGTACCATCGTCACAAAGCGGGAAAGCAGACAGTATGCGTCAAGAAACAGCAGCGCAATCAAAAGCACCGTTACAATGCTTCCGCCCGTTTTTCCGAAGGCATAGCCGAGCAGGGACCCGAGATCCTTTTTTCCCGAAAGCCGCATCGCCCCCCAAAGCAGCATAAACTCGACCAGCGCAAGAAGGATCGCCGCCGGGAAGGAAAGATATGTCATATTCCCGTGCCGGTATTCTTCCGCGATATCCAGCACAAAGATGCCGTTTACCGCAAGGGTGATGCCAAGAAGGCTGATGCCCTCCGCATTGCCGATCCGCCCTTCCGAAAGCTTCATGTTTCTCCCTCCTTTGTGTTGAGCATATCCTCCGCTCTTTGGTGCATGGCAATCCTGCCCCGCAGGATCATGGGCCGTTTCGACCGTGTTTTCGGCGCAAAGGGCGCAAGGAAAGGCAGCCCGAATGATTTAAGGGACGCCAGCCATGCCGTGTATACGATCCCAAGGCAGGCAACGCCGAGAAGCCCCGAAGCCCAGGCAGCAAGCGTCAGCGTCAGCCGAAAAAAGGATGCAGCAAGCTGCGTTTCATAATCCGGTATGCAGAAATTGCCAAGGCCCGTCAGCGCCACCACGATCAGTACCACGGAGCTTGCCAGATTTGCCGCTACCGCCGCCTGCCCGAGGATCAAGCCGCCGATAATGCCGATCGCCTGACCGATATTGCCCGGCACCCGCATGCCCGCCTCCCGGACCAACTGAAACACCAGCAAAAGAAACACCATCTCTGCCCCGATTGGCGCAAAAACCATCTTCCTTGATGCAATAACGGTGGTGAGCACCTCCGTCGACAGCAATCCCTGATGAAACAATGCAAGAGACAGAAAAAGTCCTGGCAGCAGAACAGAGATCACCGCCCCGATGCAGCGCACGATGCGGATGACCGTCCCCTGCGGGCGGCGCATATAGGCATCTTCCGCGCTGGTCATCAGCGTAAAAACGGTGGCAGGCATCACACTTGCATAAGGGCTTCCGTCAAGAAGCAGCAACACATGTCCCTCCATCAAAAGTGCTGCCGCACGGTCCGGCCGTTCTGTCTGCAGAAACTGCGGAAACGGCGAAAGGGAGTGCTCTTCGATCAGCTGCTGCAGGATGCCCGTTCCGATGACCGACAGCGTATCGACGCGGGCAAGCCTGCGTTTTACTTCCTCTACAAGGGTAATATTTGTAATACCCTCCCGGTATAAAAGCGCCGCATTGATCCCGTTCTCTCCGCCGGCATTACGCATTTCGCACACAAGATCTTCCATACGCAGGATCCGCCGCAAAAGCGTAATGTTCGTTCTAAGGCTTTCCACAAAAGCTTCCTGCGGGCCGATGACTACCTTTTCCGCCTGCGGTTCCCCTACGCTGCGCCGTTCAAAGCCGCGGGTTTCCATCAGCACGGCGCTGTCTGCCCCTTCGATAAACACTGCAGTCTTTCCATCAAGCACCGCCTGTTTAATTTTGCTTTCCATCTTTTCTGCCGCCGCTTCCCCCACGGTGAATACCCGGGCGATGGCAAAAGCGGCAAGGTCGCCCTGTGCATCCTGCATGCATCCCTTTGCCATGCCGTCCCGCAGGATGAAATCGCTTACCTGCTTTGCATCCGCCATACCGTTCACATAAACAAGAAACGCCGGAATATCCCCGCTCAAAAAAAAGGAACGGAAGATCAGATCCTTATTGATATCGGCCCGAAACGCCCTGCGAAGCATCCTTTCGTTTTCGCTAAGCGAAGAAGAAATCTGCCGGTTTTCTTCCTTTTGGCCGTAAGGTTCCTCTTTCCTGTCCTGTCCGAGGGGTGCCGGCATTCCGTCTTCCGTTTCAAGCAGTTCAAATGCCTCGCTGCTTTTGCCGAACCGCAGCCAATCCATCAACCTTTCGAGCATGGTCTTCCCAACCGCCCTTTCGCAAAATATTATTTCTCTTTCATAAGCATTTGCAGAAAACAGGCAGTTATACCGCTTTTTGGTTTTATGCGGGCGCATAGCGCTTTTCCTTTTCGGCACACTAAAAGACAGCGCAGCGCAACAGGAGGTGGAACCATGAAGAAAAAGAAGCACGAAACGCCTGACCTGACGGAGGGCACATTTTGGCTGCGGCAGAGCACTGCCTCTTCCACGGAATGCACCGGGCTTACGCCACGGGCGGTACTCGACCCGGAAGAATCGCTTTCTTACGGCGAGCTGTACGCCATCCATCCCCCGCAGGCGCCCCGCAAATAGCGGAAAAAAGTCGGCAGAGCAAAAGCTCTGCCGACTTTTTGGGTTAGATGCGCTTTTATCCGCGTCCCGCCTTGTAGGCTTCGTTCACGCAGCTCTGGTGGCGGGGACATTCCTTGCTGTTCTCATGCACAAGAGAATTATAAAGATGGATGCAGAAATGCCCGTCAAAGCCGTTGGACTGGGTAGGATTCGCCATGTGAGGCATGGTATGCATGCTGGCCGCAACGGTCTTTCCGTTGAAGTTGATCCAGATGGGACGCCTGTTCCAGGAGAAGCCTTCAAGGCTCTTCATCACAGCCGTATCCGAAGAAGTGATAGGCTCCACATCCGCGTGGTACCAGCCGCCGAAACGGCGCGCGCGGAAGCTCTTGCCGGTGCGCACATCAATAACGGTGAATTTCGCACCTTTGTACAGCCAATCCTCACCGCCCTTGAACCAATCAAGCAGCACCACGGAGCCCTTAAGCTTATAGAAATCCGCGTTATCCTTTTCTATCTTGTTGCCGCTGTCATAGATGGAATTGAGTGTTTCCGCGCCGGCGATGCCGTCCGCAGAAAGTCCGCAGGCCTTCTGGAACTCGGAAACGGCTTTGCGGGTCTCGGAAGAAAACGTACCGGTAATGTTTGTTTTGCTCAGAAATCCCCTGTCAAAAAGGGCTTTCTGAAGCTTTTCCACTTCGTCGCCCTCCATGCCCTGTTTGAGCATGCCGATGGAGGCGGTACTTGAGGATGTGATCTCAAGGAAAGAACGGTGCACGTATCCTGTCTGATCGTTAGCGGAGCCAAAGAACCACTCGCCGTCCACAAGGGCTTTTACCTTGATGCCCTGCCCCGCGGAAAGCTGCATGATCATGTAGGAATCCGCAGAGGGGCCGCCGCGGAGCGCCGCACCGTCCGTTTTGACGTATGCGCCGCGGCTGCCGGTGGAATTGACAAAAAGATAATCCTGCCGGATATAGCCGACCGTACTGTTATACAGCACCCGGTACCAGCTTCCATCCTTGCCCAGCACTTCCACGGCCGTTCCGCCCGGCACTTCCGCAAGGATCTCGCAATCAGTATTGGGTTTTTCGCGCATGTTGACCTTATCCGCAGTAACCTGCCCGATTTCGGGCGCTTCCCCCTCGGCAAAGGTCTTTGCCGTGCCCGCAGGCAAAAGGAGCAGCGCAAAAAGCAGCAGCGCCGCTGCCTTTACGGCTATGGTTTTACCTTTCATTCTTCATTCCCTCCTGTTGTGTGAGGATATTGCCAAGACGCTTCATATCCGCTTCGAGCGTTTCTGCAAGGCTTCTGTTGTAAATAACGCTGGCGGGATGATACAGCGGAAAAAGCCGTGCCTTCCCGTGAGGCAGCGCAAGGGGCAATATTTTCCCATGTGCTTCGCCGATCGTAAGAGGTTTGCAGCCCGAAAGCAGCAGTATCGCCTTTAAGGGCGTATTGCCGAGCGTCGCTACAATCTGCGGCTTCACAAGGGCAAGCTCCTTTTCAAGGAGCGCAAGACCTGTACGCAGCTCCTCCGGCGCAGGGGTACGGTTTGCGCTGCGCCCGCTTTTTATGTTGACAGGGCGGTACTTTACCGTATTGGTGACGAATATCTCCGCCCTGTTGATCGAAGCAGCCTGCAGAAGCGCATCCAGCTGTTTTCCCGCTTTCCCCACAAAAGGATGCCCGCTTTTCGCTTCTTCCGCGCCCGGCGCTTCGCCGATGAACATAAGCCGCGGCGACAGCGGTCCTTCCCCAAAGACCGGGGAAAGATATTCTCCCGGTCGGGGTGCATCCTCCGCAAAGATGCGAAGGCGTTCCCGCTCCTGCCGGTAAAGATCGAGCAGCGTTTCCATCGTTTCTCCTTACGGCACCGCCGCTACGGGCGGATGCTCCTGATAAATAAGCTCATAAGAGTATTTGAGTCTGTCATAATAGGCTTTTGCTTCCGTTGCCATCCCGGCATCAAGATAGCTGCGCAGCGCTTCCGAAAGGGTGATAAGATTGCTTTTATCCGTATCGGAAATATTCTGCGCCGCAAGCAGATATGCGTCTACGTCGGAAAGAAGCGTCGCTGCCTGCAGGGAGAAATTCTGCTCGCTGCTGCCGCCGAGTGATCCGCCGGCGCTGATTCCGCTGCCGCCGATAATACCGCTCCAGCTTTGTGCATGCACCGGGCAAAGCGTCGTGGAAGCATACAGATTATACTCTTCAAGGGTGATATCCGAATACACCGCATGGGGCAGATATTTCTGCAGCAGGGTCTGTTCGAAGCCCGCAAGGTAGGAGCCGCTCCGAACAAGAAGGATGCTTCCCGTTTCCACAGCCGGGCAATACATAGAGGCCGGCTGCCCGGATTCCGCGCAGATCCGCGTAAGGACATGCATATCGCAGTTTTCCGCAGGTGCAGTTTCCTTGTCAAACCAATCCGTAACAGGAACAAGACCGCCCGCATCAAAGGCACAAGCTTCCGTTGCAAGCTTTCCGGAAACCGCACACACAGTACGCTTCACAAGGCCAAGCTGTACGGGGGAGACATCAATAATGGGCTTGTCGATAAGGCCTTTATGGATCTCCTTCATAAATGCCTGCCAAAGGGGCGCGGCCACCTTGCCGCCACTGGAGCCTTCTTCCAGTTTTTCTTCGTAGGAATCGTGGCCGACCCAGACTACGGCGCTGTAGTAGGGCGTAATCCCCGCAAAATATGCACTGCCGTAGTCGGCATTCGTCCCCGTTTTTCCCGCTACGCTCATGCCGGAAATTTTTGCGGATGTACCGGTGCCGCTGTTGACGGCTTCCGTCAGCATATCCACCAGCATATAAGCGGTAGTCTGTTTAAACACCTGCCGTTTTTCGCGGATTTGGTCCGCATCAAGAATGACGATGCCTTCCCCATCCACCACACGTGTGAAGGAGAGCGGCTCCTGGTATTCACCCATATTGGCGACCGCCGCATAGGCTGCCGCCATCTCGATCGGCGTGATGCCCGTGGTGCCAAGCGCAAGACCGCTGCCCGTTGCACTGACACGACTCGAATCCACGCCGAGATTCACAAGATACTGGGCAGCGGTCGCCGTAGTCACATTTTCAAGAAGGACGCGCGCCGCAGCCACATTCAGGGAAGACACGATGCCCCTGCGCATGGAGATAAGACCGATATGCTTTTCGCTGCCGATATTGGGATAGCCGGTTTCCGTATCCCATCCCTCAATGGCCTGGGGCAGATTTGCCACTACCGAAGCGGGCGAAAGCCCAAGGTCAAGTGCCGGGCCATAAACTGTAAGGGGCTTGATGCTGGAGCCGACCTCCGTTTCGCTTTGATAAGCGCGGTTCCAGCCGCGAAGCACCTGCGGCGCATTTCTGCCGCCCACGATGGCGCGAAGCTCGCCGGTAGCATGGTCGATAACAACGGCCGCCGCCTGGGGCTCCGGTTCGATGATCTCCTTACCGTCGCTGCTGGTGGTAACGCGGGTGGCAGCGTTTTCGTTTTCAAGCGCAGGATAGTTTTCCCATTCGGAAAGGGTTTGCTGCACGGTACGCTGTATTTCCGTATCGACGGTAAGATAGATCCTGTAGCCGCCCGTCTGCAGTTCGTTTTCGATGGCAGTGCGGTTCGTCTTCGTATCGAGAAGTCCGCGCTGTTCAAGAAGACGCCCCACAACATCCTGCGTGGCATACTCCACAAAATAGAGCATATCGTCTTCGCCGGAACGCTGGGATTTTTCAATGATCTTTACGGTATCCTTAAGGGCGGTATCCCGCTGATCCTTTGTGATAAATCCGGCATCATACATCTTTTCGATGACAACATCCGTCCTGTTGTCGGTGATATCCATTTTGTTTCTGCCGTCGTCGTAAAACCGCTCATAGGTGTTTTTACGCGGATCCGTACGGCTCGGCGCCTGGATCATACCGGCTATCATGGCACATTCGCGGATGGTCAGCTCAGAAAGCTCCTTGCCGAAATAATCCTTTGCGGCGGTCTTGACGCCGTAGTTCGCACTGCCAAGATACACGTCGTTCAGATAAGCTTCAAGGATATCGCCCTTTTCGATGGTCTTTTCCAGTTCAAGGGACAGATAGACCTCCTGTATCTTCCTTCTGTAGGATACCTCGCTGGTCAGCAGCTTGTTTTTCACAAGCTGCTGGGTGATGGTACTGCCGCCCGCATCGCTTGAAGCGCTGAGGGAGCCCACAACAGCTGCCAGCAGGCGTTTGAAATCCACACCCTCATGCCGGTAGAAGCGAACATCTTCCACGGCGGTCACGGCATTGATCAGCATATCCGGCACATCTTCAATGTTGACCCAATCCCGGTAGGTAATGCCCGCATAGGTGGTGATCAGTTCACCGTTTTTATCGTAGATGTAGGATGTGCGGTCACTCTTGGTAAGAAGCGAAACATCAAGCGTGGGCGTGGTATCCACATATGCCTTTGCGATGCCAAGCACAAGGCCCATGCAGGCACAGCCAAAGACCACCACGCATACAAGAAGAAGCTTGAGCGTGGTAAAAAGCACGGCAAGCAAAAAGGAACGCGGCCGTTTGCGTTCCACAAACACCTCGTCTTCATGATGATTTTCGTCCTGCCGGCGGCGGAATGCCGCCCGGAGCTTTTCGACCCAGTCTGCCGCTTTTTCACGAATCCGCGCGCCGAAAGGCTGCTTTGGTTCGGTCTTGTTTTGTATTGTATCTTTCTTTTCCATAGTTCTCCTTATACCCATCCAATGGTATTATAGCACAAAACCTGTCCGCGGCTCAATATCACCGAATGCGCATATACTGAATTAACATTGCATTCATATTATTTCCAAAGGAGGGTGCCGATGGAAAAATCGCTTCGCCGACAAAAGATGAAGCGCCTTTTCAGAAAGCTCGCCGTGTTTTTTCTGCTTTTTCTTTTTCTGTTCAGTGCAGCAGCGACGGTACTGAGCGTCAATATGCGCCCCGCCATGACAGCCCTTGCCGGTGCAAGGATCCGCGCCGTCGCTGCCCGGGCTATGAACGATGCTATCCTTGATTCCATGGGCAACGAAACAAATTACGCAAAGCTTATCGAGGTACACGAAAGTGCAGAACGGGTCTATATGCTGCAGGCCAACACCCACAAAATGAATATCCTTGCGGCGGACTGTGCGGAGGCCGCGCAGGAGCGCATCGCCCAAATGGGCGAACAGGGCATCTCCATTCCTCTCGGTACGGTAACGGGCATCGCCTTTCTTGCGGGCAAAGGCCCGGGTATCAGCGTATCCTTCAGCCCGGCAGGAAGCGTTGAGAGCGAGTTTCATTCGGAATTTGTTTCCTCCGGCATCAATCAGACGCTTTACCGGGTCAATCTGCAGCTGACAGCCTCCGTGCGGCTCGTTATGCCCGGCGTTTCCGAAACCATCAGCGTACGCGCGGAAGCAGCCATTGCAGAAAGCATCATCGTGGGTGAAGTGCCGGGCGTTTATACCAATGTGGCTTCAGAGGAAGATATGCTGAACCTGATCCCGACGGAAATTCCCTGATGTCACAAAATCTTTATACAAAAGAAATGCCGGGTATGCTATACTTATGGTATGAAAAAATGCTTCCTTCTCCTTCTTGCCGCAATGATCCTTTGTGCGGCCCATACGGCTGTTTACGCAGAGCCCACCCCCACGCCCGGCGACGCCGGCGGTTCCTATCCGCTTATCAGCTACGGTTCCACGGGCGAAATGGTGGTGCGCATTCAGCTGCGCCTTCGGGAGCTTGGTTACTTTGATTACAAGCCCACCGGGAATTTTCAGAGCATGACGGTGGAAGCCACAAAAAAATTCCAGCAGAACCAGACCGATGCAAACGGCCTTCCCATCATCTCCGACGGAACGGTAGGCGATCAATCCCGTGCGCTGCTGTTTACCCCGGGCGTAAAGCGGGTCGATATCGAAGCGCATATCCCCATCGGCTCTCAGATTTCCGACGGCGCCTGTACCCCCGGCGAGCTGCTGCTTTGGAGCGATGTGCAGACAAAGCTCACGGAAGGCATCACCTATTCCGTTACCGATTTCAATACCGGCACACAGTTTGACATGGTATACTGCGGCGGCGACGGCCACGCGGAAATGGAATGTGCGAACACAGTAGATACCGCCTCGTTTAAGGAAACCTTCGGCGGCGAATTCAACTATTCCAAGCGCCCCGTTGTGATCAACATTGGCGGTACGATGGTCGCTGCATCGCTGCAGGGCTACCCCCACGGGGATGACAGCGTAGCCGCAAACGAAATGGCCGGTCATGCCTGTATGTTCTTTGAAGCCAGCCTTTCCCATGTGGGAAAACTTCCCGATGTGGAACACGCCGCGCAGGTAAGAAAAGCCGCCGGAAAATAAGTCTGCAATGAAAAAAGAAGCTGTGCACGCAGCTTCTTTTTTGTTTCACTATTTTCTATTTTTCCGCCTGTGAGCGCATCTTTTGCAGGATGCGGCTTTCAAGCCTGGATACCTGTACCTGGGATATCCCAAGCACACCGGCGATCTCCGTCTGTGTTTTATCCGAAAAATACCGCAGCAGGATCAGCGTGCGTTCCCGGGGCTCAAGAGAAGAAAGCAGCTCTTTGAGCATGACCCGGTTCAGCGTTATGCCGATGTTATCCCTCCCATCTTCCATCCGGTCAAGCAGCAGCGCATCCGAATCCTCACCGTAGGCGGGCTCATAAATGGACATATGCGGCCGTGCCGCTTCAAGAGCGGCCGCCACATCCTCTGCTTCCGCATGCAGCTCCGCAGCGATCTCCGCAATGCCCACATCCCGCCCCAAAGCTGCGCAAAGCCGTTCCTGCGCGGCAGCCGCCTGCGCCGCAAGGGTCTTGATGCTGCGGCTCACCTTGATCATGCCGTCATCCCGCAAAAACCGCTTGATCTCACCCGCGATCATCGGCACCGCATAGGTGGAAAAGCGCACATCATAGGCAAGGTCGAAATGCATGATGGCCTTTACAAGCCCCATACAGCCGATCTGAAACAGGTCCTCATATTCCGCATGGCGGCCG
>SVGX01000062.1 GCA_015056105.1 Clostridiales bacterium | reverse complement strand
CACCATCTCACCGATGGCGGTACAGTCTTTAAACTGACCGTAGAAGTTGGGCTGCTGCACATAGAAGGATGCAACATCCGCAGTGAGCATTTCCTTGAGGGCGTCAAGATCGGTCTTGCTATCCTTCGCGGGAACGATGCGAAGCTCGTCGTTGGTGCCGTAGCAGTAGGTGCGCACGGTGTTGATGGTATCCGGATGCGCAGCGGCGGAAATGAGGGTAACGCGGCGTTTCCTGTCGCGGCACATGGCAGCGGCTTCCGCGGCAGCGGTGGCACCGTCGTAAACGGAGGCGTTGGAAACGGCCATGCCGGTGAGTTCGCAGATCATCGTCTGGTATTCGAAGATGGACTGCAGCACGCCCTGGCTCATTTCGGCCTGATAGGGGGTATAAGCGGTAAGGAATTCTTCCTTCGCGGGGATATACTTCACGATGCTGGGAATGTAGTGGTCATAAGCGCCGGCGCCGCGAAGAACCGTGGAAAACACGCGGTTCTTGCTGGCCATGGCGTTCATGGCACGGCTGACTTCCAGCTCGCTCATGCCTTCGGGCAGGTCAAGGGGCTTGTCGAGATACATCTCGGCAGGCACATCCTGATAAAGCTCACGGTAATCCTTGAGCCCAATGGCCTCGAGCATCTCCCTGCGCTCTTCTTTGGTAGAAGGCACATAGCTACCCATGCTGTTTATGCCTCCTCAGCGCAGAAAGCTTCGTAAGCGGCAGCGTCAAGCAGCTCTTCGGTCTCGGTGATGCCGGAAACCTTGATGATCCAGGCGCCGTAGGGATCGGCGTTCAGAGTCTCGGGAGCATCGGCAAGCTCTTCGTTCACTTCAACGATCTCGCCGCTGACGGGGGAAACGAGGTCGGAAACGGCCTTAACGGACTCGACATCGCCAAAGGCGGAGCCGGCTTCCGCGGTGTCACCCTCGGAGGGAAGGTTGATGAACACGACGTCACCAAGGGCGTCCTGAGCAAAATCGGTGATGCCAATCACGGCAACGTCACCTTCCATCTTGACCCACTCGTGGGACTTGGAATACTTAAGATCAGCGGGGAAATTCATGGTGTTACCTCCTGAATGATTTTAATTTGCCAGTGATTTTGTATGTGTGCCGCACACTTCCTGAAGGGGAGCGTGCGGCTAAAGCAACTTTATCAGACGCCCAGCTCTGCCATAAGGCCATTGAGGGCAGCTTCGAATTCTTCGCCCTTGAAGCAGTACTGCATTTCAAGATGCTCGCCGCGTAGCTTGGCAACGTCTTCGGAGATGTCCTTGCCGCGCAGGATGCAGTCCGCCATGAGGGAAGCGAGCTTCGCGAAATCATCCTTGGTGAAGCCGAAGCGGACCATTTCGCTGACGCCCATGCGGAGACCGCCGGAAGCGGTGAAGCCTTCCTCATCGGGAGTGGCCTGGTAGTTGACGATGACGTTGTTTTCTTCAAGACGCTCGGCAACTTCGGGACCAACGCCGTAACCGACGGAAACGATGACCTGATGGGTCTCGGTGTAATCGATGGCGGGATCGCCGGCCACGTTGAGGCCTTCCGCCTTCAGGCACTTGGCGAAGTGCTTGGCGCTTTCCACAACAGCCTTCTGGTATTCGGCCTTGAACTGGTTCATTTCGTAGGCCGCCATCAGCAGGGCAAGCTGGCTGCCGAGGTGATGGTTGGAAACGCTGCCGGGGAATGCACGGGACTCGATGGTCTCCCAGAGGCCGTACTTGAGCTCATCGGGCTTGTAGTTCACGCCGATGACGCCGCGCTGAGAGCCGAAGAAGGTCTTATGGGTGGAACCGGTGACGATCTCCGCACCCTCTTCGAAGGGCTTCTGGAAGGAATCGCCGACGAGGCCGAGCACGTGGGCCATATCGTACATGATGGTGGTGTTGATCTTCTGTTCGTCCACGAACTTGCGGATGGCGGCAACAGGCTCTTTGTGGAGCACCATGCTCTTACCGAAGATGATGAGCTCGGGACGATACTTGTCGATGACCTTCTTGGTCTCTTCCACGTCGATTTTGTAGATGTTGTCGGCGCAGACGGGGAAGTTCACAACGGCGTTGCGCTCGGTGACAGGGTCAACGGCGATGTAGTCGCGAAGAGTACCCATGGGCTGTGCGCTCAGGTGGCCGCCCTTGATGATGTGGTTGTTGAGCACGTAGCCAAGGCGCTTGGCGTCATGCTTGCGGTCAAGCCTGTTCTTCCAGTCCACGAGAGCGGAGAAGGTGGCAGCGTTGGACATCTGGCCGCTGATCACGCGGGTCTCCACTTCACGGCAGCCGAAGTACTGCTTCATCTGCTCAACGAGAAGCTGTTCCACTTCGTCGATGAACTTGGTGCCCTGATAGTAGAAGATATCCGCATCGTAGAAGGACTTCACCTTCTTGTGCTCCGCATAGCGGAAAGCGGGGTCGGAAGCGCCCAGCATCTGGACCGCACGGCTCGGGGTATTTTCCGAGGGGATGAGGTTGATGCAGCGCTGCTGACGCCAGCGGTGGTTTTCAAGCGCCTTGTTGAGCAGGGTGACGGCCTTGGGCAGCCTGTCTTCAGCGGCAGCAGGCTTTGCCTCCGCCTTGGCGCGGTAGAGGATGGGGCGTGCGAAGGGAGGTGCATCCACGCGCATATGGTAGGGCGGGATGACGGCCTTAAGGCGCCTGCCGCGAACATCGACTTCCACGGTGTCGTCTTCCAGAATGTCGGAGTTGATGTAGCACATGCCGATGGCACGTTTGGCGGTCTCCTCAAGGATGACGGTCTGGAGGCCTTCGCCTTCGGCTACATAGTAGGGAACCATGGTGCCGCTGGTGACCCAGCCCACCTGCTTTTCGCCCTGATAGACGGGCATGCCGGCACGCATAACGCCCTTGTCAAGAAGGGTGATGGGCATGATGCGGCGGGGCACGGCGGTGATGTCGCTGAAATCGCGGTTGTTGATGCGCTTGAAGGCCTCATACTGCGCGGCGAGGGGCTCACGGCCTACGAAGCTGCCCTTCTGGGGAGAGAAGCTGACGGCGAAGCGGGCAAGAGGCACAGCGTAGATGGACATGCGGCTGCCATCGGGATCAACGCCCATTTCATGGCCGTAGAGGGGCATGCCGGCTTCAAGGCGGAGGGTGTCGCGGGCACCGAGACCGGCGGGCTTTGCGCCGAGCTCAATGAGGCGGTTCCACATCCACTCCGCGTCTTCGCTCTTCACGAACACTTCGTAGCCGAGAGGCTCACCGGTGTAACCGGTCTTGGCAACGCGGACTTCGCGGCCTTCCATGGTGAGGGTGTTGAGGGCGTTCTTCATGGGTTCGGTCAAGGTCTGGCCGCCCGCAAGCTCGGTGAGCATATCCTTGCTCTTGGGGCCCTGCACGGCGATGGAAGCGTAATCTGCAGTGATGTTCTTGATGGTGCAGTCAAAGTCCTTGAGGTACTTTTCAAAATGGGCAAGGTCTTTGTCGGTGTTGGAAGCGTTCACCACAAGGAGAAGGTTATCCTCTTCATAGCTGTAAAGGTAGGCGTCATCCACAGCGCTGCCGTCTTCATCGGGGATGATGCAGTACTGTGCCTTGTTGAGGTCAAGGCCCATGACGTTGCTGGAAACAACATGCTGCAGAAACTTGATACGGTCGGGGCCTTCGATGAGAAGACGGCCCATGTGGGAAACGTCAAACAGGCTGCAGGTATGGCGGGTATAGAGATGCTCTGCTACGATGCCGGTAGGATACTGGACGGGCATTTCCCAGCCGCCGAAATCTACCATTGTGGCGCCGGAGTTTACATGCACATCAAAAAGCTGTGTGCGTTTGAGTTCACCCATTGTGTTTTCCTCCTTAAGAATGGTTATATTTTGTCAGGATCGTTTTTTGCGCAACAAAAAAGCACAAATTTCCCCCTGGTGGAAAAATTTGTGCCTCTGTTGATCTTGCCTGAGAGATTTCCCGGCAGTGGAAAACCGGGTTGCACCTTTGGCGTGCCGTTAGGCACTTTACAGAGTATCGTCATGCTGCGGTCCTTTTGCCTGAGAGTTTTTGCATGCCCCGTCGGCTCCGCAAAAAGCGGACTCTCCCGCAGCAATCATCCGATGCTTATTCGTTTTGCTTATCTATGGTATCATGCCCAAAAGCTGTTTTGCAATGTTTTTTGCCGCAAAACTATTATTGAAATAACCGAAAGGATTTATTGATTTATGGACAAAACAAATGAATGGGATATATGCTAAAAAGAAATCTCCCGAAACCATGCGGCGGCAGGGACGATGAAGGTAAAGTTCAGATTGCCGAGGTCATGAAACACCGCACCGCCGCCGGAGGAACGCCTTGCGAGGCGGCCGCCCTCTTCTTCCAGAAGGGAGATGCGGCATTCCTTCCATGCGTTCTGGTTGCGACCGATGACAACGGTGTTTTTGTTCTGCCAAAGGTAAAGGCAGAAGCCTTCCTGCGTTTCAAAAAGCAGCTCTTCGAGTGCAAGGTTATAATAGGGGTTTGTAGAAGCTGTAGTGATAATGCTGTTCATGGGCGCCCCCCCAAAAAGGTTTTTTGTCATGATAGCGCAGCGGAGTAGGATTTGCAAGAAGAGAAAAGAAACGCCGCGCAGAGGGATCTGCGCGGCAAGGGACAAAGGCATTATTCTGCCTTGAGACAGCTGATGAGCTTATCGATCAGAACGGTCTTTTTCTCTTCCGGCATGAAGGACGCGCGGACGCTGTTGATGTTGCAGCGGATGAGGTCGTTGTAGCTGAGGCCCATCTGCCCGATACAGCGGTCATATTCCTTGTTGAGGTCAATGTCGGAAAGGATCATGTTGTCGGTGTTGATGGTGCAGCGCATACCTATATCCATCAGCTTTTTGAGGGGGTGCGCTTCGTAGGAGGGCTGGGTCTCACACTGGATGTTGCTGGTGGGGCAGATCTCAAGGGTCACGCCGTCGCGGATGGCACGGGCACACAGGGTCTGGTCGTTGAAAATATGGTGGCCGTGGCCGATGCGCGGACTGCCGAAATTCATGGCGGCATTCACGGTATCCGGACCCTGGCTGTCGCCTGCATGGCAGGTGAAGGGGATCTGAAGCTCCCGGGCAAGGTCAAAGATGGGAGAGAAGTTCTCAAGGGGCACGATGCCCTCCGCACCCGCAAGGTCGATGCCCACAACGCCTTTGCCGAGGTATTCCCTGCCGAGGCGGACGGTCTCAAGGTTTTCTTTCTCATTGAGCGTCTCCACGCCGATGCACATGCAGCAAAGCAGGATGCCGATATCGATGGTGGGGGCGGCTTCCATGCCGGCTTTTGCGCCTGCGATCACCGCTTCCACGGCGTCTTTCTGGGAAAGGCCCTTCCTCGTGTGCAGCTGGGGCGCAAAGCGGATCTCCGCATAAGCAAGGCCCTGGGATGCAAGCAGCTCCACAAGCTCCCTGGTGACCCTTGTGAGAGAGACCTTGTCCTGCAGGATGGAAAGAGGCATATCGAAGCGCTTTAGGTATTCGTTGACGCTGCGGCACTCTGCGGTGACGATGATAAAGGTGCGGAAATCTTCAAGGTTATCCGCAGGCAGGTCGATATTGCGCTCCTTGGCCAGTTCCCATGCGGTCTCCGGCAGCATGGAGCCGTCAAGGTGCAGGTGCAGGTCGATCTTCGGGAAAGGGTAGCGGCTCATAATAATATACTCCTTTGCGGTTCGTTTGGTGAAGGGAAAGGGGAGATCAGGAAAGGGCTTCGCCGCCGAGGAAGACGGTCAGAAGCTCAAAATCGGGGGAGCAAAGCAGAAGATCTGCCGCAAAGCCGGGGGCGACAGCGCCGAAACGGTCCTGTACACCGAGGGCTTTTGCCGGCGTAGACGTGGCGGCGGCAACGGCTTCTTCTGCCTTGATGCCGAAGCGGATGCAGTTTTGAAGACAGGCAAACAGCGTGGCGGTGGAGCCGGCAAGGGTGCCGTCAAGCAGCGTGGCACGGCCGTCTTTGACGATAACAGGCTGCTCGCCGAGGCTGTAGGTGCCGTTTTCGGCGCCTGCGGGGGGGATGGCATCGCTCACAAGGCACACGCGGCCCGGGAACAGCTTGAAGGCGGCGCGCATGGCGGAAGGATGCACATGCATCCCATCGCCGATCAGTTCCGCCGTAACATGTTCCCGCTCCGCCGCTGCGCCGATCACGCCGGGGGCGCGGTGCAGAAGCGGCGGCATGGCGTTGAATGTGTGGGTCAAATGGCATGCGCCGGCATCAAAAGCGGCGGCGGCGGTATCGTAATCCGCGGCGGTGTGGGCAAGGGATACACGGAATCCCGCATCGGTGGCGGTGCGGATGAAATCCAAAGCCCCGGGAAGCTCCGGCGCCACGCAGACGATGCGAAGCAGCCCTTCCGCGGCTTCCTGCAGCGAGGAAAGCAGCCGCGCATCCGGCGGCAGCAGATAATCCGCATTCTGCGCGCCTTTTTTTGCGGCGCTGAAGAAAGGTCCCTCCATGGTTATGCCAAGGAGCCTTGCGGCACCTTCCGTTTCCGCTTTTGCGAAACCGGCTGCGCAGCGGCAGGCTTTTTCAATGAAAGCGGGGGGCAGCGTCATGGTGGTGGCGGAAAAGCCTGTTGTGCCGTTTTTTGCAAGAAAACGGGCCATTTCTTCATATTGGAAAGAACCGCCGTCAGAAAAATCCATGCCCCGGTTGCCGTGCAGATGCACATCGATCAGGCCGGGCAGCAGCAGCTTTTCCGCTTGTCCGTTTTTTTCTTCAACTGCGGTGATGATGCCGTTTTCAACCGTTACATTGCCGGTGTGAAAACGCTGATCCGCGCCAAAATAGCGCACATTCGTAAACAGCATAGTTGCTCCTTATCTGTGTTGTTCTCGTTACAGTATAGCAAAACCGGCGGCAAAACAAAAGCGCGGGAAAACAGAAATGAAAAAAGACCTTTCTTTTCGGAAAAGAAAGGTCTTTTTGGCGTTACAGTTTGATCGTGCTCCACTTGCCGCTGTAGAAGCGGAAGGTGTTAAGGATCATCCGAAGGAACTGGTCGCCGAAAAGGCCGAGCCATGCGCCCACCACGCCTAGACCGAGGGGGTAGCAGAGAATGTAGGACATTGCAGGGCGGATGGCGGCGATGCTGATAAAGGATGTCATGGCGACGAACTTTGTATCGCCCGCACCGCGGAGACAGCCGGACATGACCACCTGTGTGCTCTGCACAAGACAGGTGGCGGCGACGATCAGCATGATGACGGAACCCATTTGCACAATGGCGGGATCGTCGTTGAAAAGAAGGATGAGAGGCTCCCGGAACACCACGAAGACAAGCCCCATGAGAAGACCTGCAAGCAGCGACAGCCGCTGGCCGATCTTGCCGAACATCATGGAAAGATCCGGCCGCTTTGCGCCGAGCTGCTGGCCCACAAGGCTCGTGGAAGCCACGCCGAAACCGTCGGAGAAGCCGAAGCTGACATTGATGATGTTCATGCAGATCTGGTGTGTTGCAAATTCCACCGTGCCGAGCCTTGCCACAAGGGAGGCATAGGTGAAAAAGCCGAAGCGCATGAAGATCTGTTCCACAAAGGTGGAGGAAGCCACCTTGAAAATGCTGCCGGTGGTGCGCTTGTCGAATTTCCAGGATGCGCCGGAGCGGAGTGTCAGCACGCCGGGTATGTCGGGCTTGAGAACGGAGGAAAGGGCCATAAAGAACGCCACGATGGAGCCGAGGGCCGTGGCGATGGCGGCGCCGCGGGTCTCAAGCCTTGGAAAAAACCATGCGCCGTTGATGAGGAAATAGTTGAAGATCAGGTTGACGATGTTTGCCGTTACGTTGGAACGCATGCTGACTTTCGTGTTGCCGTAGCCGCGCTGTGCCGCGTTGATGGTCATGCCGATACAGGCGAATACCTGCCCGCACATGATGATGCGGTAGTATTCCACACCGAGACCGATAAAGTCGCTCTGCGCGCCCGCAAGGGTAAGAAGCTCTTCCGCAAACAGCAGCGCGCCCGTTACCATCAGCACACAGAACATCATGCAGAAGATGAGCGCCTGCTTGAGGGTGCGCCTTGCGCCTTCAAAATCGCCTTCGCCCCTGCGGCGGGCAACCACCGCCGTAACGCCTGTGTTCAGGGCGATGATGGGGGTCATCATCAGAAAACGGGGCTGGCTCGTGATGCCGACGGCGGAGATGGCAGCGGCGCCGAGGGTGCCCACCATCATGGTATCCACAGAGCCGGTCAGGCAGATCAGCACGCTTTCAACGGCGCTCGGCCACGCAAGGGAGACCATGCGCCCATAGGCTTCCTTTGCCGTGGGGATGGGACCTTCCGCCATGTCGGCGCTGACCATGTGCGACGGATCAAAAAATCGCTTGATAAACTGCAGCATAATACCTCTTTGAAAAACGAAAAGGAAAACTGATGCAAAAAAGGAGCGGGACGGCAAGCGCCATCATTTTAATTATAGCCCCGCTTCCGCCGGGTGACAAGCAACAAAAAAGACCCTGCGGGCAAGCCGCAGGGTCCGGCGGGTCTTACTGGCCTTTGATATTGTTCCAGGCGTCGTTGTAAACGTTGATGAAATCCCCAAGGTCGTGGAATATCTCGCACTTGTCGAGAAGCGCCTGCGGCGGGTTGTAGATGGGGTTTTCGGTGTAGCTTTCGTCAAGCAGCGCCATTGCCGCTTTGTTGGGAGTGGAGTAGCCGATGTATTCGGTGTTGGCCTTGGCAACTTCCGCATCGCAGAGGAAGTTGATGAAGGCCTCCGCTTCTTCGGTGTGCTGGCTGGACTTGGGGATAATCACGTTGTCGAACCAAAGGTTGGAGCCGGTCTCCGGAACCGCATAGTCAAGGTCCGGATTGCCTTCTTCGGGGTCCACACACCACATGGCATCGCCGGAGTACACGATGGCAAGGGCCGCCTCGCCGTTGATCATGCTTTCCTTGATGGAATCGCCGAGGTAAGCGAGCACAAGGGGCTTCTGTTCAATGAGGGCGGCTTCCGCTGCTGCAATATCCGCCTCGTTGCGGGTATTGATGGAAAAACCTTCCTTCATAAGCGCCACGCCGATGGAATCGCGGATGGAATCATACATGAAGATCTGCTGGTCGTATTTCTCATCCCAAAGGATATCCCAACTCACCACGGGCTCATCCACCATGGTGGTGTTGTAAAGGATGCCTACGGTGCCCCACATATAAGGAACGGAATATTTGTTGCCGGGGTCGAAGCTCAGGTCAAGGAAGCGCTCATCGATGTTTGCGATGTTCGGAATGTTATCCTTGTTGATCTCGTGAAGAAGATCCTTCGCGATCAGCTTTTCAATGATGTAATCCGAAGGAAAGCAGACATCGTAAATGCAATCGGAGGCCTCCAGCTTTACGAGCATTTCCTCATTGGTCGCCATGGTCTGGTAGTTCACCTCGATGCCGGTCTCTTCGGTGAACTGGTCGAGCAGCTCTTCGTCAATATAATCGCCCCAGTTGAGGACGTTGATGGTCACCTTGTCGCTGTTGCCGCAGCCGCTGAAGCAAAAGGACAAGGCCATAACAAGGACAACGAGCAATGCAATCTTCTTTTTCATTAATTTTGAGACCTCCGTAACAAGACTTTTTATTCTGGAAAGCTGCCGGCTGCCCGGCATGCCGTTTCCCGGTGAATGAATCGATGGATCAGCGGTTTTTCGCTTTCAGCTTTTTGTTCTGAATATCCGCTTCCCGCTCTTCGCGGATGGATTTAAGGTTGATGAACAGCAGCAGCGTGACAACTGCAACGAAGAGCAGCGTCGAAAGGGCATTGATCTTCGGGCTGATGCCGCGGCGTGCGCTGGAGT
>SVGX01000003.1 GCA_015056105.1 Clostridiales bacterium | reverse complement strand
CAACCTGCAGGCGGGCGGACGCGCCTACACGCCGGGGCATCCGAAGGTACAGGTCATCGACAACATCACCGCGCACATGCTGCGGCACAGCTACGCAACCATGCTCTACGATGCGGGCGTGGATGTGAAAAGTGCGCAGTTGTTCCTAGGTCACGCAAGCCTTGAGATGACGCTGGGCATCTACACCCATCTTTCCCGCTTCAAGCAGAACGCCGCCATCGATTCGCTGAACGCGCATCTGGATAAGCCGTAATCTTCCGTGGCTATACTACATTTTTACTACACACGCTGTAGTAAATCCTGTAGTAAACCCGACTTTTATGGAAACTATGGACAGGATAGAAATGCAGAAAAAGCCCGTAAACAGGGATTTTTTCGGTGATTCTCTATGGTTTTGCCCATGGCAGGGCATGTGCCTCCTAAGCGGAAGGTCGCGCGTTCGAATCGCGCCGGGTGTGCCAAACAAAAGAGCCATCTTACGATGGCTTTTTTGTTTGCCGCGGCAGCAGATGAGAACGCGCCGTGAGATACCGGAGACTTCAAAAATTCGAGCCTTAGGCGATGAATTTTTGTTAGTCGGAGGGATACCCTTGGGTAATCGCGCCGGGTGTGCCACGTCGTCGCGGACTACTCTTAGTTCGCGACGATTTTTTATCAAAAATCATCTCTCACCCGTTCCGTCGCTCCTCCTTTCCGCAAAAGGTCACGCTTGCTGCGGCTATGCCCTTGTAAACGCAGGCATAACGCCTCCGCTGCGCTACCAACCTTTTGCGGCATGCGCCTGCGGCGCAGCATGCATCACAATATCTTTTTTATTTGCGGTAAAATGCGGGCGGATAATCGTGCAAAGTGCGTAAAAAACCAGAGAAACAAGCGCTTTTCCGGTTTTTTGCTTTTCAGAACTATACGCCATATTCTGCTGCAGCGATGCAAAAACCGGGGTGCTTTTACCTCGATTCTATTCTCAAATCTGTGGCCCAAATTCTCACACATTCATGCCGATTTACTACAAATTTACTGCATTTTTAAAATAACGCGTATATTGGTGCATATATGGAAGTTGCAGAAAGGGATCCATGCTGCCATGCATGACAAAAATAAACAACGCGATCAGCACCGCTTTGCATGTTTTACCTCAAGGGCCTCATTTTCTGCGTGGCACGGAGCGCTAAAAAAGAACCCGGCGTTGCTCACCGCCGGGTCCCGTAAGGTTCTTCCATTTCGCTCTGCTCAGTTTCTCTGTGGCTTTGAACTTTCTGCCGGTTGCACGAAGTTTGGCAATTCACCTTCCGTGTTATTCTTATTGGAACAGCAGTCCTTTTGCCAGCCGTAGGGAATCAAGCGCGGTAGGTGCGGCACCTGCTGCGATCGACGCATTAAGTCTGCCGGCCTCGGTGATGGCAGCGTTTCCTTTTGCACAGACAGCCACAAATACCACGTCCTGCAGGTTATATTCGCCATCGCAGTTGGCATCTCCGTAAAGCGGACCGGATCCGCTGTTGCTGCCGGAGCCTTCGGCAGCCTCAATCACAAAGGGGCTGAGATCCGTAACGGTGAATTTGATGCCGTTTTCCGTGGGTGTACCGACAAGCTCCTCCTTGAAGGTGTTATGCTTGTCATAATGCTTGACCTTGAAGACGGTATTGTCGGCAATGGCCTTTTCATAGGTCATATTGGGGTCGATGTAGTGATAGGGGATGTAAACATCAACGCCGTTTTGCATATCGGACTCTTCCAGATCTGTCTCAAGCTTAAGGAAGTACTTTTTGTTGCTGCCTTCCTGGGGATAAAGCTTAACGAACAGGCTGTATTTATTGCCGGGCTTACGCTCGCATACCATAACGGGAATATCGGCAGGGGAGGTTATCTCCGGCACAACTTCCGATTCGATCGTGTATTCAAAGGGTTCAACTTCGATGCGGACATAATAGCCGTTCAGCTTTTCACCGTTTGCGCCGTCAACTGTGATCAGATTGCCTGCATTATCATAAAACTGAACGAGCACCTGCCTTGCACCGTCATTCAGCGTGTTGTAGTAGGAAATGCCGTCTATTTCAACCTTCTGAATAGGGCAGATACCGCCGCACATGGTGTCGATAGCAAGAGCAGGTGTGCTGTCTATGGTAGATTTTGCGCTGTTGGCACGGCTGTCATTGTAAGCGGTATCATTGTAGGAAGAACCCGCAATGCGCTTGGCTGCGGCATTGGCAGGCGCTGTGACGGTAAACTCGGCACCTCGGATCTTCTGCATTTGCGCAACGGTGGGAAGGTAGCCCTCTTTGAAGGAGCACTTGATCGCTCCCGTTTCAACTTTCACTTCAAGGCCTGCGTCTTTCAAAGCTTCCACAATAGGTTTGGTCTCCAAAGCGGCAGCGGGTGCTGGTGCCCAGTATTTATCCATCCAGGTAAAGCTGTCAAAGATGGTGCAGAAAGTGAAGAGCTCGTACTTCACAGCATTGGAGGTCGTGGACGTCCACTTTATGGTGATATCCGTATCATCTGTCGTAATGCCGTTCCGCGCGGAAAACAGCACGGTAGAGTAAAACATGGCCTTCAGCTTCCTGTCAACAGGCGAGGGGGCACTTTCGCTGCCGTTAATGATGAGGGCATAGGTATCAAATCCATCGGGAGCCGTGATCTGTACACCCAGGGGGATGAGGGCTTCCTTATCGCCCCACTCACCGGCCTTTGAAAATGCATATTCCGAAATGGCGGCAGGCGTTTTGCTGTGGAAAAACTTTGCAATGCCGTCGGTCTCGGAATAGCTGAAGGTGATGCCGGCGCCGTCGGCACGGTCCATCATTAACGAAGCGCGGGCCATGCGGTCGGCGGGCACTGCGCAAATGGCAGGCAATGCGGAGGAAGGCACTTTCGTAACCTTTGCAGTGCCGAGCTTGACAACAACATTCACTTTTTCGGCGGTGATGCTGCCGGAGCTGTCCTTCCATGCAAAATACAGGGAGATGACGTTGTTGTTGCCTGCGTTGTCAAGGGGAATAACGGTTATGCCGGAATCGGAAGAATTGATCTGGTGCAGGTCGATGGCGTGGGAATATCCGCTGCCGGTTTTATAGTTGGAGCTGTTGATGTACCCGTTTGTAAAATAGGCATGGTCCATGCTTCCGGCCCAGAACGATTCGGTGCCGGAGGGTGCGCTCACGCTGACTGTGCCGCGCAGGAACTGAAGTCCCGGGGTATACACCGCGGCGATCTGATCAACGGATGTCTCGTTCAAAGTGAGCGTCAGCGTGCCGTTGCTGTACTCGGACGCTACGCCATCAATGGGGAAGGCGAAGCTGACGCGGCTGCCATCGGGAGCGCTGACAGCGGGGCCTGTTTTGTTGAATATGCCGTAGGAAAGTTTGGTAACGGCGGCGATGTCGGTGCCTTCCAGCCAGTGGATGACCAGTTCGCCGACAACGAAGCTTTCTGTAAAAGTCTCTTTGTCGGCAATAAGATCGATCTGCTGCGATGTGGAACCGAAAGGCAGCGGGGAGGCGGAGTAAGCATGATCGCTTTCAAGAAGGAATGGCAGCGCATCCTCAGAAATGCCGGCAGGCTTTTGAAGCGTGATGTTGATGGGAAAACGGTAATTGCCCGATGCATCGGTGGGAAGGGTATCGGTGCTGTACACCAAAAGAGACAGCATGGGCTGCTCGGCACTGCCCTCCCACTCGGTTTCACATGTGCCGTCGATGAACATGTTATGGCTGAAGCTTACGCCGGTCATACCGATATATTCGGTGCTGACGCCTGCCATGGCAGACATGGGGAGCAGTGTAAAAACGAAAAGCGCCGCCAGTATCAGTGCATTGGCTTTTTTCATGGTGTGTTTCATTGGATCCCTCCGTGTATGATCAAGCTGCAAACGCCACAGTTCTGCTGTTACAAATTGCTGCTTTATCGGTGTTGTTTCGATTTTATGGCGAACCGTTACCGGCCAAAGATGTTTTTCTTCACTTGCTCTACCCTGACTGCCATGGCGGTCACATTGTCGCGGCCGCCGTTTGCAAGCGCCGCGCTCACAAGCTCTTCCGCAGCGCTCTTAGCATCTTTATTAAGAAGAGCGGCAAACTCCGTCTCTTCCACCATGTCGGTAAGGCCATCGCTGCAAAGGAGGAACACATCCCCCGCCTTGAGGGTCAGCGTTTCCCCGTAGGCGCTTTGCAGCGCGAAGCCCTCCGTTTCCATGCCGATATAGCGGGTCAGCACATGGCTTGAAGGATGCGTTTTTGCAGTCAGCGCATCGAACACGCCCATGTTCAGCAGCCGCTGGGCCTGGGTATGATCTTCGCTCAGACGCAGCAGTTCGCCGCAGCGCAGAAGGTAAATACGGCTGTCGCCCAGCCACGTTACGGTCGCCTTTCCGCCCTGCAGGCAAAGGAGCGTCATGGTGCAGCCCGCATTTTTATCAAGGGCAAGCACAGCCCCGTTGGCCTGCTGCACAGCGCTGTCAATAGCAGGCCGGACATCCGTTTTTCGCGAAGCATCTTTTAGAAGCTTCGCAAAGGTCTCCACCGCTGCAAAGGAAGCAAGCTCCCCCGCCTCCTCGCCGCCCATGCCGTCACAAACGGCATAAAGCTGGAAGGAAGTCTCTGTTTGTGCCGTAAACAGCCCGCCTTCGTCCATCTTCTCCAGAGGAAGATAAACGCCGTTGAGCAGGAAGGCATCCTCGTTGTTGCCCCGTATTTTGCCTTTATGGCTGCACACCGCAGCGCTGACCTTCAGCTTCATCGGCCTTATCCCTCCAGACGGACAGTCTGATCCGCTTCATTCCCGCTTGCAGCGGTATTTTCCGCCGCGGAAGAAAGTTTCACGTTCTTCTCTTCATCCGCTGCATAGGAAAGCTTCACGGTGGCTTCATCCGCCACAGCTGCAGCAGCCGGTTTTTCGGCCCGGCGCGGGGCTGACACAACGGGAGCCGCGGGCAGATCCGCCGCCGATGATGCTTTTTTTGCCCGTTTTCCCCGGTTTTTCATGGCAGCAAGCTGCAAACACAGCAGAAGCACGCCAAGGGCCGCCATAGCGATCCCGATCAGCATAAGAGTATTTCCGCTCATACATGTATCCTTTCTTGATCAGCAAGGGCAGCCTTACGCTATCCAGCCGCCGGACTTCAGGTCTTCTATCACGCCTTCAAGCCGCTGCAGGTTCGCACCCGCTGCGCCGCAAAGCTTTGCCCGCTCGTAATATTCCACCACGGGAGCATAATCGCGCTCGCTCTGGGGCTTCTGCCCCTCCCGCTCCGCGATGAGAAACGCCATCTGGATGCAGCCATCCCCGTTGTTGGGATAGCGGTCAAGAAGCGTCAGCAGCGTTTCCTCCGCCGCAGCGTAATCCATGCGCCGCTGTTCGATCACGGCGATGTTGAGATAGGTGCTGGCGCGGCCGTAGCCAAGGTCGATCAGCGCGCGGAAGCTGTCCGCCGCCGCTTCAAGATCCGCTTCCGCGCCGCTCAGAACGCCTCTTGCGAAATAGGCTTCGCCCAGCCGTTCAAGGATGAAGGCCTCCTCCTTATCGGGGAAGGTGCGCTGCATGGAAAGCAGCGTTTCGATCTCCTTTTCCACAAGGGCAGGATCCCCTTCGCGGCCGCTTCTCAGCATGGTGGCAAGCGCCCTAAACGCGGCGATGCGGATATCCTCATCCGTGCCGTTCTCAATGGCGCGGCGATATTCCGTTTCCGCCTGTTCCGCTTCGCCCTGTGCCTCAAGAATGCCGGCATAAACAAAGGCAGTGGTGCCGTTATCCGCCATGATGGCGATCTCCGAGAACAGCGCATTGGCAAGGTCCAGTTCTCCCGCCGCCGCGTAGGCGCGGGCAAGGGAGCGCATATAGAGAAGCTGCCCGGGCTCCATCATGTTTGCGTTTTCAAAGCACGCAACAGCGCCGTGTATGTTGCCCTCCGCTTCGAGCGCCACGCCGTAATAGTAGTTGAAGCGCGCATCCAGTTCAAGAGCGGCATCTTTAGAGAGAGCCTCCGCGCCGAAGGAAGCCGCAGCGGCTGTTTCATCCGCATTGATGAGCGCCGCAAGATAAGCGCAGCGGCCGTCCGTGCTGCCGGGCAGGGAAGCATCCGCATCCGTCAGCGCAAGGCGGGCCGCATCCATATCCCCCGCTTCCACCAGCGCAATACCTTCTTCATAGCGGGCACGGTATGCTTCCTGCGCTTCAACGCCTTTTTGGGCATAGCCCGCCAGCATAAAAGCAGCGCCGCCGAGGATCATGAGCGCGCAGGCGGTGAGTTTGAGCGCATCCACCGCCTTTCGTCTGCGGCTTGAAGCAGAAAAACGGTCGATATTCTTCAGATCCGCCTGCAGCTGCGCGATGCTTTGGTAGCGCTCATTGGGGTTGGTGCGGGTGCATTTGGCGATGATGTATTCAAGCCCTTCCGAGAAGGAAGCATCCCAGCGGCGGATGGGCAGAAGCTCATAGGGTGGATCCTTGGGGCTTTTGCCGGTCACGGCATGGTAAAGCGTTACGCCAAGGCTGTAGATATCCGTTCTTGCATCGGACTGGGCGGTGCCGTACTGCTCAGGCGCCGCATAGCCAAGGGTGCCGAGGCTGGTGGTATCGCCGCTGCTTTCCTGTTTGAATTCCCGGGCGATACCGAAATCGATGAGCTTCACCTTGTTATCCGGCGTGATCATCACGTTGCCGGGCTTCATATCCCGGTAAATGATGGGGTTGGGCTGCTGCTCGTGCAGATAGCGAAGCACGCCGCAAAGCTCCTCCGCCCAAAGGCGCACGGTGCTTTCGGGGAACCTGCCCGCTTCGCGAAGGCGTTTATCCAGGCTGACGCCCTCGATATAATCCTCCACGATATAGATGCTCGCCGCATCCTCATAAATATCGATGATGCGGGGCAGCGCCGGATGGGAAAGCCGCTTGAGCATGTTGGCTTCCGCAAGCAGGTCCACCTGCCCGCCGGCTGTTTTATCGATCTCCTTAAGGGCCCACAGCGTGCCGAGGCGCAGGTGCTTTACAAGATACACCGCGCCCATGCCGCCGCGTCCCAGCGTGGAGAGGATCTGATAAGTTTGTTCGTAGGGTTTCATGCTGTTCTGCTCCTTGGAACTATGAGAAAAGAAATATCAGTTGTTGCCCGGTACGGCCAGCCGCCAGTTCAGAACTTCCGCAAAATATGCCTTTTCTTCCTCCGTCACATATTGGCTGCAAAGAAGCTCCACCGTGCCGTCGGTTTTAAGGAGGAGGGAGATATCATACTTTCCCGCAACAAAGGCAACATCCTGTCTGCCGGAAAGCGGCTGTATCTCTTTATTGTCCGATATGATCACGGAAGTGCCGTCCTGCAGCCGGGCGAAAACATGCTCGCTATCCGCATGGATGGCCGCCACGCCCTGCAGCGCTGCGATCTGCTCCTTGGTCATCTCGGTGGCGGTTCCCACCATGACCACGGTGCCGTCGGCACGAAGACCAAAGGTAGAAAATTCGCCCGCCGCCACATCCACGATATCCCGCCATGCGGCAACATCACACGCTTCGTTGTCAATATTGCTTACCGCTGCCACGGTACCGTCCGCGCGAAGGCCGACCGTGTGGCAATAGCCAGCCGCCACATCCACGATATCCCGCCAGTCCGCCACATCGCATGCGCCGTGGCCCTCCATGTCGGTAGCTACCACAGTGCCATCCTTTTTAAGGCCAACGGTATAATCCCCGCCTGCGGCAATGGCGGTCACGTTTTCCCAGTCCGCCACATTTTTGCATGCCCACTCAGAACCCACCGCAACCACCGTGCCGTCCCCACGAAGGCCCGCCGTGTGGAAAGTTCCTGCCGCAACGGAAACCACATTCTGCCAGGTATCTACCTCATCCTGGCCATGGCTGCCGCCGACTGCAACCACCGTGCCGTCCGCACGGAGGCCCACCGCATGCTCCTGCCCCCGGGCCAGCACAATGCTGTTTTCATCGATGCTGAATGCAGGTTTCTGCTGTTCGGGTGTGGAAACAGGTGCTTCGACAGCCTGTGAAGGAGGCGTAAAGGATATTGCCGCCCCCGCAGTCGTTTCCGTTTTCATGTTATCCGAAAAATGCTGTGCCAGTAATCTCCCCAATAATATCAGCGCTACAAACAGCGCACAGGGCAGCATGGCCCAAAGCATCGTCCTTTTGGCCTTTCGGTTTCTTGTTTCTTCTATTTTGGCAGAGGCAGCGGCATCCTCCGGCGTTTGCGGCCTGCGAAGGGGCTCCTTTGAAGGGCGGTTCAGCTTTGCGGCATCTGCCGCAGCCGCATAGCGGCGGGCTTTTTCCGCTTCCTCTTTTTGCGCCCGTGCAGCGGCCGCTTTCTTTTTTGCGGCTTTCTCTTCTTCGGCCTTGCTCTTCGCTTCCGCTGCCCTGTGCTTCGCTTCATCCGCCGCACTCCGCTGCCCATAGGCAGTAGGGTCAAGCTTTGTGGTCTTATCGTAGGGCGTTTCCGCCGGTGCGGCAGCTGTGGCAGCCTTGCCTGCGGCGCCGCTTGCAAGATATTCCTGCAGCGCCCGTTTAAAGGCGGTAGGCGACAGGAAGCGATCCTCTTTCCGGAAGGCGCAGGCAGTAAGGATGATGCTGCCGAGCCATGAATCCGCATGGGCGGGCATTGGCAGCGGTTCGCCCCGCATCCGGCGGCCAAGTGCAGTCTCGTTATCCGTGGGGGTGACCTCCGCCGCATTGACGCTGACAAAAGGCGCCCTGTTGTTGTTGAGCAGGCGGTACAGCACGATGCCGAGAGAATAGATATCCGCCCCCGGGCCTGCCGCTTCGCCCTTGAAGACCTCCGGCGCCATGTAGGTATAGGTACCCTTCACGCTCATCACGGTGGTGGTACGCTCCATCTTTCTTGCCACGCCGAAATCCGCCAGCTTATAATCGCCAAGGTTATTGACAAGGATGTTGGCAGGCTTGATGTCGCGGTGCACGATATGCTCCTTACCGAGCACCTCCAGTGCCGTGCAGATATCGATGCCAAGGCGGCATACCTCCGCAGGCGTGATGGGGCCGCTGCCCAGCGCGCGGTGCAGGTTTTTGAGCAATTCCATGCGGATGAACACATCGTAACCGGGCATATCCTTTTTCTCGATGATCTTGTGATCTTCATAGGCCACGATGTTGGTGTTGCCCTTGAGCCTGTCCATCAGCTCGATCTCTTCGATCAGCCCTACGAGCACCTGCTGATAATACCGCCGGGCGCTGTTTTCATCGTAAGCATAGCCCTCTTCATAAATGCTGTTGAGCTCATCCCGACCGATGGGGATGCTGATATGCTTGATGGCGGAACGGTATTCCCGGCCAAACTCCGTGCGCACGGCGCTGTACACGCTGCCGTAGCTGCCCGCACCAAGCTTTTCTTCAATTTTCCACTCGCCAAAAAGCGGCTCAAAATCGCGAATATCCGACATAAAAGTTCCTTTCGGGACCGTTTTATTTTGTGTTTGCGTGGGCTGCGGCGGCTTTTTCCGCCTTCTCATACAGCTCTGCCACGCTTGCGAGGGTATTCTGCATTTTGCGGGCTTTGGTGCTCTGCTTGTCGAGCTTTCTTGCAATGCTGCCGAGGCGGATGCGGATCACGCCGAGGAAAAGGCTCGTCTTTTTCCGCTGCACCGTTACGGCATCCGCACTGCGGGCAAGGTCAAAGGAGGCCTCCCCCAGCTTTTCCGCCGCCGCACGCAGAGTATCCGCATATACGCTGAAGCAGGCAGGCGTGCCCCCGAGGGAAGGCAGGCTGATATCCTTGCCGGAATCCGGTACCACTTCGATCTGCTGCTTGGCATCAAAGGTGGCACCCACCAGCTGCAGCACGAACACGATATCCTCTTTTTTGAGATCGATGCCGAAAAAGCCCGTTATCTTTTTATACAGCCAGTCGGGAATGGCATCCACCGCCCAGGCCCCGCCATCGGCGATCTGCTCCACGATCCAGGCGGCAATATCCGAATCAAGCAGCTTCTCCACGCCGCTGATGATCCAGTTGAGATCGCCAAGCCCCACATCGGAAAGGAACTGTTTGATGTCATGGGCCGCATTGGCCGTGGGGTATTCCAGCAAATAGGCAATAAGATAACCGGCAGCTTCCACGGAATCCTCATCCCGCAGGATGACCATCAGGTCATCAACGGAAAAATCACCCGCAAGGGCGCAGTCCGCAAGCTCGCCCGCAAAGGTAAGAAGCTGTTTCTTGAGAGCAGGGGAAGCGGAGCGCAGCAGGCTGTTGAGGAACTCATCCACCGCCGCGATCACCGGCGAGCGCTCACCCGGCACCATGACGGGGTTGCCGTTTGCGTCAAACTTGAAAAACGTATTGGGGCAGTGGTTTTCAAGGAAGCTGTCCGTGCCGCGGAAGGCATCGTAATAATAGGTCTCGCCCACATCGTTGAGGAGCATGTTGACATAGTCGCCATCCACGTTGTGGTTTTCGATCTTATGCTGGCGCATGGTGATGGCATCGCCGTATTTCTCGATAAATTCATCGGAAAAGCCCTGCCCGTCAAAGGAAACGCAGCGGTCCACCGAATCATCCATCAGGGTGATATACTTCGCCTTGTTGCCGCCCTTGGAATGGCCGGTGACGGTAACGGTCTCATAGCCGGACAGATCGAGGCTCTCATACCAATCAAGGGCGTTCTGCTGGTGGGGGGTGGATACACCATCCGCCGCGTTGGTGGCGGTGCCGCCCACGAAGTTATCCTTCCACTCGCCGCTGGCTGTGCCACGGAAGGTGACTACCGCTTCGCCGTTTGCAGGGTCCACAAACAGGGCGCTTTTACCGCCGCCTCCGGTGGGGCCATTATCCACATGGGTGGCAACGATCTGCATGTTCATCAGCGTTTCATCCTGCGAGATGGCATTGATGAGGTTTTTCCAGTCCGTTCCGGAGGTATAGGAGCCGTATTCCCCTTTGTTGTCGACATGGGCATAATTCGCCTGCAGGTTGTTGACGATATCCCCCACGGTCTGATAATCATCGGGCAGCTTATGGATCGGATAGCTGACGGGGTGCCCATCCTCCGCTTTTATATCCGGAAGATACATAAGGTTGTTAAGCAGCAGCAGCTGTTCTTTGCTCAGTGCCATGGTATAGCCCTCCTCTCCCGCCGCTTACAGCGAAAACTTTTCGCGCACATAAGCATCGGCGCCCACGTTTTCCTTCACAAAGGCACGAAGGGCTTCATCCGTGATATCGTCCTCGGGCACTTCTTCCAGCACATAGACATAGAAGTTACCGCGGAAGCCTTTATCCGCCAGCGCCTGTTTCAGCGCTGCCGAAACGGCATCGGGCGCAGCATCGCTGCGGCCGTCCACATACACGGCGCACTCCGCAAACACCATGCTGCCATCCTTTGCGGCGGCTGCAAGGTCATATCCTGCAGCGCCGCATTCCATGCCGTAAAGGCCCGGAAACTCCGCCCACACGCCAAGGGTCCCGGCCACGGCCGCTTTGGCGGCAGCCCGGAGCATGGCGGTATATTCCTCCCGGATGGTGACAGCATAAAAATCATCCTCCGCAAGGTATGTACCGTCCGGGAGCGTCTCAAGGCGCAGCGTGTAAACGCCATCCACCCCTTCGGCACAGACGGACACGGTGGTATGCGTCTCCATTTTGCCCTGCGGGATGCAGGCGGTCATTTCAAAGCGATGCTTCGGGTATTTTTCCGACAGGTAGGACATGCCGAAACGAAGCTGCTCCAGCAGCGCGATCTCATGGTCCAGCAGATCGCCCCGGCAGATACGCTCCTCTCCGGAATACATGCTGCAAAGCAGTTCTTTTTCCTCGTTGGTCAGCTTTACCGTTTCCATATTGTCCTCCTGTCCGATCTCTTTCTCATTTTCAAAGGTTTCCGGCAGCGTGCCGCAGCCCGCCGCCAACAATAATATGATCAAAGCGCAAACAGCTGCGCATATTTTTTTCTTCATGGGGTCAACTTTCCGGCAATGCCTTATTGATTTCTTCTTTGCTTCACCGCCCCGATGCTCTCCACATCCATTTGCAGCGATTTGATAAACTCCAGTTCGCTTTTGATGGCATTTTTTGTTTCCCTGGGCGCATCATCACAAATCGTCAGCAGGTTTTCATACTGTGCGATCTTGATGGATTTCTGCATTTCGAACATGCGCTTTGCGGTATCCACATCCGCCTCGGTAAAGCTGCCGTCCCGCAGGGCTTCGAGCGCCTCGGAATAGGCCGAAGAAACATCGTATTCAAGGATCGCGTTGCCCATAAGCGACTCCTTCGCATCCGCAGTGTCGCTCAGGCCGGAAAACTCCATCAAAAGCTCCGTGCCGAAATCCACCGCGCTGTAAAGGCCGCCCGTCATCGCGTCAAAGGCCAGTTCCGCGCCCTTTTCCACCACTTTTTCATGCACGAACTCCGCCGTTTGCTGCAGGCTGCCGATAAACTTGTTCTGATACAGGGCGATCATATCATCCACCGCCGCGTTGACGCTTCCTTCCCCGCCGAATTGGCGGAAAGCTTCAAGGGTCTTGATGCTTTCCCGGTAATCGGTCAAGGCATACTGGAGAAGCTGCACGCCTTTTTCGCCGGATTCGAGAATGAGGCCGATATCCACTTTGTCGAGGATATCCGCGTATTGTTTGAGTATCTTCGGATCGATATCCTTCAAGCCCGCTTCCGCAAGGAACGCCGCGATGTCATCCGCGTTTTCAAGGCCCTTTTCGGCGCCCGCCTGCAGCCCCTCCACAAGGAGTTTGACCTCATCTGGCACTTCAAGGGTGCCGCTTCGCCCCTCCATATTGCAGAGGATCTGCGCCAGCTGACTTTTGATGACCTCCGTCTCGTAATCCTTGCCCTGCAGATTTCCGATGAGGATATCCAGGCCAAAGCCGTTATTGACGGCCAGCAGCAACGCATCACTAAAGCCAAGATTGCTGATCTCCTCGCTGTAGCGGTTAAAATCGATAAAAAGGATACTGCTGTAGGGATCGTTGACAAAGGCAAGCAGCTCCTCATGTTTCCCGTTCAGCGCTTCCTGCTCCCTTTGCACCTTTTCATAGGCGATGATGCCGCGCTCGCATTTGCTGTATAAATTAGCGGCTTTGGAAAGCGCCACCCCCATTTTGCCTGCGGCCGCAGCGCCGTCACCGCAGGCGGAAGCGGTTTTTTTCAGGCTGTCCCGCAGGCCGGACTTTTCCCACAAGGCGCCGCTCAGCTTATTTCTGACGGTGCGGATCCGATCCTGCGCATGCATAAGCTGCACGGTATGCTTCCCATACCGCACAGCACAGGCGTCAAGGCCTTCCGATTTGACATAAAACTCAGCCATCCCGATTCCCTTTCCGCAAGCTTATCGTGTTCTTACTCCCCGAGCAGTTCCGCGCGGGTCGTTTCGTTGTTGTAATAAAATCTGACGGGCACCGTATCGCCCATTGGCATGCTGTTGAATTCCTGCTCGCTGATGGGCTCTTCGTTAAGGGCATAAACCGTCACCTCGTTATCATAATCACCGGAAAGGTATGTGCTGTACCTCGTCCAGACAAGCTCGCCCGTCCCATCCCATTCGCCGAAATAGTAGCCCTGATAGCCCGAAGTGCCGTAATTGTAAGTGAGCAGCCTGCAGCCGTCCACAAGGTCGAGTTTATCCGTACCCTCATGCTCCAGCGCGCAGATAAAGACCGAATCCAGCAAACGAATGCCAGTATCCGTATAGGTATAGATGTTGACGTTGTCCACATTCGGCTCTTGCGAAATGACGCCGTCGTATGGGTGATCGTCCACCTCGCCGGCGATCAGCTCTTCTATCCCGTCGCCGTTGATATCCACAAGGGCAAAAGCATCAAGCAGAAGGGAATAGGAATAGCCTTCCCCCTCATAAAGCTCCGGGCCGCTGCGAAGAAGCGCCGCATAAGCGGCAAGCGCACGGCCGCGCATATCCTTGGGATCCGCCGACGCCGATCCAAGGGGCAGCCAGCGCACAGCATCGCCAAGCACATCGCGGTGCCCGTCGGTGATAAAATCCCAGCTTTGATCGGACGGACGCACCTCACGCAAAAGATCGATCCTTTGGTATCCCTGCATTGCGGAAAAACGCACTTCGCCGCTGCTGCCATAGTTCGCATCACGATGCGCTTTCAAGCCGATGGGGCGAAGAAGTGCATCAAGAGCAGACTGCACGCCCGGGTATTTCTGCGATGCTTCAAATTCTTCATAACTCATGATCTCATCCCAGTCATACTCCGACTGCCGCATCGTAAACAGCAGATAAGGTGCGCTGTCTCCATCCCCGGGCTGAAATTCCCGAAGAAGTGCCGCATCCGCAGGAAACAGCTCTGCGCCTGTGGTCCAGGCTTCGACGCCGCCCGCGTAAGCGGTATACCCCACAACGGTTTCAAGCCCCCGCTCCGCATAGGCAAAGACTTCCATTTCATCATAGTGTTCGCTGTCCTCCCGGTAAAACGCAAAGCAGCATTTCCCCTGCCCTTTGATAAGGAAAAGCTCCGCATGGATGGAATAATCATTGGGCAGGATAATATAGGACTTCTGCGTGACCATGCCGCCTTCATAGGCATAAACACGTATCACGGTGCCTTCGTCCAGATACTGTGCATACTCTCCCGTGCGGTATCCCGCCGCGGGTGCGGTCTTATCGTTGGCAAGGGTATGCTCAAACAGCAGCATCTCATCGATGCCGTCAAGATCAAGATCGAACAGGCAGGCGCCGATCAGGCCGTCTGCCCGCCAGGGAAACCAACCGCCCATATCCACAGTGAAGAAGGAGGAAAGTCCCCGCTGCGGCAAAAGCCGCTCGTTGAGATAATGGCTGAAGGCTGCCTCCGCAAGGGCATTGATGCCCTTTACGATGTCAGCATCCTCCGGTATGGCGACATGCGCCGCCTGAAGTACCTTCGCCGCACCGCCCGTATCCCCATCGGCGGCATAGAGCGCTGAAAGCGCAAGGTAATGCTCTGCAGCGCCGGGTTCGCATTGGATCGCGTTCTTGTAGTGTTTTTCGGCATTTTCCCGGTCGCCGATCTCGGTATAGGCGGCAGCCGCAGCAGCATAAAGCGCCGCATTTTTCGGCTCTATCACAATGGCAGCTTCATATTTGAGAACGGCCTCTTCATAATTGCCCGCAAGCTCGAGCCGCTCCGCATCCTCCAGAAGCAGTCCCAGCTGCTTTTCCGGCGATGGCCGAAACAGGCCGCATGCAGCACAAAGAAACGCAGCCACTGCCAGCAGGGCGGCTATGATCATCCGTTTCATCAGCTCACTCCCCCAATATACCTTCCCGACATGCACACAAGGCTGCCCCCGACGTAGGAGGCAGCCTTTGCTGTTTTTTACCCTTTACTGGATCGCATCCTTGGGAAGCGCCTGCGCGGCAGCTTCCACTGCGCTCTCCGCCCTGGCATAAACATCCGCCAGCTCGTTGAGATCGCGCACATGCTCGGCGATCATGCGGTCCATTCGCTCAATGTCATCGCGAAGGCCGTTATAGGAAGTCTGATAGGCCGTGGCCGCATCGCCCTGCCAAACGGAGTTCATACCGCTGACCTTGGCATTCATCTGCTCGATGAGACCGCGCACAGCAGCCCTGTTCTGATCGAATTCACCGGATTTTGCCCGCAGTGCAGCAGGCGTTACTTTCAAAATACCATCCATGATTTGTCTCCTTTCGCTCGTTGCTCCGGCTGCACCCTATCAGCGATAGGTGCGGGTGGTTGCGGTCTGGGTGGCCTGCGCTTCTGCCTTTTCATATTCCGCAGCAGCAGTCTCAAGCGCCTGCACATACCGCTCAATGACGGAATAGAAATTGTCAAGGTTTACCTTATCGCTGGCAAATGCATGCTGAAACGCGATGTTTGCCTCGCCCTCCCACATGCTGCGCAGCTCCTGCTCAAGGCCCGCAAGGGATTCCACACGGGTCCTGTACTGGCTGTTCAGATCCCTGAGCTCCTGTGCCGTGCGGCGAAGGGCTGCAGTGGTAACAACATATCCGTTTGCCATGGTTCTCTTCCTCCTGTTGGATTGATGGTCTCTGTATTGTTACGCCCCCTAAAAGGAGCGCCGGTTTCCTCTTCATCGCTTCGCGCCGAAGCGATCGTTATACATAGTCCCGCTGTGCGGCGATCTGAAGCGCCTGCATCTCCGCCTCATAAACAAGGCGGGCGATCTCACGGATGGAGCCGGCTACGGCCGCAAGCTCCTTTGCCGTTGAAGCGATATCCTGCTGCAGCTTATCGCTTTTGCCGCAGAAAAGCTGTGCGCTCTCCCCCTTCCAGGCGGCGGCAAGCTCCGCCCTGGTGTTCTCCATATCCCTTTTGGCAAGGCTTTCAAGATCCTGTGCGATCTCCTCCAGCTCTGCAGCCCTGCGGCGCGCCTGTTCAAAATTGAACTCGATCTCGGCTTTCGTTTTCATCCGCTTTCCTCCTACTCGATGGCATCCGTGGGCAGTGCAGCGCTCGTGCTTTTCGCCTTTGTTTCCGCCGCCGTATAAAGGCCTGCGATTTGCTGCAGGTTTGCCGCATGCTGCTCAAGGCAGGCGATCATATCCTCCGCTTTGGGTTTCATGGCAGCGGCGCGCCGGCGGTGCTGCTCTGCCGCGTTGCCGTTCCAATAGGCGGATGTTCTTTCCACAGCGCGGATCAGATCTTCAAACTCCCGGCGGATCTCCGCCGCAGCGGTATGCACCTCGGCAGCCTTTGCCTGCATTACCTCAGGAGAGGTACGGATGGTCATCGTGGCTGTTTTCAGGTGTGTAAGGGCAGAGCCGATCTGCTCCAGCAGGTTTTCCGGGAACCACAGCAGGCTCTTGCCGGAATCGGGGTTGGTAAAGGGGATGTTGATCTCTTTGTGTTCCATGCTTTCCTCCTTAGACCCGAATAGCAGCCACCGCTGCATTCACCCGGCTTTCGCACTTTTCGTATTCCCACTTGGCGTAAGTCAGGCTTTCCACGAGGCTGTCCATCTCCTTGCACATGGCAGCAAACTCCTCCCGGTCGGACGCAAACTGTTTGCGGAATGCATCGTTTGCGGGGCCATCCCACATGGCGTCCAGCTCTTCTATCTGCGCATATACCGCTTCAAGCGCACTGCGCACCGCTTGAAGCCGCTCTTTTACGGATTCAATATCCCGCTCCATCTGCGCTGTATCGACTTCAACAAAGACTCCTGCCATCGATTCTCTCCTTTTTTGCTTGGTTCCCTGTGTGTCTGCCGCATTTGCTGCGCCACCGGTTCATCTTTCCCCATCGGTGCAACGCGCTTGGATGCTGCGCTCCGCGGCGTGGTAGGATGTAAGCGCATCCTCCAGCACGGCATGCAGCCGCCCAAGGGTAAAAAGCGCTTCCTCCAGCTGCGCCTTGCTTTTGATCAGCTGCGCAGCGCAGTCCTCCAGCCCCCTCATCGGGACAAGGCGACGGCTCAGAAGCTCAACTTCCTGCAGTTTTTCGCTCAGCACGCCGCTGCAGCGGGCATACTCCGCCTGCGCCTGCAGCAAACCGCCGGTATGTGCCGAGAAAAAAACATCCATTGATGCACCTCATAAGGAAATTATATCCTGCTTCCGTTAAAATGTATATATTTTGTCGGTATCATTCGAATAAAACGAATAAACTTTTTTCGCCGGCAGTGGATTAAAGCAGCATCAGCTTGCTGCCCGTTGTCACGCCGCACTCGGAAAGGGTGAGCCCCTTGGGCAGAACAGCTCCCGTGCCGGGGGCGCAAAGGGCGAAGCCTTCCATATCCCGCGGGGCAAGAAGCCTCTCCCGCTGGCAGATCATCTCGGCGATCTCCTCAATGAGCTCGCTGACCCGCACATGCTCCGAAAGGGAAAAATCATAGGACGCATCCAGCGCCGGCACCTGCACATCCACCATGATCATAACGCATTTCCTCTCTTTCTTTTATTCGGGGAGCGCCACCGCAAAGATATTTTCGGTGATGCCCGCTTCGCCAAGGCCCAGCTGGCCGTAAATATTGTTGCCCCAAACATAAAGATCGCCGTTGGTTTTGACGGCATAATAGCTTTCATCATCGCCGCCCCAGGATGTGGCCACAGCTTTCACATCCTCCAGCATCAGCTGGCAGATGAGCTTGCCCTCGCCGTATTCCGCTGCCTTTTCTTTCCACTTCGTTTCATCAAGGCCGAGGAACCCTACCATCACCTGTCCGCCGAAGATATAGCATTTTCCGTCCCTGTCAACAAGGATGCTCTCCTGCGCCATGGCGACATTGCTGCGGATGCTGCTGCGGTGCTCATTCTCCATATAATCTTGCGCCCCGCTGTCATAGAAGATGCCGCCCGTATAATCCGACCAGCTGATGAGCTCGCCGTTTTCCTTCACATAAAACATCTTATCGGTACCGCGGAAGCCGAACACATAGGCAACATCCTCATCCAGCTTTTCCGGTGTAAGGGCAAACATGGCTTCCGTCGGAAGTTCCCAGTAATTTTCCGGCGTTGACATGGTGGCGTTCCCCCTGTAGCCGCAATGGTACAGCGCACCATCCAGCGTGAGGATAAAGGTGGCGCCGCCCTGCACGATAGAGGAGGGGCCGTTGTACATCAGCGATACCGAGGCAACGTTGTCCATGATGTGCGTGGGCTCCGAAACGGAGTTGTCCTCCACCGCGCCCACATCGTTGTACCAGCCAAGGCCCAGCTGCCCGCCATAGTTTTTACCCCAGCCCCAAAGGCTGTTGTCGCCGCGGATCACAAAGCTGTTTTCATCGGAAGATGTGTAGAAGATCACATCCTCCATGGTCATTTCATAGCCGGTTTCCGTAGGAAGCCAAAGGGTGTTGTCGGTTTTTACCACGCCGCCGTCCTGCGGCTCCACCATGGCGACCTGCTCCATGATCTTAACGGGGGTAAAGGCTTCCTCCGTCATGCCGCCGGTGACCTTTTCCACAACATGGCCGCTGCCGGCAATATAGAGATCGCCGTTTTCCATCAGGATAAAGACTTCCCGCGCGCCGTAGGCGTGCGTGCTTTTCACGCCGCTCATCAAAAATGTGGGTTCGGCCGCATTTTTCTGCAGACCCCTGCGGCCGTTGCCAAGCTGCCCGCAATCGTTGTTGCCCCAGGAGTGGAGCATGCCGTTCCCATCGATGGCATAGCTGCTTTCATCCGATGCCACCGCATCAAGAAAGCGCGTTTCCCCAAGGGGCTTCAGGCTTTCGCCTTCATAGGTCATCACGGTGGTCTCTGCCGGCACGCCAAGCTGGCCCAGCGTGTTTTCGCCGCCGGTATAGACCACGCCGAGGGCATCCATCGCCACAAAATGGGCAGTGCCGCAGGATACCTTTTCCATGGGCACGGTGCCGGTCTCAATATCCTGCCACAGGGGGCCATCCCTGCCGATGGCTTCAAGCTCCGTTTTCTGCAGTTTGCCCTCCGCGGTCACGATATAAAGATCGCTTCCGGTGGCATCCATATCCTTCACATCGCTTGCAAGCACCGTGGGCTCGTTGAGGCAGCATTTTACGATGCGGCCGCCCTCATCGCGAATGCCGAAGGTACCCCAGCCGTAAAGGGTGTTTGCTTCATCAAGGGCAAAGGCGAAGTAACCTTCCGAATCGCCAAGAAGTTCATCCTGAAAACGCCCAAAGCCCGCCTTTACTTTCTGAACGCCGTCCATCACATGCGCGGCACGCAGATACTCCTCATAATCGTGCATCCATTGCTGGTCGTAAAACTCTTCCGTATATGCGCTGCCGGTGCCCTTCTGGCCGTCATGGTTTGTGCCGAAGGCCACAAGCTCGCCGCTGTTTTTGATCACATAAATGTTGTGATCCGCCACGAAGGCATCCTTTACATCCCCCATCAGCCGGGCAGGCTTGCTGCCGTTGTGGTCATCGGCGGAAAAAAACCTGTCCGCATCAAGGCCCCAGATATAAAGCTCATCGTTTTCGGTGATGGCAAGATCCACATAGTTGCCCACAAAGAAGCCGCGGTTGCCCGCAAAGACCCGGCGGATGTTGCTCAGGCCCTCTATCTTTTTCGGCGTCATGGCAAAGTTATCATAGGTGATGCCGCCGACACGCTGCTGCATATTGCCGATGAAGAAAACCTCTCCCTTATCGTTAAGAAGAAGCGTATGCCGCGCTGATGCCTCATCGCCGCCGGAAACCTGCACAATGCCTTCGATCGCTTCCGTCATGCCCTTGATGCGCTGGGCGATCTGCTCATCTCCCGTTAATTCAAAGCCCTTTTGCAGAAGCTGCAGCGCTTTTTCCCTGTCGCCGCGGAGCAGATAGGCGTCCGAAAGGCGCAGATAACCCTGCACGTTTGCAGGCTCGATCTCCAGCACCGTTTCAAGGGTGAGGATCACCTCTTCATAGTTTCCTTCGAGAAACAGCTGCTCGGCCTTGCCAAGCTCCGCTGCCGCATCGAATGGGTTCTCTGCCGGCTCCGGCCCCTTCCTGCAGCCCGCAAGCAGCAGCATGCATGCCGCCAAAGCGGCGGCGATATAACGCTTTGTCACAGTGATCCTCCGCTGCGGCGCCTGTAAAGGCGCCGCATCATGTTTTTTCATCCTCTTGCAATGGGCAGCACGATCTTTTCGGGCCGCTCCCGCTCATGGTCCTGCGGCAGCAGCGCGATGCCCGGCCTGAACTTCTTCGTCTGCTCGGAATAGGGCAGCGCGGAAAGATCGAACAGCTGCTGGCGCGCCGCATCGCCGCCAAGCAGCAGGCCGGTCTTCCGTTCCGCCGCAAGGCGGAAAGCCCGGTAGCCAAGGGCCATGCTGTAGCCGGAAAGCGGCACGGCGCCGAACACATACATGTTATGCAGCGCGCCCTTATCGAAGAAATTCTCCATAAAGCCGATGATGTTCTGCATCTGCGCAGAGCCGGAATACAGCGTTTCCGTCAGCTCCGCCATGTCATCGATGAAGAGATAGCAGGCGGGATACTGGAGCATCGCCGCATAGATCTCCTCATCCGACGCGCCCTTTGCCCGCAGCGCCCGCTTCAGGCTGTTGCGCTCGCGCATCTGCTCAAACAGCTCGCCCGCAAAGGCGGCAAGCTCTTCCTCGGTGGAAACATAGCGCGCGCCAAGCTCCTTCGCCATGGCGGCAAGCTCGCCTTTGCGGCTGTCGATCACGGCGATGCTGCCGCCCCGGTCATGGGCGGCCTGCATCAGGCAGGCAAGGGCATTGCTCTTGCCGGTGCGGCCCTGCCCCGCCACAAGGTACGTAAAGCATTGTTTGAGATCGATGCCGGCAATATCCGCATCCGCCGCCACGTAGCCGAGGGGCAGGCGGTCCGGCGTTTCAAGCAGCACTTTGTAGCCCTCATTTTCCCGCAGGAGAGCAAAAGTGGGCTTTTCCGGGATCTCCGGGATGGGCTTTGCGCCCCTGCCCGGATACGCTTCGTTCATCCGCGCGAACACCGCCGCCATCTTCTCCGCCCGTTCGTAATCATCCTCTGCGGGAAGGGCAAGGGCGGTCTGGAATTCAAGGGGCGTTCCCTGCACCAGCGCAAGGCCGCGGCCAAGGGTATCCGCCTCCGGCATCACATCCACCCGCTGGCGCAGCGTATCGCTGTATTTGAGCCTGTCGCCAAGCTGCAGCGCAAACACGGTCTTGATGTTTTCGCCGATGCGGTTCTGGATCTCCGCCGCGCCAAAGCCGCCCGCCGACAGCACGAGGAAGATGCCGTAATTGGCACCCTCGCGGGAAAGCTCGATGAGCATATCTTCATAGCGGTTATCGGTTTTTTCCTTAAAGTTGGCAAAGCCGTCGATCACAAGCAGCAGCGCCGGCTCCACGGGGCCGTTGGCACGCACATACTGGGCGTAGTTGCCGCCCTCAAAGCGCTTTTTGCGGCGTTCCAGCTCCTTTTTGAGCATGGCGAAGAGCTTGCCGGTACGGTCGCTCCGGTCTTCAAAGACCACGCCGCCGCAATGCTTGAGATCCTTGAAGCAGCCGAGCATCCTGCTGCTGTAATCAAGGATATAGAAGTTGACATATTCCGGCGAATAGCGGTTTGCCAGCGAGTAGAGCAGCGTCTGCAGGAAGGTGCTTTTGCCGCTCACCACCATGCCGCACACGGCGATGTGGCCATCGGTCGCAAAGTTCACCTCCACCGGCGTCTGCGCCTGGTTCACCGGGTCATCACAAAGGCCCACGGGGGCTCGCAGCTCCCACTCGCGGCCGGGCAGAACAGGCTGCCAGCCATTGCGGAAGGCACCGCCCGCAAAGCCCTGAAGCTCCGCAAGGTGCAGCCGCGCCGGCAGCACCGGCAACCACAGCGTCAGATCCGCCTTCATGCCGCTTTTTTCCGCCTGCTCCTTCAGGTATTCCACCACCGCCGCAAGCTGGGTCTTTTCCTTCAGCTCCGGCAGTTTGATTCCGCCAAGGGCTGCGGTTTTGCGGATGATATCAAGGGTTTTTGCCTTATCACCAACGCCCTGCGCCTTGGCGGCCAGCAGCATGAAATCCTCCAGCCGCTTGGCGTTATACCGGCTGACGGGGTATTCATACCCCTTATTGGCCAGCATGGCAAACACCGCTTCCACCGCCGCATCCTTATCGTGTGCATCCTTAAGGATGGCATCAAGGGACTTATTCTCCGCTTTGGCGGCGGCAAGGATGCAATCGTAGATCTCGCTGAACCAACCGAGGCGCTTCTGCTCCTTCCATTTTAGCTTGCTGCGGTTGCCTACAAGGCTGGGCTGGCCCGTTTTGGAAAGCATGGTGGCAACTTCCGCCTTGGCGGCAGCCATATCCTCATCATAGGCCGCGCCGCTCCAGCCGGACTGGAAAAGCTCGAAAATCTCATCGTTGCCCACCTGCAGGTAGCAGCGGCCCGCCCGGGTGATATAGGCAGCGTCCGGCTTTTTGAGCATATCCATGCTGTCCTGCTTATCCTGTACCCGGAGGCAGAGCTTGAATTTTGAGTTGCTCCAGATGTTGTCATCCACGGTGCCGGCAGGCTTCTGGGTGGCAAGGATCAGGTGGATGCCCAGGCTTCGGCCCACCTGCGCCACGCTGATCAGTTCCCGCATAAAGTCGGGTTCTTCCCGTTTGAGCTCCGCAAACTCATCGATCACAATGACCATGTGCGGGATCGGCACGGCGGCTTCGCCGTTTTTGAGCAGCCGCGTATACTGATCGAGATGGTTCACATCATACTCGCCGAAAATGCGCTGGCGGCGCTTGATCTCGCTCTTGATGCTGACCATGGCGCGGCGCACCTGGTTACCGGAAAGGTTGGAGATCTGCCCGAGCATGTGAGGCAGGTCGGAAAACAGGTTGGCCATGCCGCCGCCCTTGTAGTCGATGACGAAGAAGCCCACATCCAGCGGACTGAAATTGAGGGCAAGGGAGAGCATATAGGTCTGCAGCGTTTCGCTTTTGCCGCTGCCCGTGGTGCCCGCCACAAGGCCGTGGGGTCCGTGGTATTTTTCGTGGATATCAAGGTACAGATCGGCACCGCCGGCCTTTTGGCCCACCAGCGCGCGCATGTTTTCATAAGTTCTGTTTTTGCGCCAACGGTCGATGACGCCAAACTCCGCCAACGACTGCACGCCGTACAGATCGAAGAAGGTAACGGCATCCGCCAGCTCGCCGCCGCTCTCAAGCTCCTTTACCCGAATGCCGGAAAGCCAGCGGGCAAAGCGCTCCGCCTCAAAGGCGCTTACATCATCAAAGGCAACGGCGCGTTTTTTCGATTCCACGGTGCTCACATCGTAGAAACCGCAAAAATGCTTATCCCGTTCGATGAGGTTGGTGCAGCTGTTGGGCAGCGCTTCATAGCCCGGCGCGATGAGCACCGTGGATACGCCCAGCCCCTCCACAGGTTCAAGAAGATATTTTGCCGCCGGTTCCCCTTCAAGAAGATCGGGGTCGCACACAAAGACCACATAGTGCGGGCGGGCGGCGCCGCGCCTGTTTTCCTGCTCTGCACGGATGCGGAGGGTGCTGCCGAGGGCATAGAGCACATCGCTGACTTCGTTTTTATCGGAAGCCACATACCTGACCTTCTTATCCTCCGACCAGACATGGGGAAGCCACTTTGCAAATGCAAATTCCCGCTCATACTGCTTCTCGTAAAGGAAGACGAGCTTCACATCCGTATAGCAGGTATTGGCCGCAAGCTGCACAGCCATGCTGCGGGCCACGGAGATGCCCTCCGCCATGCTGCCGCCGCCGTAAATGCCCCAGAGGGGATCGGCCCCAAGGTCCACCCCCACGGGCACATCCCTCAGGGTGCTGAAACTATCAAAGATCTGCTTCGGTTTTTCGGAAAGGGAATCATCCACCAGCGTAAAGCGCTCCTTAGGGATGCCGATGGGAACCTGGAAGGGCATGCTGCCCATGCCAAGGCGCACAAAAAGAAGGTCATCATGGGTAAAGTTACGGTTCCAGAGCCTTGTGGGATCCGCCCCGTAACGAAGACAGGCCTCCGCGGAGGGATAGCGGTCATTAAGGGTCTTTGCGTTATCCCGATACTGCTCGTTAAGTTCATCCGCGATCCTGACAAGATAATCCCGGTAAGCATTGAAGCGGTGCAGTTCATCCTCCCGAAGCTGCTTTTTCGCATGGCGCATGTTGATGAGCGCCCACATCACGCCGATGGCAGCGGAGGATACCGCCGTGATAATGCCGGTGAACATGAAGGGACTTCTTCCCATACCGGTGGCACCGGCGCTGAAGATCGCCATGCCGGAACCGAGCAGCATGGGGATCATCATAGTAAAGGCAGGGCCGATGGTCAGCAGCAGCGGCTGCTTTTTCGGCTTGTTGGGCGGCGGCGGCGCTTCGATCTCCACCGGCTCCCGGTGCAGCTCCTCCACCGCGCGGGGGGCGCGCTTGAAGCGGCTCTCCTCCGCCGGGGGCTGCTTTTCGCCGCTTTGGGGCAGCACATAGGGCATATGGATGCGCGGATCGATCTCCACTTGCCTGCCAAGGGCATACACGCCGAGGGCATCGCCAAGGAAGACGAGCTTCAGGCCGAGGATGTTGATCACATCGCCAAAAGCAAGGCGCCTTGCCCCCTGTATCCGCTGTCCGTTCACATACACGCCGTTGGTGCTTTGGTCCGTAAGGCGCATGGAACCATCCGCCTCCCTTGCCAGCACCGCATGGCGCTTGCTCACAAGGCCACGGAAATCATAGCGGATATGGCAGCCCTCCTGTTTTCCCACCGTGAGCTCCCGCAGGCGGGAGATATCGATTTTCTGGAAGCAGGGCAGACTTTCCGCCTCGCCGGTCACGATCAGCGTCACATGATCCGCACCGCTGATGACGCCGAAGGTCAGCTCGTCCGCAAGGGGCAGCTGTTCCTTTTGCTCCTGCCGGTCAAACAGGGCATAGCCCTTGCCGCCAAGCACTTTCCACTCCCCGGAAAGCACCTCAAAGCGCAGGGCAATGTCTTTTTTCAAACCAAAGCGCACCGCAGAAAGCAGGATTTCATGATCCGCATCGTTCAGCGCGGGCAAACGAAACTCCTCATACGCGCCGTTTGCATAGGCCATGATCACAAACCGCATGGATCATCCTCCTAAAGAATGGTATTGCATCGTTATGTTCCTGCGCATTGCCTTTCAGGCACAGGCGCATCAATCCTCGTAAACGATAATCGCCAGCTCCGTTTCGCCAAGCAGGATCACATCGCCGTTTTTCACCGGGGCGCCCTCGCCGCCGATGCGCTGTTTTCCTTTCGGCGTCATCAGATAAGTGCCGTTGGTGGAATTAAGATCCCAAAGGAAGAGCCGCTCATTTCTGAGCGCAAAGGCGCAGTGCCGCCCGCTGACGGAGCGGTCACGGATCTCGATATCCACCTCGCCGGCCTTTCTGCCCACCGTCAGTTCCCGGCCGATGGGCGCTGTGTAGCGGCGCTCGCCGCCGCTGCGCGTATCCTCCAGGGAAAGCATGAGCCGCCGCTGCCGCGGGCCGCCCAGCGATACGGTCTTTTCATCATCAAGGGCCACGGTGCGGTCCGTAAGGACACCCGTTGCGCTGCCGCCGGACCTTGGCGCCTTCACATCGATCAGCTCATCCAGCTTCTGCCGGCGGCGGATCTCCTCCAGCTTCTCCTGCTCCGCCTTTTTCGCCCCGCGCTTTTTGGCGGAAAGGATGAGCACCACGATGCCTGCCGCCGCTGCCGCAGCAACGGCAATAATAACAGGCAGCGCCATGCCGCCCTTTGCCTTGGGCGTTTGGGCCGAAGGCGCGGTCGTGGGTATCGCCGCAGGCGTCTTTGTGGGCGCGGGAGTATTTGCCGGCGCTTCCGTCGGCGCTGCGGTGGCTGCCGCCACTGCCTTCAGACGCACATCCACGCCATCCTCCACAAACACGCTGCCCTGCTTCACGGAAAGGATGAGCCCCTGCTCGCTGCCGTCGGCTGCGGCGCCATCAAGGGCGACAGCCGCCACATAGCCGTTCAGGATGCGGTCAAACACGGTCTCATAACCACCCCGCAGCTGGTCCTGCTCCGTCAGGTACAGCTCGCCGCCGGAAAGCCTTGCCACGCTGCCAAGCTCGTTGAGCTCGCTCTGGTTGTTTTTTCCCTTTACGCCCACCGCATAGATGGGAACACCCGCATCTTCCGCTTTGGCGGTCACCTCCGCCATGGTGGCACCGGCGGGATAGTCATCCATACCGTCGGAAAGGATGACGAGCACCCGGCGAAGAGGCAGCTCCGCACTCTGGCGCTTTGCCACATCCAGCGCGCGGATGATGCCGTTATACAGCTGCGTTGTGCCGTCGGTGGGGGAGATCCCCTCCACGGTGGAAAGAAGCGCATCGGTATCGGCGGTAAAATCGGTGAGCATGGTGATCTCATCCCCGAAGGTGAGGATGGATGCCATATCCTTTTCGCCCATGGCGCCGATCCACGCACCGATGGCTTCGCGCACATAGGCAAACTGCTTTTCATTCAGCGAGCGGGAGATATCCACCGCGAACACATAGCCCACGCCAAGGCCGCTGCCGCCCACCGTGCCGACTTTGGACGCGAAATCCCGGCCGCCGAGGGAGATGCTCACATCCTCCGCGCCGATGCCCGCAATGGGCGCGCCGGTTTCATCGGTCACATCGAAGAACACATAAAGCGCATCCTCCGCCTGTGCCGTCTGGCTGATGTTCACGCCGGTAAGGGCGGCGGCAAGAGCGGTTAACGGGCAAAGAAGAAGGCAGAGGACGATACTTGCGGCAACGATTTTTTTCATAGAGATCTGTTCCTTAAAAAAAGATGATGATATTCCGAAATACAAGAGGATGTTCCCCGGGCAAAAGCCGCCAAGGGCAGCATATTTTCGGCAGAAATCCCCTTTTGCATCATACTACAGCGCTCGTGCCGAAAGCAAGTACCGCGGGACAAAACGTGCAAAAGAGTCCCGTTTTTACGACAATATGCCCGCAGCGTTTTGCTGCGGGCAATATCGTTTCATTTTGTTATTCATTTTTTATTCAGCTCTTCACACACAAAACGGAGAAAAGCAGAGCGAAGATCGCCGCATCACCGCGTGTGCAGCGTGCATTCTCAGGTGCCGCGGGGACGATCAGAGAACCGACCGCGGGCGCAGCATGACCGGCGAACGGCTTTTGCAGGCGCAGAAGCCGTATCCTGCCATCCCACCGTATTTAAGGTGTTTCCCCGTCATAAGACTGCGCTTCATTGAGCACACCCTGTACGACCCATCGGGTGCTGTAATCGCCGGTACAGGTCGACAATGTCAGAATGTGATCCCCGGCAGCAGGCTCGATCCCCGTATCGATTTCGGAATGATCCAACGCAAAGCGAATGAATTCCTCCCGCTGATCGGATTCTTTGATTTGCATGGCGTATGTGATCGTTCCCACCCGGACCCTGTGGGCAGCAAAGATATCATAACGCCAAACGCCATGGTCATGGCGAATATAAATCGACGGATGTGCCTCCCAGTAAGATCGGCTGCGATACGCTTTGAGGCCGCCGAACATGGATCCGCTGCGCATATTATGGCCGTAAATGATGGTGTTGAAATCACTGAAATCCGCCGCATTTTCATGCTCCATAAAGATGGCGCCGGCGGCGCTGGGTTTATTCTTCCAGTTATATTTGAGATAATGTGCATTGTCCTCCCCGCGAAGCAAAGGATAGTTGATATCCGTATCGGGGATACGGATCCAGCCCATCACATCCCGGTTTACCTCCCGCAGCGCCTCAATATCCATAAGCTGCAGCGCATGGATCTCGGGATCGGCAGCATCATCGGCCACGGCTGGCCCGGGCTCCGGGCCGGCCGTCCTGCCGGGCACGGCCGCAGACGCCGGCAAATGTGCCGGTACAGTGGGGGACGGGGCCTGCACAAGCCGTACCGCCTCCGCATAATCCCTGCTGCTCACATTTTCCTGCCTTTCTATTGCCGCTAACCGGGTAAGGCTCACTGCCAGCATCAAACCGAACACAGCAATCATTATCTTTCGAATCATGTTTCCATTCATAACCTCCCGAAAACCGCATAGCCCCGCGCAGCGGCGCTGCCGCTTGTACGCGGTATCCCGAACGCTTTTGATGCGGCATATTCCGTCACGCTCCATGTTTCCCAACGGAGCAGAGGACTGCGAAAAACGCAATCCTCTTAAAATGATCCCTTTTCACGCGGTTTTTCAGTTTTCCTTCGCTTTGCGGCCCGGGATGCAGGTGACCGCCAGCCCTACCGCACCGGCAGCCGCCATGCCCAGAAACACAAAGGACGCATCGCCGGTCTTTGCGGGATCTGCCAGATACACTTCTTTGTCTGTCTCACCGAGGCGGGAAGGTTCTTCCTCCGGGGGTGCGGGTGGTGCTTCATCGGGCCCGGGCGTTTCGCTCCCAAGGTCGCTTTCGGTATGCCAAACGCGTTCCGCAACAACATGCCTGGTTTCATCCACCTCGAACTTTACGGTCATGCCGAAGGAAATATCCACCGTTTGCGTGCCTTGCGCTATGCCGACGATGGACTGGGACTTGTCGCTGCCGCCGTGTGCGGTATAGATATAAACGCCTTCCTTCAGGTACTGGGTACCTTCAAGGCGCAGATCAAATTTGAGATCTGCATTCTCGCTCAGCTGCAGATCCGTCAGGGTGTAAACGCCGTTTTCATCGGGCTCGATGGAATCGGCGGTTCTGCCCTCGGAATTCCTGCCTGCAAGGCGCCTGATGACAGGATCGCCATCCATATCATTGATGGGATTGCCATCCTTATCCAGCAGATACACCAGCAGATCATCCTTTTCCGGATCCGGCACAAACGCCAGTGTAAAATTCAGATCGGCATTGTAAACATCGTTATCGGCATTGTCATCCATATTGCAGGCATGATCCTCCGCTTTGTCGTGCACGGTCAGCGACATATTGTCCACAGCATTTTTCTCATTAATAACGGTGGCAATATCTTCTGCGGTGTCGGCAACGGGATCAAGGCTGCGCAGCCAGTTGAACACGGCCATTGCCCTGGCATCGCTTTCCGGTACATATTCCCGCGCATAGGCGTTTCTGTTCGGATTGGGTTTATATACATTGACGGGGCCATGGGCAATGAAACCATCTTTGCCATCCCTTGTGTTTGAATCGCCGTTGGCAAAACACCAGATGGCAGCCTGCGTGGCGGCCAGCGCTTCCGATTCGGTCAAGCCGTCGATAATATCCGCAATTTTATAGGTAGCTTTACCGCCCTTGTCATCCGTTTCAACCGTAATAACAGCATCCGGACCGCAGGCTTCTTTCATCAACATCTTGATTTGCGCAATGGAACCCATGCCGTTTTCTGTGCCCCAGTAGCCGTTGGACACAATGGTGCGAAGCTTGGCAGCGGAATCCGGATCCGGGTAATAATCATTGTCCTCCAGATTGGAGACTTTATACCATGCGCCATCCTTGGTTTCGGTATCCGAATCGATACAGTATCCGAAGAAATACGCATATTCTCCGTTTTCATCCTTGCGAAGGGCGATCTGCATCGGCGTATTATCCACTTTCGTTTCGATTTTCTCAATGATGAAGTTGCCGTCCGCATCGGTCACCGGCTTGCCGTCGACCTTCTTGTAAGTAATATAATCGCGCAGCACCTTAAGCTCATTGGTTGCATCGCCAAAGCCTACGAGCTGGTAGTCGTAGCCTTCCTCCTCAGGCTTGGGAACGGTATCGGCCGTGCCCGCCACAAAGTTCAGGGCAGGGCCCATTACATTGGGATCCTTTCCCTCATAATCATCCGCCGCAACGGACTCAAGATCTGTAGTGACTTTATCCACGGTGATGTCTGCCTCCGCGGTCTCTGCCGTAACAGTGCGATCGACCGTGGCGGCGGTGGTGGTGAAGTCATAGTCTTTATCATCCGGGCCCTGCTGTTCATCGCCCGTGACACCGATGACAGTCTCCTCTGCGGAGCCCGCAGTGATCTCTCCCGGCTTGAGTTCCACGTTCACTTCGCGCATCTCTTCGCCGGGCTTCACCGCTTCATCCCATTTCCTGTGCTCCACACCCTCATCCATACAGCCTGTGCCCAGCACATTGCCGTCGGGATCGGTTTTCGTGATATCGGAGTGGGTTTCCTTCCTCTCCACGGTTACACCTTCGGCAGTTGTGCCATGGGTTATCTTTTCAACGGTCACGGTCACAACGGTATTGCCATCCTCATCGGTCACGGTGCTGGTCGTGGCAGCGGCAGTCGTTGCAAGGCTGTCCCCGGCAGCCAAAGCCGGGATCGGCAGAGCCGCGATGCTCAGGCAAAGTACCGTTACGGCTGCAAAGATCTTTCGGAGCGTTTTTACCATGATTTTATCCTCCCGCAAAGTGTTAAGACGATGTTATGGTTTTCCCCCGCAGGCCGGGGTTTTGAACGGTGTTCACACCGCGGCAAACGGATGCTGCGATTTGTGCGGCAGCACTGTTTCAAATATATGCCGCCGCTGTCTTGTTTATGCATATCTGGTAAAAATCCGGCGTGATATATTTTGCGGTCCTTTGCGGAACGGTATCAATGCCTTCGTAATATCAAAAAACCAAAGCGGCTGATTTCACGGAACCGCGGCCGCCGGCAACGGCAGGGCCCTGACCGCCGCGGATGCAAACAACGGAAAACGGCTTGAAACCCGGGATTGACCAAAACAAAAAAAAGACCTCTGGGGTCTTTTTTATCGGGCTTTTCGCCGGTCATTTTCCTTTTGCGGCACATTTTGCCTCAATGGCCCTGCAGACAAAAACCGCGGTGCCTTCACCGCAGCAGCGGTCGATGTTTTCCGTGAATTCACCGCCGGCAGCGTACATTTTTCCAAGGCCCAGCAGGATGGTATCCGTACAGGTATAATAGTGTTCGCCGATGAAATCCTGCAGCTTCTTTACAAGGCGCTGCGCCTCTTCGGCGGCAGGATCACTGTGGCGGATCCGCCCCAGCTCCGCAAAGATCGCCATCAGCTCCGCGCCGAGGGCCTGCTCCTTTTCTTCCGACCTGCCCTTCTTCTTTTCTTCAAACTCTTTATGGGCGGCGGTGTTGCCCCAGGCAGCCTTTGCTTCTCTGGCGTAATCGTCCAGTTTCTTCCTGTCGAATGCGGTAAAGTTCATATAATTCTCCCCCAACAGTTTGATCCCCCGGGCAAGGGAGATCAGATTTTCGATGTGCTCCTTCTCAAGGGTCAAAAGCTCGATCTGCTGTTCAAGGACAGCGGTGCGGTCAAAATCCGGATCTTCCATGATGGCTTTGATCTCCCTAAGCGGAAATTCCACCGCGCGAAAGAGCAATATCCGCTGCAGCCTTTGAAGATCCCTCCCGCCGTAAAGGCGGTAGCCCGCTTCCGTGCGCCCCGATGGGTGCAGAAGGCCGATCTTGTCGTAATACCGCAGCGTACGGATGCTGACCCCCGTCAGTTCGCTGACCTCGTGTACCGTCATCATGTATCATCCCTCCCCGGTGATACCACTGTAAACCATAACGCAGCGTCATGGTCAAGGGGGAATTTTTGCGGGATCAATGCAATGCGCCTTCCGCCGCTGCAATATCCTTTTCGCATTCCCCAATGGCGGCGATGGCGGCTTCGATGCCCCGGGCGATATCGGCAGCGCTCATGGACGATGCGGGCGATGAAAGGGCGGCAGCCTGCTCCGGCAGGTACGGCACATGGATAAAGCCGCCCCGGATATGGGAACTGTTTTTTGCAAGGGTATAAAGAAGGCCGTAAAGCAGGTGGTTGCAGACAAACGTGCCCGCGCTGTTGGAAACGGTGGCGGGAAGCCCCGCCGCGCGGATATTTTTCACCATGGCTTTGATGGGCAGCGTAGCGAAATAGGCGTTTTCACCATCCGGGAAGATGGGCCTGTCGACGGGCTGCGCACCGGCATTATCCGGGATGCGGGCGTCGTCGATGTTGATGCCCACGCGTTCCACCGCAAGGCCGGCACAGCCCCCTGCCTGCCCGATGCAAAGCACCGCATCCGGCTTTTCCCGCACAATGGCGGCAGCAACGGTCTCGATGCTCCTGTAAAACACGGTGGGTACGGTGAGCTTTGTTACCGACACAGCGCCCACCTTTTCGGCGACAAGGGATACCGCCCGTTCCGCCGGGTTCACATCCGCCCCGCCGAAGGGGTCAAAGGCGGTCAAAAGAAGTTTCATGTTTGTTTCCCCCTACAGTTTTCGGTATTCTGTCAGATACATGGTCACAAAGCAAAGCGTACCGCCCACGGCGTTGGAGATGGGTTCCGCCAGAAATACGCCCCTGACCCCAAGGCCGAAATGCGGAAGCAGCAGCGTCAGCGGCACCACGATGATCACCTTGCGGAGCATGGAAAAGAATATCGCCTTCTTTTTCCTGCCGAGGGCCTGAAAGGTGGTCTGCCCCGCAAACTGAAATGTCATGAATACAAAGCCAAAGAAGTAAATGTTAAGCATCTTTGCGCCCACAGCAACAGTCTCCGGATCTGTGGTAAAGATGCGGAACATCGCTTTCGGGATCAGCATAATAAGAAGCCAGGCAAAAAGCGTATAGGTGCCCTGAATGAGCGTCATGAACCGGACACCTTCCTTCAGCCTTTCGTTTTCGCCGGCGCCGTAGTTGAAGCCCAGCACGGGCTGCGCGCCGCTTGAAACGCCGCTGACGGGCAGCATCACCACCTCGCGGACGGAATTGAGGATCGTCATGATCCCCACATAGAGGTCGCCGCCGAAGGATTGCAGCATGTTGTTGCAAGTTACCTGCACAAGGCAGTTGGAGCCCTGCATCACAAAGGAAGTGGCGCCCATGGCGGTGATCTCCTTCACATTGGCTGCCCGCAGACGGAAGCAGCTTTTTTTGAGCCGGAGGGACGGTTTTTTTCCGAACAGGAAGGCGAGCACCCATGCGGCAGAGACCGCCTGGCTGATGACCGTGGCGATGGCCGCGCCCCGGACGCCCATATGAAAGACATAGATGAAAAGCGGATCGAGAAGGATGTTCAGCGCCGCGCCGAGCATCATCGTCACCATGCCCACTTTGGGGAAGCCCTGTGCGTTCACAAAGCCGTTCATGCCCGTGGCGAGCATGGTAAAGGCGGTGCCGAAGAGGTATATTTCAAGATACTGGTTTGCGTAAAAGCAGGATGCTTCGCTGGCGCCGAACAGGAAGAGAATGGGCCTTCTCAGCGCAAAGCAGAAGCCGAACAGCCCAACGGATGCAAGAAGCAGCAGCACAAAGGCATTGCCCATGATCTCCTGCGCCGCAGCCTCCTGCTTTTTGCCGCGCAGGATGGAAAAGATGGGGATGGCGCCATTGCCAAAAAGCCCCGTAAAGGCGGCAATAAGCACCGTAATGGGGAATGTGACGCCAACACCCGTCAGCGCCAGTTCGCCTATTTCCGGCAGATGCCCGATATAGATGCGGTCCACCACGTTATAAAGAAGGTGCACCACCTGCGCCACCGTCAGCGGGATCGTCTGGGATATGATACACCGTTTGATCGAACCCTGGGAAAAATCGTTCATTGGGATAATGCTCCTTATTATGCGTCCGGCTTTAGCATAACACCCCGGCGCGGCAGACGCAAGGCGCAGTCCGCTCCCGTTTTCCCCCAAAAATGCACAAACGCCCCGAAGGGGCGTCTGTGCAGGGGATGATGCATCCCCATCATTCGGAGAACAAAGTATTCTTACTCCTGGCTCTCATAGTAGGCGTTCAGGTATTCTGCGCTCTTGGCGGCATCGGCCATCACGCGGAAGCCGGTGTTGAGCATGATGAGGGTGGAGCCGGCAGGCACATAGTTTTCGGTGCCGAGAACGGCGAGAATCTCATCGGTGTTGACGGCGTAGAGAACGGCCTTGCGGAGGTTCTCATCCACCATCTTGCTGTTGCCAAGCTGCAGGTTGGCAAGGAAGTATACGCCAACGGAGGGACGCTTGAGCATGTTGATGTTCTCATCCGCTTCGCAGAGGGCGATGTTTTCGCCGCCGGGCATTGCTTCGTCAAGCTCGCCGTTGCGGAACGCAGCGGTCTGGGTGCTGTTGTCGGCAATGGCAAGCATGTCGATGTACTTGATCTGGCCGGCATCTTCGGACTCGGGGTTCCAGCCGGGGTTACGGACCAGGTAGGAGCCGTAATCGTCAACATGGCTGAGCACATAGGGGCCGGAGAAGTACATGCCGCTGTCTTCGCCTTCCTTCAGGGTGGAAGGATCGCCGTAGAGCACATGGGTGTTGGGGTCATAGTTCTCAGCGGTGATGCCTTCGTTGATCTTTTCGATCTGCTGCTTGCAGACGATGGAGATCTGGCCGGAGGACAGGGTCTGGAGCTGCTGCGGATACTGGGACTTCAGGTGGATATGGAGAACTTCGTAAACACCGGCATCTTCATCGGCGGCATACTTATCCGCGGCGATGCTGCTGATGGGGGTCTTGAGGCCCGCGTTGAGGGCATCGAGAACGCTGGTGGAACCGTCGGAAGCCTTGGCGGACTTCAGCTGCTCGATATCGGAAACGATGTTCACGGTATCAACATAGGAAAGGTAGCTGGCGCCGACGCCGTTGGGAACGGAGCCGTCCATGGCGCGCTCGTAGGTGTACTTCACGTCTTCAGCGGCTACCGGCAGGCCGGTGTCGATGGCTTCGCCGTTCTGCATGGCGCCGAAGTTAACATCGGTACGAAGAGCGAAATAGAGGTCCTGGCTGCCTTCACCGACGGTGTAAGCCCTGGTGAGGGAGCCGCGGGTGGTCACAACGCCGCCCTGGGCGACCTGAATGAGGGGAACGTTGATGTTGGTACGCTGATAATAGGTGGTACCGTTGCTGCCCTGGCAGCAGTCAAAGCTGTTGGGGCCGGCCCAGTTGATACCCATCTTGTAATGGCGGGTCTCAGCCTGGGACATATCGGCATACTTGGTGCTCCATACCCAGCGGGCACCGCCGACGGAAGCCTCGATGGAATCCGCATCCACAACGTTCTTGTTGACGGCGAAGGTCTTAAGAGCGCTGTAGAGAGGCGTGATGTACGCCTTCTCTTCCACCATGGCGATCTCGAAGCGCTTGTAAGCATCAAGGGAAGGCTCACCGTCAGCAGCGGAAGCTTCATCGATCAAAGCGTCGATCTCGGCATCCTTATAGCCGTAGCGGTTCCAGGCGCCTTCGCTGTGGAAGGGTCCGCGGACGTTGGCGTCGGGGGAACCGGAACCGGAGTGGCTGGAGATGGAAAGGTCATGCTCACCGGTCTCAACGGCAGCGTTGAAGGTACCGCTGTCCGGGAAGACGTTGACGGTCACGTCAAAGCCGGCCTTTTTGAGCTGGTCGCGGATAACGTTGGCGACCTTCTCGTCAGAGGCAAGGGTAACAAGGGACAGCTCAACGGGTTCACGGGCAGGAGCGGGCTCGGCGGCGGTGCCGGAGCTGCTGCCGGAGCTTTCGGGAGCAGTGCTGGTAACAGGGTTCTGTGCTTCTTCACGGGTCTGCGTGTTGCAGCCTGCAAAAACACTTACGAGCAGTGCGAGGCACAGAAGGATTGCGATCCTCTTTTTCATGTTTTTTCCTCCTTATGATATTTCATGGGTTTTATCCACACGTTCTCCTTTTGGGAAAAACGCAATGGTACTCAGTACTGCAGGATGCCTTCCTGCATTTCGGCGCTGCGGTGGCAGGCCACAAAGTGCCTGGGCTGCACCTCGATAAGATCGGGGGTAATGCTGCGGCAGGTATCGTTTGCAAAGGGACACCTGAGCGCAAAGCGGCAGCCGGGTTTCGGGTTGATGGGGGATGCGATCTCGCCCTGCAGGATGATCTTTTTCCTGTTGGCATCCGGATCCGGGATGGGAATCGCGCTCAGGAGCGCCACCGTATAGGGATGGAGCGGCTTTTTGTAAAGCGCATCCTTCGGGGCCTTTTCCACCATCTGGCCGAGGTACATAACGCCCACATCGGTGGAAATGTGCTTCACCACGCTCAGGTCGTGGGAAATGAACATGTAGGTAAGGCCCATCTGCTTCTGCAGGCTGATCATCAGGTTGAGGATCTGCGCCTGAATGGACATATCAAGGGCGGATACGGGCTCGTCGCAGACGATGAACTTCGGGTTGAGCGCCAGCGCGCGGGCGATCACGATACGCTGGCGGCGGCCGCCGTCAAACTCATGGGGGTAAGCGTTGTAGGTGCGCTTCGCAAGGCCCACAAGGTCCATCATCTCCTCAATGCGCTGTTTGCGCTCCGCGCTGTTGGCGCCGATGCCGTTGAGCTTGAGCGGCTCTTCGATGGCCTGCGCCACGGTGTAACGGGGGTTGAGGGAGGAGAAGGGGTCCTGGAAGATGATCTGCATCTTGCTGCGCATCTTCTGCATTTCCTGCTTGTTGAAGGCAGTGATGTTCATGCCGTCAAAAAGCACTTTGCCGGCGGTTGGCTCATGGAGCCTTAAAATCACACGGCCGAGGGTAGACTTGCCGCAGCCGGATTCGCCTACGATGCCAAGGGTCTCGCCTTCGTTGATGGTAAAGGATACGTTATCCACCGCATGGAGGTTGCCGCCGTTGGGCACTTTGAAGTATTTCTTCAGCCCCCGGACTTCAAGCATGGTCTTCTGTTCCGTCATGGGCTTATTCCTCCTCTATGTCAAAATGGCAGCGCACCTGATGGCTTTCGCCCCGTACAGGGGGCTTCTCCTGCCGGCAGATGTCCTTGCAGTAGCGGCAGCGGGGATGGAAGGCGCAGCCGGAGGGCATGCGTGCCGGGTTCGGCGGTTCGCCCTCGATGGGATGCAGTTCTTCCTCTTCCGTATCAAGCTTCGGGATGGAAGCGAAAAGGCCGCGGGTGTAAGGATGGCGCGGGTTTTTGTAGACCTCGCGCACGGTGCCGCTTTCCACAACGCTGCCGCCGTAGATAACGGCAATGCGGTCGCAGGTCTCCGCCACGATGCCAAGATCATGGGTGATGAGCATCATGGACATGTTGGATTCCTTGATAAGCCGCTTGATGATCTCAAGGATCTGCGCCTGAATGGTCACATCAAGGGCGGTGGTGGGCTCATCGGCAATGAGCACCTCAGGATTGCACAGAAGCGCCATCGCTATGACCACGCGCTGCTTCATGCCGCCGGAAAGCTGATGGGGATAATCATCGAAACGGTCCCGCTTGATGCCCACCTTTTCGAGCATATCGATGCAGATGGCTTCCGCCTCCTTGCGGGAGCACTTGCGGTGGGATTCCACGACCTCCATCATCTGCCGGCTGATCCTGAGGGTGGGGTTCAGCGCGCTCATGGGATCCTGGAAGATCATGGAAATACCGTCGCCGCGCATCAGCTGGTTTTCCTTCTCTTTGTTTTCGATCAGATTCCTGCCGTTGAACCAGATGCTGCCGCCGGTGATGATGCCGGCAGGCTCCGGCAGAAGCTGAATGATGGAAAGGGCGGTGGTGGTTTTGCCGGCGCCGGTCTCACCCACGAAGCCAAGGCTTTCGCCCCGGTAAAGTTCTGCACTGAGGCCGTTTACCGCATAGACCACATCCTCATCGGTCATATACTGCACGCTGAGGTCTTCGATTTTCAGAAGGGGAGCTTCGCTCATAGGATCACCTCCGGATCACTTCAGCTTCGGGTCGAGCGCATCGCGCACACCGTCGCCGAAAAAGTTGAATGCCAGCACCAGCACGATGATCGCAATGCCCGGGAAGATCGCAAGATAGGGCTGGGTCTCAAGGTAGGTGCTGCCGGCACGAAGCACGTTGCCCCATTCCGGGATGTGGGAGGGGATGCCGATGCCGAGGTAGGAAAGGGAGCTGGTGGAAAGTACCACGCCGCCGATGCCGATCGTCGCGTTGACGATGATGGGAGACAGGGAGTTCAGGATGATGTGCTTGAAGATGATGACCGTATCGTTGGCACCGCAGGCCTTTGCCGCTTCAACGAACTCCGCGTTGGCCATGTTGAGCACCGTTGCGCGGGTCACACGGGCATAGGATGCGATGCGACCCACGCCGAGGGCAATGATGAGGTTTGGCACCGTTGCGCCGAAGGATGCGATGATGACCATGGAGAGCAGCACGCCCGGGATGGCGTAGATCACGTCCATCACGCGCATGATGGCATCATCCAGCTTGCCGCCGTAATAGCCGGCCAGCGCGCCCAGCGCACCGCCGATGAAGATCGGGTAGGTGATGGAGGCAATGCCGATGAGCAGGGAGATGCGTGCGCCGTAGATGATGCGGGAGAACACGCAGCGGCCGAATTCATCCGTGCCGAAGGGATAGCGCAGGCAGGGCTTGACCAGCAGGTTGTAATAATCGTTATCGAAGATCACATAATCCTCGAAGGTAAGGGAGCTCCAAACGCTCATGGCGATCAGGAACACCACAATGAAGGCGCCCGCAACGGCCATCTGGTTTTTGAACAGGCGACGGACGATATCCACCCATTTAATGGAAACATCCTTGTTTTCCTGCCTGCAGCGGCGGAAGATGATGAGCGCCAGCGCAAGGGCAAATATGTTGCCCGAAACGACGGAGGCTGCCAGGGGAACGGAGAGCCAGATAAGCTTCTTGTCGATATCCTTCTGGGTGATGCCGCGCCACACGAACACCGTTGCCACGATGTAGAACACCGTAAGCGCCGCCAGAAGCCCCAGGCCCAGGAAGAAGGTGCCCGCCACATACTCTTTGAAGAGGTTCAGGCAGCTGACCAGCGCGCAGGCAAGGTTGGTCATGATCATGTAAACGCAGAGCTGATACTCGATGGTGGGATCTTTCTTGAGCATGATGCCGCCCGCCGCAAAGGCCATGAAGTTGCCCGAAACGAGGAAAAGCAGCATGGGGATGCCAAGATAGCGGGTGCCTTTTTTGATGCCGCCGTTTACGATCTCTTTCTGCACCTTTTTCATGACGAAGAGCAGGTAGAGCAGTTCAAGCACATAAATGCCGGCCATGGCAACAAAGAAAGTGCTGAAGGTCTTGGTGAAAAAGTCGTATGCGCTGAAAAGGAAGATCAGCAGGAACACGCCGGTGGCGCCGCAGGCAATGGAGAGCGCACGGTTTTCCGTGTGCATGTTCACCATTTGCTTCTTGAACCGCTTGTAAAACTCGGAAACGGTTTTCTTGCCATGGCCCGTTTTTTTGTTTTTCATTCCGCTTTCCTCCTTTCTTAATAGTTGCGCAGCCTTGTTTTAAGGCGCGGGTCAACAAAAGTATAGATCAGGTCAACGATCAGATTGGAAATGGAGATCGCTGCGGCGATGTAGATAACGCCGCCGATGACCACCGGGGTATCCGGCAGCAACGTGCTCGAGGAGATGTATTCGCACATACCCTTGATGTTGAACACCTTTTCCGTGGTAGCAGCGCCGCTGAGCGTTGCCGCAAAGGACATGCCGATAACGGTGATGATGGGCAGCAGCGCATTTTTAAGGATGTAGCGCATGACCACCTTGCTTTCCTGCAGGCCCTTGGCGCGGGCCATCATGACGTAATCCTGCCTTGCAACTTCCAGCATGGAGGAGCGGGTCATGCGGGCGATCTGCGCGCTCATGCCCGTGCCGACCACGATGGCGGGCATGATGATGGTGATGAGATTTTCCGGCTGATACATGGCCGGCACCCACTTGAGCTGGATGGAGAATTCCAGGATCATGATGAGGCCCAGCCAGAAGTTCGGGATGGAAAGGCCCAGAAGCGCAATGAGCATCAGCGCATAATCAAGGCCGCTGTACTGCTTGATGGCGGAAATGATGCCCGCCGGCATGGCGATCAGCAGCGCCACCGCCAGCGATGCAATACCCACGATCAGCGTAGGCGGGAACTTTCTGCCGATGGCTTCGGCAATATCCTGATTGCCCACATAGGAGTTGCCAAGGTCGAAGGTGATGACCTTGCGGAAGGTGTTCCAAAGCTGCACCAGATAAGGATCGTTCAGGCCGTAAGCTTCGCGGAAGTTTTCCACCGCTTCCTTGGTGGCTTCGGGGCCGAGAACGCTGGCCGCGGGATCCGTGGGGGAGATGTAAATGATGCTGAACACCACGATGGTAACGCCCATGAGCACAAAGGCCATCATGGCGATGCGTTCAAGGATGTACTTGAGGTAAGGCCGCTGGAACACCGCCCCGACGATGTACATCGGCAGCGATACGATCACGGAATAAAGCAGGAAAGGCGTGCTCTCCAGCATTTCCCCCAGCGTTTCGCTGACCTTTTTGCCGCGGCCGTGCTTCTGCACCAGCAGCGCCTGTGCCTGACGGGAAAATTCCTTTTCCACTTCCTTTTCGAATTCTTCGCCGGAAACAGGCTTGTCGAAGTATTCGTTTTTCCGGCGGATCTCCCCGCGCACCTCTTCCTTTAACGCTTTCGCTTCCGGTGTCGCGGTGAATTCTGCCATTTGCCGGGCTTTTCCACCCTTTCCCTGCATGCCGTATTTTGTCAGGTTGACCACGGCAGCGGGGATCAGGGTCAGGAAACCGCACAGCCACATCAGAATGAAGTAAATGCGGTTATTCCACATTCTGCCGAACGTTCTTGCCGAATTGGCGGCAAAGCGTTTGAGCAGACTCTGCTTTTCTTGCATGGTGGACGCTCTCCTCTCTTTTCAGATTCAAAGAAACGGTTTTACCTGTAAAGCTCCGCATCGTCGCGGAAGGTACCCGCAAGGGCGGCGGCGGCAACAAAGGCTTCATAGGCCTCTTTGTAATCCTTGCCGTGGAAGCGGACGGTGACCTCATCAAGGCGCTCTGCCCTGCCTTCGCCCACCATCATCGCTTTCCATGCCTGCGCTTCCGCGCTGTAGCGGCAGTCGAGCCGCACGGGGCCTTCCACCCGCATGGGCTTGATGTTCCTGTAATCTTCAACGGCCTTCTTAACACCTTCGCGGATCATGCGGGCGGTGACGTTCGGGTGGAGACAGGCGGCGCTGCCGTTGCTGATGGCGCGCTTTGTCGCCACGGTATGGATGCCGGGCACGTTTTCCCTTGCGTCGGCGGTGACGATATCATCGCCGGAAAGGAACACCACAGGGGTGCCGTAATGGCCGATCATATGGCCGATGAGTTCATATTCGGAGATGATCTTGCCGTTGAGCCGAAGCTCGATCATGGAACCGTAGGCGTAGCTGTGGCTGATGACGCCCTTGGAGCCCTTACGGGTGTGGTAGCCGATGAGCAGCGCACAGTCATATTCGCCCTGGCAGCCTTCCGCCATGGTGAGGGGCCTGTCCCCGCCGGAGCAGAGGATCATGCGCTCATCAAGATCGGTGATGTGCAGGTTGTCGCCGCCGTTGTGTGCATCGTTGACGAATACCTCTTCCGCACCGGCATCGAAGGCACCTGCCACGGCAGCGTTGATATCCCCCGCCATCAGCTTTCTTGCATAATCGTATTCCTTGTTGGAAGGCATGACCTGTCCGAGCTTGTAAATGCCGGAAATACCTTCCGCATCCATGGAAATATAAACTCTCATCCGCAATCTTCTTCCTTTCCTCTGTTTATTCTGTTTTACGGTATCGCAAATAAAAACGATGGGGTATTCTGTTTGATTTAGGGTCTGCTTTTCCATTAATAACACGGTTTGACAAAAATCTCTGTTTTATTATTCTATCCGTTCTGCGGCACAGCAGGCAATTGCAGTTTCTCCAAACCGCACGCAAATGACATTGCATTTTTTCTCCGCCGGCAGTATCATAGCAGTATAAATACATTGCAGAATGTGCGGCATAGCCCCCATTCCGGGAGGGAACGTTTTCATGAACAGCTGGTTCCGCAAATTCCTTTTCGACAACAAAAAAGACTATCACGTTTACATCGGCAGCGGTTTTCAGGGCACTGTTGCGCCCCATCACCACAGCTTTTACCATGTGCTCCTGCTGATCTCCGGCAGCATCGTGCAGCACCAGAACGGCGAGGATGTGCTGCAGTCCCCGGGGGAGGTTTTTATCACCGCCCCGGGCGTGACCCACAGCCTTGATATCGCGGAAGGCACGAGATACTATTGCCTTTCCTTTTCACGCAATGTGGCGGATATGCTGCTTTCCTATTTCCCGCGGCTGAAGGCGGATTTTTCCAACTTCCCCGCCCTCATGCGCCTTTCGGAAAAAACCGATGCCGCCGTGAAGCAATCCCTCGCCTGCCTGATCGAGGAGCAGACCTATGCGGAAGTGCCCTATTACTGCACGGGGCATCTTCTTGCCGTATCCGCGCTGATGATGATGCTGCGCGATGTCTATGTGGAGCTGTTTTTGACGGATATCCGCCCGAAGCAGGATGATTTTTCCAGCATGCTCCGCTGCCTTGAGTATATCGACGCCCACTATGACGAGCCTGTCAACAGCGATGAGCTGGCACGGATGGTGATGCTGTCGAAGTCCGCCTTCTACAAGGCATTTCAGGCTTACACAGGGCGCACCGTGAAGCAATACCTGACAGAAAAGCGTATTCGGGAAGCCATACAGTTTATGTCCCTGAGCAATCTTTCCCTGAACGATATCGGAAAAAAGGTCGGCTATGAGGACTTTTCCACTTTCTACCGCAATTTCGTCAAGATCACCGGTATGTCGCCTACGGATTACCGTACCCGCATCGTCACAATGGGCGCGGAACCCCATGACCGCCGCGGTTAAAAGCAAGAAAAAGGCGCTGCCTTTCTTTGTTGAAAGGCAGCGCCTTTTTGTTTTTATTCCCTTACCGCCCGTTCGCGTTCCAGCACTTCCTTTTTGCTGTGGATGCGGCCGACGCAATAGGCCGGCAAACTTGCAACAAGCAGATTGATCCAGCCGATATTAACATAATTGAAAGAATTGGCCAAACCGATGACGATGTTGGCAGCGGCCACAACGGTAAGCGCTTTCCCGATGCGGTCAAGATGGGCGATGCGGGAATCAAGATCGGAAAAAAGGTCAAAGCTGCCAAGCTCCGTCTTTTTGCGGTAATAGGCCCACTGGGCAACGCGGCCGATATACTCTGCGCCCGTTTCCTCGATGAAGGCGGTATAATCCGCATCCTTCTCCCGCATTTCAAGGCGGACGGTATATGCGCCGCCCTCCGTGCGGATAAACTCATATTTGCAGAAGCCCACCCGGTCAAGGGTCCAGCCTTCAAGGGCCATGGAATTGAGCCACAGCTCTTCCTTTTCAAATTCCCACACCCAGAACCAGCGGGCGATCTTTTTCCGTTCGCTCATTTCTCTTCTCCTTTCAGCACCGTTTCTCCGTTATTCACAAGCTCTTTCAGGCGCATCAACTCATCAAGGAGCACGCCGCGGCCTTTTTCTGTCAGTTCGTATTCCTTTTTGCGGCTGCCCTCCGCCCCGGGCAGGGGACGGATCCATCCCTTTTCGCAGAGGGAATTGAGGGCGCCGTAAAGGGTGCCCGCCGCAAGGTGCACCCTGCCAAAGGAAAGCTCTTCCGTCCGCTGCATGATGCCGTAGCCGTGGCGGGGCTCCGCAAGGGATAGAAGAATGTAATATGTTGCTTCCGTCAGCACGATGTTTTCAGGCAAGGGGGATCCCTCCTATCGTTTGTCGTTATATCGGTTTCCGTTATATCGTGACAAAAGTATATCGTAAAGCGATATATTTGTCAAGGGAGGATAGGGAAAGTTTTTGGAAAGAAGGGCGGAGGCGGGCGCTCCGGCAGGGCGGGCGCGCCCGCCCGCCGCAGTCGGAGTTTTCGCCGAAGGAACGGCCGCCTATATAAAAAGGTTTGCCGCAAGGCAAACCTTCCTCTACTGCACCCCCAGGGTGCAATTTCACTCGCCGCAGGCGAATTTCAACTTTTTGCACAGCAAAAAAATTCACAGCGGCAAAGCCGCTATTTCACTTGTCACCCTACGGAGCGAGGCGTGTAGCTTTACATCAGCGGACCGCCCCGCTTCGCCATGGGTGCTTCCCAATAGCGGAGCTCGCCGTCGAATTTTTCCGCGATGCGGATGGCGCGGGTGGTCAGCTCATCAAGCTCCGGCTTTTTGAGCGGGGCGATGCGCATGATGCGCACGCCGTAAGCCCGGTCGAATTCCGGCGTAAAGACGGAATCGCCTACCGCAAAGCCGGAAAGGCGCGCCTGCTCGGAAAAAAGCAGCATGGCGGTTTCCGTCCGGAAGAAAAGGAACAGCGCGATGCGCCTTGCGGCGGCGGGATTGTCGCCGTGCTCCACCATGAGGGCGATGCGCTTGCGGTTATCCTCGGTCTGCAGTTTGGCGGCATCGGGGTAAAGCAGCTTTTTGTAAGTCGCCCAGCCCGGCTCCTGCTGCATGCCCGCACGGCAGTCAAGAAACAGCTCCTTTTCCGCAATGCGATCCGCCTCGTCAAGCAACTCCGCTTCCTTTACGTAGAAATAATACTGGCGCTGGGCGCCGGTCTCAATGAAACCGGCATAATAAGGCGCAAGAGCTTTCAGGCACTTTTTGCACAGGGCTTCCGCGCGGCCGATCTCAAGGGCATTGAGGCTTTCCGCCTTTGCACGCTTGCTTTCGCAGCTCACATACAGCAGCACCGGCCTTCCTTCCCGCGGGGCGGAAGCAAGGGCAAGGTCCACCCGAAACCGGGCATCACGGCCGTCAAGGGGCCAGTCATACTCAAACCACTGCGGCATATGGGCCATTGCATCTCCTTTCTTTAAAATGCGCACCGCCTCACGCAGAGAGGGATGCGCATTCCTTTCTTTTATACTATGGGTTTACTGCAGCACGGCCTTGATGCGGCGCACGCCGGCAGAGGAAGCCTCTTCCTTCTTGATCTTGAAGGTGCCGAGCTCGCCGGTGCGGGCGGCATGGGGACCGCCGCAGATCTCCTTGGAGAATTCGCCCATGGTGTAAACCTTGACACGCTCGCCGTAACGGTCGCCGAAAAGGCCGATGGCACCGGAAGCCATGGCTTCCTCCACGGTCATCTCCACGCAGGTGATCTCCGCATCCGCGGCGATGGCTTCATTGACAAGGCGTTCCACCTCTTTGAGCTCTTCGGGCGCGACCTTGCGCTCAAAGCTGAAGTCGAAGCGCAGGCGTTCCGGGGTGATGTTGCTGCCGCGCTGGGCAACGCCGTCGCCAAGCACCTTGCGGAGGGATGCCTGCAGCAGGTGGGTGGCGGTATGAAGCTTCGCGGTGGCTTCGCCGCTGTCGGCAAGGCCGCCCTTGAAGCGCTGCTCCGCGCCGGCCTGGGATTTCTTCTGGTGTTCCTGGAAGGCAGCCTTGAAGCCTTCCACATCCACTGTGAGGCCGTTTTCCGCAGCCATTTCCTCGGTGAACTCGATGGGGAAGCCGAAGGTATCGTAAAGGCGGAAAGCAGAGGTGCCGTCGATGCGGCCATCGGCAAAGCTGCCCTTGATGCGCTCAAATTCGCGGATACCGTTCTTAAGGGTCTTCTGGAAGCGCTGCTCCTCGCGGGAAAGCTCCGTCATGATCTTATCCTTGTTGGCGTTGAGCTCCGTATAGAAGTCGCCGTACTGGGCGATGACGGCTTCCGCGACTGCCTTCAGGCTGTCTTCCGGCATGCCAAGCTGCATGGCGTAGCGGATGGCGCGGCGGATGAGGCGGCGAAGGATATAGCCCTGGTCCACGTTGGAGGGGGTCACGCCGCGCGGATCGCCAAGGATAAAGGTGGCGCAGCGGACGTGATCGGAAATGATGCGGAAGGCGCGAACGGTCTCGGCGCTGTCCTTGTAGTTTTTGCCGGAAAGCTGTGCGATGGCGGCGATGATGCCGGTGAAGGCGTCGGTATCGTAGACGCTCTCCACGCCCTGCAGCGTGGCGATGGTGCGGTCAAGGCCCATGCCGGTATCCACGTTGCGCTGCGCAAGGGGGGTCACGGGGCCGCCCTCGGTCTTGTGATACTGCATGAACACGTTGTTCCAGATCTCAAGGTATTTGCCGCAGTCGCAGGCGGGGCTGCAGCCTTCGGAGCACTTGGGCTTGCCGGTATCGAAGAAGATCTCCGTATCCGGGCCGCAGGGGCCGGCGTTGCCGGGGATCCACCAGTTGTTCTTAGCGCCAAGGTAGAAGATGTGGGAAGGATCCACGCCCATTTCCACCCAGCGGTCGTAGGATTCGGTATCCCGGGGGGCGTTGTCATCGCCCTCGAAGCAGGTGAAATACAGCCTGTCCTTATCGATGCCGAGCCATTTTTCATCGGTGAGGAATTCCCAGCTCCAGGCGATGGATTCCTGCTTGAAATAATCACCCAGGGACCAGTTGCCCAGCATTTCGAAGAAGGTGCAGTGGGAGCTGTCGCCCACCTCGTCGATATCGCCGGTGCGCACGCACTTCTGCACATCCGCAAGGCGGGTGCCGGCAGGATGCTTTTCGCCCATCAGGTAGGGCACAAGGGGATGCATGCCCGCAGTGGTGAAGAGCACCGTGGGATCATTTTCGGGGATCAGCGATGCGGAAGGAATGACCGCATGGCCACGCTCACGGAAGAAGGCGAGGAAAAGATCGCGAAGTTCCTTGGAAGTGAGATTTTTCATATTATATACCTCATTTATCTTCGGCAGCCCGGCGCAAAAAAGCCCGGCTTTCCATAAAATTTTACATATCAAGTTATTATATCCCAGCCCCTGCCGCCTTGTCAACGCGCCCCGGGCGGGGTATAATCGAAGCATGAAATTCCGGCTTTTTACAAGACACGGGCGGCGCACCGTCACAAACGGCAAAAAGCAGCACCGCCCGCTCATCACCTTTAAGGGAGAGGAAGGCAAACGCCCGCGGCAGGTTTTGATCGGCGCAGGCGTATTTGTGCTGCTTATTCTGCTGGCGAACGCCCTGAGGGTAGAGCCCTCACTGCTCTCGAGCGCAGAGGTAGCCACCGTTCACGATAACGGCATTTTGAAGGTGGGCGTTCGCACGGATATGCCTGGCATGAGCCTTGATGGCGATGGCCTTGAGTATGCCCTTGCGGAGCTTCTCGGCGAGAGGATCCTCAGCGCCGATGAAAAATGGGACAGGCGACAGGATGCGGTAAAATTTATTCCCGTTACCCCCATGACTGCCGCTGCAAAGCTCACCGACGGCACTGTGGATATGCTTTTTTGCATGATGCCAAAGGGCGGCAGCACCGGTTTTGCCTATTCTTCTTCCTATTATGAAGACCCCTGCCGCTTCGTATTCCGAAAGGGCGAAGGGCAAAGGGCGGTGAAGAACATCAAGGTCGGCTTCCTGCAGTCCGCCTCCACATCCGGCCTGTATGTGCCCACGGGTGTTTACGAAACGATGCTCGACAGCTATCTCGAAACCCACCCGGAGGATGGGCTTATCACCACCTACAAATACAACGAGGATACCATTGACTTGTCCTACGCCTCCTACGATGAGCTCTTCGATGCCCTGCGGGATGGAGAGGTGGACGCCATCGTGCTCAATGACCTTACGCTGAACAAGCTGGACGGCGAAGGGGAGTTCGACCGCAGCGCCGTGACCCTCGGCAATATCTCCTATGCCGCTGCCGCATCAAGCGCCACCCCCGCCCTGACATCGCTCATGGATGTGCTGCTTGAGGAGCTTCGTCAAAACGGCACCCTTTCAAGGCTGTATGCGCAGCACGGGCTCAAAGGGTAATACCGTTCGCCGCAATTTTACGCACCGTGAAACTCAAATAATATATTTTTTCGCCGCAGCGTTCCATCCGCTGCGGTTTTTTCAGGAAAACAGGGCGTTTTCCGGCTTTTTCCCGAAAATTTTTCATCCTGCCTTACGGGTTTTCGAATTTTCCCTGTTTACATTCCGCTCACAATTTGATAACATTGTTGTACTGATTCACAAACTTTGTTTTTCTTATTTATTATCTTCGCGAAATCGAAATAAACAGCGCAAACACACAATAAAATGAATCACATTTTCCGCTTTTACGGGCGGAAATTCGGCATCCGGCTTTTGCTATCATCTTTTTACCGGCTGCCAATATCAATCTTTATTGAGGAGGCTCCCCATGAAAAACATCTCCAAGAAAAGGAGAGCGATCCTTGCGGTGCTGCTTATCGCTACCGTTCTGATCGCCGCCACCGTCTTTGCAGAGGGTGAAGAAGTCGTAAGCCCCTTTGCCAACAGCTTCTGGGCGCTGGTGCCGCCGATCGTCGCTATCGGCCTTGCGCTCATCACCAAGGAAGTTTACTCTTCTCTCTTTGCCGGTATCTTTGTCGGTGCATGCTTCTATGCCAACTTCAATTTTGAAGGCATCATGAACCACCTGTTCGTGGATGGCATGATCGCACAGCTTTCCGACGGCTGGAACGTCGGCATCCTGATTTTCCTCGTCATGCTGGGCGCTGTTGTTGCCCTGATGAACAAGGCGGGCGGCGCCGCTGCATTCGGTAAGTGGTCTTCGAAGAACATCAAGACCCGTACCGGCGCACAGCTTGCCACCATCGCCCTCGGCTGCCTCATCTTCATCGATGACTACTTCAACTGCCTCACCGTCGGTTCCGTTATGCAGCCCGTGACCGATAAGCACAACATTTCCCGTGCGAAGCTCTCCTACCTGATCGACGCCACTGCAGCCCCTGTCTGCATCATCGCGCCCATCAGCTCCTGGGCCGCTGCCGTTACCGGCTTTGTCGATGGTTACGATGGCCTCTCCCTCTTCATCGACGCCATCCCCTATAACTTCTACGCCCTGCTGACCATCGCCATGATGATCACCATCGTTCTTCTGAAGGTGGACTTCGGCCCCATGGCTACCCATGAAAAGAACGCCATTGAAAAGGGCGACCTTTACACCACTCCCGACCGTCCCTACTCCGAGAGCAACGTGGAAGAAGTTGAGACCAATGCGAAGGTTCTTGACCTCGTTCTCCCCATCGTTGTCCTCATCGCTGCCTGCGTTGTCGGCATGATCTACACCGGCGGCTTCTTCAGCGGTGCCAGCTTCGTCGAAGCGTTCTCCGGCTCCGATGCTTCCGTGGGCCTCGTGTTCGGCTCCTCCATCGGTCTTCTGTTCACCATCGTTTACCTGCTCTGCCGCCGCGTCATCAACTTCAAGGACGCGATGGACTGCATCCCCGAAGGCTTCAAGGCCATGGTCCCCGCCATCCTGATCCTCACCTTCGCATGGACCCTGAAGGCCATGACCGACAGCCTTGGCGCTGCGGACTATGTTGCGGCTCTCGTTGAATCCGGTGCTGCCGGCTTCATGAACTTCCTGCCCGCCATCGTCTTCATCGTGGCCTGCGGCCTTGCATTCGCCACCGGTACCTCCTGGGGCACCTTCGGCATCCTGATCCCCATTGTGGTAAGCGTATTCGGTGCGGACGGTTCTACCATCATGATCATCGCCATCTCCGCCTGCATGGCCGGTGCTGTTTGCGGTGACCACTGCTCCCCCATCTCCGATACCACCATCATGGCATCTGCGGGCGGCAAGTGCAACCACATCAACCACGTTTCCACCCAGCTGCCCTACGCGCTCCTCGTTGCGGGCGTATCCTTCGTCATGTACATCGTGGCCGGTTTCGTGCAGAGCGTCATCGTTCTCCCGATCGCCATCGCTGTCATGGTCGGCGTGATCTTCCTGATCAAGTTCCTGACCGACAAGAAGGCCGCTTCCAAGAAGGCATAAAAACCTTAGCGCCATCAAAAAGCCGCTCCTTCGGGAGCGGCTTTTTTTGCCGCCCGTGGAGCACAGCAAAATGGCAGCCGGCAGATTGTCAGCGAATTGCAGCGTGGCCTTTAAAGGGAGAAAACGCTTCCCCCCAAGGCTTCCCCTCATGGGGAAAGCATGACAGCACCCGCCCCACAAAAGATCCGCCCTGCGCTTTTGCACACAGGGCGGATCCGTTTTTCTTTTATGCGGTTTTCATCAAAGCCCTTTGCGCTTTTTCCGGGAAGGCGCTGTGCGAAGATAGCCGCTGCGCTGGCTCTTTACATCGCTGACGGTGATCATCGCCTTCGGGGCGATTTTCTGCACATGGGCGATGGCTTCATCCGCAAGCTTGCGGCGCAGGGTGGAAAGCAGCATATAGCGGGTCTCATCATCCCTGCCCTGGGCAGTAAGCTCCGTAACACCGAAGCCGTTTTTGCGAAGCGCTTCGCTGATCAGGTCGTTGGTCTCCTTATCCACCACCACGATCTGCACGCTGCTCAGACCGAAGGCAAGGCGCTCTTCCAGCCAGCTGCCGAGGTAGTTGCCGAGGGCATAGGCAAAGGCATAGGAAAGCATCTTGAAGGGATCGGACTGGTAATCGGAAAGCACATTGCCGGCGATGATGAGCCAAAGAAGGATCTCAATGAGCGCAATGACGCTGCCCACCACACGCTCGCCCCTGTTGATCAGCACAAGGCGCAGCGTGCCGAGAGATACCTCCACGATCTTGCCGGCGAAGATGATCACATACACCCAGGGACCGCAGTTGGCGAGAAAATCGGAAAACACTTCAAAAAAAGCTGCCATAACGAAAAACCTCCTTCATGGAAACATATCGGAAAACAAGCGGCAGTATACCGCAAAACCGGACAAAAGAAAAGCAAACAAACCGTGAACAGCGATTGGGCTTACATTTTATTATCGCACAGAGCCGCGGCAAAGGCAATGGAAAAGAAGGTTGGGCGCAGCCGCAATACAAAAAAGAAAAGCCGCTTGAGGGACACGGCTTTTCTCTGACGCAAAACCTGCTGCGCTTTATTTTGTTATGAGCCTGCGCCCATCCCGGAAGGCTTCGCCCACCCGCTCGCCCACGCGGTAATAGCCGTGGGTATAGGGATCGAAGGCAATGGCGTTTACCCGGGAAATATCCACCTTGTCGCCATCCATCACGCTTTCATCCGCCGTGACGGAAAGCACTTTGCCGATGACGCCGCAGCCGAAAGCGTTGCTTTGGTATTCCACAAATTCGCACTCAAGGCAAAGCGGGAATTCGTTGATCACAGGCGCATCCACCGTTTCCGCTTTGCTTGTGGTAAGGCCGGCGCTTTCCAGCTTGTTCGCCACCGTTTTGCCGGAAACGATGCCGAAATAATCCGCTTCCGCCACATGGGCCGCATCGGCAATGCTGACGGTAAAGCCGCCGCGGGCTTTGATGTTCCCGACGGTCTTGTGGGTCTCCGTCAGGTTCAGCGCCACATAGCCGCTTTCCTGCATCATGCCCCAGGCGGCATTCATCACATTCACGGTGCCGTCGGCATTATAAGTCGCCACCAGCAGCACGGGCATGGGAAAAATGCCCTCTGTGAGTTTCAGCTTCCTTCGCATGGTGTCGCCCCTTACGCTTCCGTATCGAAATCCACGATGGCTTCCGCATCGCCGTGCAGCTGCAGGACGCTTGCAGGCATCTTCGGGGTAACAGGGCCGTAAAGCATGCCGCGGACGGCATCCTTCTTGCCTTCACCGGAAGCGATGAGCAGCACCTTTTTCGCCTTCATGATGGCACCCATGCCGATGGTGACGGCGCGGCGCGGCACTTCCGCTTCACCGCCCGCAAAGAGGCGTGCGTTGGCGGCAATGGTGCCGGGAGCAAGGTCCACGGTGTGGGTGTTCACGGTAAACACATCATCCGGCTCATTGAAGCCGATGTGGCCATTGTTGCCGATGCCGAGAAGCTGCAGGTCGATCCCGCCAAGCGCTTCCACAAGGGCATCATAGCGCCTGCATTCCGCATCCGCATCCGCGGCGGCACCGTTGGGCAGGTTGGTGTTTTCCGCCGTAAAACCGGCCTCGCGGAACAGGTTCGTTTCCATGAAATAGCGGTAGCTCTGGGGATGGTCGCCGGTAAGGCCGAGGTATTCGTCAAGGTTTACCGTCTTCACGCGGGAAAAATCCACCTCGCCTGCCTTTGCAGCCGCCACAAGGCATTTGTAGGTGCCGATGGGTGTCGAGCCGGTGGCAAGGCCAAGAACGGCGTCCGGCTTCGCCTTCACGGTATCGATAATCACCTTTGCCGCCGCAGCGGAAAGGGCTTCGTAGTTTTCTTTTCGGGTAAGCTTCATATCGGTTCGCTCTTCCTTTTATATTTTTATTCGGGCTTTTCGATGATCGCAAGGATCTCATCCGTCATATCAGCGCCGAACTCGCAAAGCTCATACTGCTCGATATACTTGACGGCTTTGCCGGCCTCGCCGTGCTTTGCGATAAGCGCTTCGCGCTTTTCATCGGCCTGGCGGGACATGGAACGGCGGAAACGGGCCTTCAGGTCTTCCACCAGCTGCTCCTTGGGCAGCTTCTTCCTGTCAAGGTTATCGGGCCAGAGCATCCAGTCAAAATACTGGCACTCGTGGCAGGCAGCATGCTCCGCAAGCAGGTTCACCTTTTCCTCGGTGACGGGAACGATGTAATCCGTGCGGAAGGGAGGATTGTGGAAACCGTCGCTCCAGTAGATGATGACGGGCATATGCTCCATGGCCGGGGTATCCTCACAGAGCTTCGGCACGGTAAGAAGATAGGAACAATCCTGCACAAGGATGGAGGTATTGCGGTGATCCGCGTGGTAATCGTTGGGGCGGTTGGTGATGATGAGATCCGGAGAATAGCGGCGGATATAGCGCATCAGGTGCTCGCGGGCCTCAAGGGTGGGCATCAGCCTGCCGTCGGTGTGGTGAAGAAGATCATAGCGGATCCCTTCGCCGAAAAGCCGGGCGCTTGCCGCTGCTTCCGCCCGGCGCTGCAGGGTGAGCTCTTCCGGGGGAACATCCGCATGGTATGTGCCGCTGCAGCCGTTGGTAACGGAAACGAAACGCGCATCCCAGCCCGCCTCAATCAGCTTCATCACAAGGCCGCCGGCGCTCGTATCCGCATCGTCGGGGTGTGCACCGATGCTCAAAACTTTCTTTACGCCTTTTTTGTAGAATTCAAACATACCGATCGCTCTCCTTTTTGATATATGAGATTACAACCAAAGAAATGAAAACCATACAGATTTATTATACGGGCATGCGATACGCATTGTCAAACCCTGCAGCGGCAGGAGCATATGAAAATCCCCCTGGCGGATTGCCCGGGGGATTTGTGTGCGGTCCGTTTTTTATGCAAGCGCCGCCGCGAAGGCTTTGCCGCCCTTTGCAAGCGTTTCGTTCACGAATGCGTGCATCGCTTCCACGGAAAGGGTGGTGGTGATGTATGCGGTGCCTTCCGCGGTTTCGCCCAGCGTACGGGAAACAAACCCGGCGGGGACGGGCGCATCGGTACGAAGGTAATAGCCGTGCACGGATTCCGCCGCATCGGGCACGAAGCTGCCCTTGCAGGCGGCAAGGTCGAAGGCGGAGAAGCCAAGGGAGATATCGATCAGGTCATGCATCACGGCGGAGGCGGTGGGATTCATGCCCGCGCCAAGGCCGAAGAAGTTCTGCATACCGAGCCTGCGGCAGCGGTAGGAGATCACATTGCCCGTGCCGTTGACGCCGGCTTCCGGCACATCCTGCCCGAACAGGGCGGGTTCCACATAGGCGGCAGCGCCCTTCACGGTGCGCTCCGCCTTGCCGATCAGGCGGCAGATCAGGCCAAGCTGTTTGAAGATGGCCACATCCTCCGCGCTGATATGGCGGATGCCGAGGGCGGGAACGGCGGCGGGATCGGCCATTTTGCCGAAGGCCACATCCACGCTCAGCGCCAGCTTTGCGCGCACATCGAGGCCATCGATATCGGCGGTGGGATCGGCTTCCGCATAGCCCATCTGCTGTGCCTTTTTGAGTGTCTCCACAAAATCGGCACCTTCCTGCTGCATGGCGGTGAGGATATAGTTGGTGGTGCCGTTCATGATGCCGCCGAGGCTGTCCACGGTATCCACCCGGCCCACGCGAAGAAGGCTTGCAAGGAAGGGGATGCCGCCGCCCACGGCCGCGCTGAAGGCGATATGCACGCCGTTTTCGCGGGCAAGGGAGATCAGCTCTTCGTAATGAAGGGAGAGCATGAGCTTGTTGGCGGTAACAACGTTCTTCTTTGCGCGAAGAGCGGCCTTAACATAGGAAAAGGCGGGTTCGTCACCTCCCATCACTTCCACCACGGTATCGATGGAAGGATCGGAGATGATGTCGTTGATATCATAAGTCTGGAGATCGAGTACGCGCTTGTGGTCCCGCCGCACGAAAACACGGGTCACTTCGATGCCATGCTCCGAGCGAAGAAGGGAAAGCTCGTAGGTGCCTTTACCTACCGTACCGAAACCAAGGAGTGCAATCTTCATGGAAAAATCTGCCTTTCAAAAACATTTTATGGAAAATGTGTTTTTCAGAAAAAAACACTTGTTTTTTCGTTGCGGACAATATATCATATTGGCAGGGGGAATGCAAGCCCTATTTTTAAAAAGTTTTACGGAGAATACGACCATGCAATATTTCAGCACGCGCAGCAAAACAGAAACCGCCGCAGCAGCCGAAGCGATCCTGCAGGGCCTTGCGCCCGACGGCGGCCTGTATGTGCCTGCAGCCATTCCCGATGCGCAGCTTGATGACGCCGCGCTTCTTTCCCTTGACCAATACGCGCTCACCGCGCATATTTTAAAGAAGCTTCTGCCCGGCGTACCGAACATCGCCGCATCGGTGGAAGCGGGCTACCGCGGCAAGTTCGAAGGGGAAGACCTGACCCCCACGGTGCCGGTCCAAAACGCGCATGTTCTTGAACTGTACCACGGCCCCACCAGCGCATTCAAGGATATGGCCCTTTGTTTGCTGCCCTACCTTGTGGCGGAATCCGGCAAGGCCGTTGGGCAGAAGGAAGATGTTCTCGTGCTTACCGCCACGAGCGGCGACACGGGCAAGGCAGCCCTCGCAGGCTTTGCAAATGCACCCCATACCCGGGTGATGGTGTTCTACCCCGATGGCGGTGTCAGCGAAGTACAGCGGGCGCAGATGGTCACCCAAGAAGGCGATAACGTCTGCGTTGCGGCGGTTAAGGGTAACTTTGACGATGCGCAGCGCGGCGTCAAGGAAGTGTTTTCCGCCTTCAAGGGCACCCATGTGCGGCTTTCGAGCGCCAATTCCATCAACATCGGCCGTCTTGCACCGCAGGTGGCTTATTATTTCAAGGCCTATGCGGATCTTCGGCGGCAGGGCACCGTCAAAGCCGGCGAACAGGTGGATTTCGTAGTCCCCACCGGCAACTTCGGCAATATCCTTGCGGGCTATATCGCCAAAAAGATGGGGCTGCCCGTGGGTACCCTCGTCTGCGCTTCCAACGAAAACGATGTGCTGACGGAGTTCCTGCAGACCGGTGTTTATGACCGCCGCCGCACCTTCCACAAGACCGCCTCCCCCTCCATGGATATCCTCGTTTCGAGCAACCTTGAAAGGCTCCTCTACTTCGCTTCCGATGGGGACGATGCCCTTGTTGCTTCCCTGATGAAAGACCTCAGCGAAAAGGGCTTCTACAAGGTGCCCGATGCGCTGCTCCAAAAGATCCAAAGCGAATTTGCCTGCGGCAAGGCGGATGATGCTCAGGCCTTCGATGCCATCCGCAGGGTGTGGGAAGAGGAACAGTATCTGATGGATCCCCACACCGCCGTGGCATGGCGCGTGTATGAGGACTACCGCAAAAAGAGCGAAGGCCGCCGCGCGGTGATCCTTTCCACCGCCTCCCCCTACAAGTTCGCGCCTGCCATGCTGACCGCCCTTCACATCGAGGTGCCGGAAAGCGGCTTCCGTGCCATGGAGCTTCTCCACGAAAGGACGGGAGTGCCCGTGCCCGCGGGCCTCGCTTCCCTGAAGGAAAAGGCTGTGCGCCACAAAGACGTGATCGACCCCAAGGCCATGCTTTCCTATGTGGAGGAAAAGTCCCTGCAGGAAAGCTGGCGGTAACATCCCCCCCCGCAAAAGGAGAACGGCCATGAAAAGCGATTACCTGATCGTACACAAAAAAATACTGCCGGACTATTTTGAAAAGGTGGTGGAAGCGCGGGAACTCCTTCGCCGGGGCGTGATCCGCGAGGTGAGCGAGGCCGCCCGCCATGTGGGCATCTCCCGCAGCACCTACTATAAATATAAGGACTATGTGTTCACCCCTTCCGAAGGCAGCGCCTGCAAAAAAGCGGTCATCTCCCTCATCCTCAACCACGAAAAGGGCATTTTGAGCCGGGTGCTGAACCGCTTGAGCGAACTTGGCGCCAACATCCTGACCATCATGCAGAACCCGCCCATCGGCGACAGGGCCAGCGTGGTCATCTCCATGGACATCACGGGCATTGAAACGGGTCTCAGCGAGACCCTCGAAGACCTGCTTGCCATGGAAGGCGTGGACAAGGCGGGACTGATCGACATCGAATAACATCCTGCGCTGTGTGCGGCAACGCACACAGCGCGCTTTTTTCTGCGAAAAGCGGTTTGAAAAGGCTGTGCGGATGCGTGGAATGAAGAAACAGAGCCGCCGCGGGTGCCTCCTTTGCTGCTGCAATTCAACAAGCCTCCCTTTGATGAGGGAGGTGGTTTTGCGCAGCAAAACCGGAGGGAAAGAAGCGAAGGCAAAGGCTCTCCTTCGGTCAACTTTGCTGCGGGCATTGCATCATGGCGCTGTTTTCATCCTTCGTCAGCTTCCCAAAGTTGACAAAGCAGGCGATACCCCGTATCATAAACACAAAATCAAGATACCCCCTCATCATGGGGGATGAGGCCCTTATGGAAAAGAAACTCATTACCGTCAAGGTGGGCACAAGCTCGCTGACGGATGCCGACGGCAGCATCAATGCCGGAAAAATCGAATATATCGTCAATGAGATCGCAGCGCTGCACGACAGCGGTCACAACGTCATTCTTGTCACATCCGGCGCGGTGGCGGCGGGCTTTCGCCGCATCGGCTACACAAAGCGGCCCACGGGCATTTCCGCCAAGCAGGCCTGCGCCGCCGTAGGTCAGGGGCTGCTGCTTGAGGAGTATACCCGCTTTTTTGCGGCCAGAAATATCGTCAGTGCCCAGATCCTCCTCACAAGGGATGATTTCCGGGACCGCAGGCGCTACAAGAACGCCTTCAACGCGCTTGAGATCATCCTGCAGCGGCGGGCGGTGCCTATCATCAACGAAAACGATACGGTCTCCATCGATGAGCTGCGCCTTGGCGACAACGATACCCTTTCCGCACAGGTGGCTGCCATGATGCATGCGGGGCTGCTTGTGCTGCTGACGGATATGGACGGCCTTTATACCGCCGACCCGCGCACCGCAGACGATGCAAAGCCCATCGGGCGGGTGGAGCACATCACGCCGGAAGTGATGGCCCTTGGCGGCAGCGCCGGCACGAAAAACGGCACCGGCGGCATGGCAACAAAGCTGAGCGCTGCAAAGCTTGCCACGGCGGCAGGCGTGCCGGTAGTCATCACAAAGACCGATAAGCCCCATGCGCTGCAGCTTGCGGCGGCGGGGGAAAGCGTCGGCACCTATTTCGCCGCCAGCGAAACGGGCATGCGCAACCGCAGGCAGTGGATGGCCTTCTATGCGGAGACCCGGGGCAACCTTTACATCGACGCCGGCGCGGAAGAAGCCCTCGTTCACCATGGAAAGAGCCTGCTTCCCTCCGGCATCGCAGCTGCGGAAGGCGATTTCCGTGCAGGCGACATCGTCCGCGTTTACCGGCAGGGCACCAACGTGCTCCTTGGCCGGGGCGAAGTGGCGTTCGATAAGGAAGAGCTGCTCAGGCGCACCTATGCGCCGGAAGACAGCGGCAAAAATGCTGTGGCGATCCACAGGGATAACTGGGTGGAGGAAAACCGATGAGAGAACTTCGTGAAACGGCCCTTGCGGTAAAAAAAGCCAGCGCGGTACTGGCGCTGCTGGATACGGAAAAGAAAAACAAAGCGCTTTTTGCCATTGCGGATGCGCTCACCGACCATACGGAAGAGATCCTTTCCGAAAACGCCCTTGATGTGGCGGCGGGCCGTGAAAACGGCATGAGCGATTCGCTGCTCGACAGGCTTGCCCTTTCCGAAAGCCGCATCGAAGGCATGGCGGAGGGCGTACGCCAGCTTGCCGCCCTGCCCGACCCCATCGGCGAAACGGTGGAGGAATTCACAAGGCCCAACGGCCTTCGCATCCGCAAGGTGCGGGTGCCTCTCGGCGTGATCGGCATGATCTATGAAGCAAGGCCCAACGTAACGGTGGATACCGCTGCCATCGCCTTCAAGACCGGCAACGGCATCCTGCTTCGGGGCAGCGCCAATGCCCTTCGCTCCAACATGGCCCTTGCGAAGGTGATGCGCGATGCCCTTCGGGCAGAGGGCATTCCGGAAGATGTGATCGCCGTGGTGGAAGATACCGCCCACAAGAGCGTGGATGAGCTTGTGCGCATGAACGACTGCGTGGATGTGCTCATCCCCCGGGGCGGTGCAGGCCTCATCCGCCGGGTGATGGAGACCGCCAGCGTGCCGGTGCTCGAAACGGGCGTGGGCAACTGCCATATCTTTGTGGATGAAAGCGCAAAATACGATATGGCGGAGCGCATCGTCGTCAATGCCAAGACGCAGCGCCCCAGCGTCTGCAATGCCATGGAAACGCTGCTGGTCCATTCCGTATGGGCCACGGGCAATCTTGCAAAACTGCTGGCGAAGCTGCACACCCTCGGCGTCACCGTACACGGCGACAAAACGGTGCAGGATATGGATCCCCTTGCCATCCCGGCTGTGGATGAGGATTGGGACAAGGAATACCTTGCGCCGGAGCTTGCGGTGAAGGTTGTGGATAACCTTGATGCTGCCATGGCCCACATCGCCGCCCACGGCACCAAACACACGGAGGTCATTTTGACGGAGGATGCGGAAAACGCCGCCTTCTTCCTGCGCGGCGTGGATGCGGCGGCGGTATACCACAACGCCTCCTCCCGCTTTACCGATGGCTTTGAGTTCGGCTTCGGCGCGGAAATGGGCATCAGCACCCAAAAGCTCCATGCCCGCGGGCCCCTCGGCCTTCGGGAAATGACATCCTATAAATACATCGTGCTCGGCAGCGGCCAGATCCGCGGCTGAAAAGGAGAAAGAAATGAAACTTGCATGCATCGGCGCCGGCAACATGGCGGGCGCGGTGATCAAAAGTGCTCTCGCTGCCGGTCTTCTTCAGGGCAGCGAGATCGGCATCGTCAATGCGCGCAGCCCGGAACACGGCATACAGGCGGCGGAAAAGCTGGGCGTTACCTGTATGGCGCCGGAGGAGATCGCAGCCGCGGATGCGGTGATGCTGGGCGTAAAACCCCAGGATTTTGCGGCAGCTGCCGCAATGTACCGGCAGTATTTCCGGGAAGGGCAGCTTGTGCTTTCCATGATGGCGGGCATCAGCTTCAAAAAGCTCAAAAAAGAGCTTGGAGACATGCACTTTGTCCGCAGCATGCCCAACATGGGCGTGGGCGTTTTGCGCGGCGTGACCGGCTATGCCCTCGGTGAGAACGTCACCGAAGCGGAAGCAAACTTCATGCACGCCCTCTGCGCGGCAGGCGGCACGGCGATCCGCCTTGGAAGCGAGGATGAGATCGCCAAGGTCATCGGCGCGGCAGGTTCAAGCCCCGCCTATTTCTGCTTCCTCATCGAAGCCCTTGCGGCGGCAGCAAAGGCGGACGGTATGGATGAAGTTTCCGCAGCGTCCTTCGCCCGGGAAGCCTTTATCGGCACGGCGGAGATCCTCAAGGCGGATGCCGACCTTTCCCCGGCGGAGCTTCGCAGGCGCATCTCCTCCAAAAAAGGCACCACGGAAGCTGCCATCAACAGGATGGCGGAGACCGGCTTCATGGAATCCGTGGCGGCGGGCTACCGGCGCGCCGTGGAAAAGAGCGACGCCATGACCGCCATGTTCGATGCGGAATAAAGGACACGGTTTTCACTGTTTCGCTGTGCGCATGCTGTGCACAGCGATTTTTTATCCGCACCGGGCGCATGCTTCGCCCTTTGCAAAAAATGTGATATAATCCGTTCATCGGCCGCAAAAAGGGCCGCCAGCAAAAGGAGTGTTTCATATGCCGCTCATCCGCACCGTTCTGACCGTTGTGCTTACGCTCGCCATCCTTGCGGGGGTGTGCTTTGCAGCCGCCGCTTTGGCCGTCTTTCTGATCGCCTGCCGCCGGCGGAAGGGGCAGGAAGCCTTTACCGTCAACCGGGCGATCTATGAGCCCTTTTTCCCCCAAATGGACGCCGGCAAGGAATGGTTTCTTTCCAGGGACCCGGAAACCGTTTCCATCACCTCGGCGGATGGTCTTCGCCTTTCCGCCTATGTGCTGCCCGCAAAGGAAGCGAAAGGCATGCTGGTGCTTATGCATGGCTACCGGGCTGCCGGTACCCGGGATTTTTCCTGCGTGCTGCCCTTCTACCATCATGAGGGCTACCATATCGTGCTGCCGGACCAGCGCGCCTGCGGCCGCAGCGAGGGAACATACATCACCTTCGGCGTAAAGGAACGGGAAGACTGCTGCCTTTGGGCGGAATACGCCGCAAACCGCTTCGGCACTGACCTGCCCCTTTACCTTGACGGCATTTCCATGGGTGCGGCCACGGTGCTGTTTGCGCTGGAGCGCCCCCTGCCCGAAAACACCGCCGGCATCATCGCAGACAGCGGCTACACCTCCCCCATGGCGATCATCGAAAAGGTGGCGGATGAGGTGCTCGGGCGCTGCCCGAAAGCGCTCCTTCGTCTTTCCTCCCATTTTGCAGGATTTCTTGCAGGTTTTCGGTTCGAGGATTGCCATGCACCTTCGATCCTGAAAGAAAATACCACCCTGCCCATCCTGTTTGCCCATGGGGAAAAGGATGGTTTTGTACCCAAGGAGATGACTCTTTTGAACCATGCCGCCGCAGCAGCGGAAAAGCAGCTGATCCTTTCCCCGGAAGCAGAGCACGGATTGGGCTTTTTGATGGAGCCTGAACGGTATCAGGCCGCACTGCTTGCCTTTTTTGTACGCGCAGAAACGCTTCGCGCCGCGGTTTCCGAAAAAAATCGATAATTTTCGCACAATGCGCTTGAAGCGAAGCTTCCTTAGGTGTACAATGCAAGAAACATATTATATTATTGCATATTTTAAGCTTTTTTCCCGAGGAGAACCGCATGCACGATACCAAACATGCCTTTGGCAGCGCAATGCATACACTGATGGCCAAGATCCCCTTCACCCGCATCACAGTGGGGGATATCTGCGAAGCATGCGGCATGAGCCGCAAAAGCTTCTATTACCATTTCCGCGATAAATATGAACTGCTTGGGTGGATCTTTGAAACGGAATTCGTTCTTCCCGCAAAGCAGGCCACCTTTTCCTCCCTGTGGGATTTTGTTCACGCCCTGTGCGAATATCTGTTTGCAAACAGAGCCTTTTATCTGAATGCCTTTACCGTCTGCGGGCAGAATGCCTTTGCTGAGCAGTTCTACCTGCTCCTCCGTCCGGTGGCAGCGCCATTTTTTCTGCCCAAATATGAGGCGAACGCCGGAAAAAGCCCCTTCTTTGAGAGCTATTATCTGGATGCCTTCTTCTGTTCACTGCTGCGCTGGCTGCATGCAAGCCCCATCCTCTCCCCTGCGGAATATGTAACCGCGCTGAAGGATGTAGCCACCCATACCGCCCTCAATATTGAATGTTTTACCTAAGACAAATGGAGATCCCCATGGAAAACCTAACGATCCGTATCAAAAAGCTGCAGGAAAAAGCCGTTTTGCCCACATACGGCACAAGCGCTGCCGCGGGGGCTGACCTTTACGCGCTGCTTGATGCGCCGGAAGAGGTCATCCTGCCCGGCGAAACGAAACTGATCCACACCGGCATCGCCCTCGAGCTGCCCACGGGGCTTGCAGGTTTTGTGTATGCGCGAAGCGGCCTTAGCACCAAGCGCGGCCTTGCCCCCGCCAACAAGGTCGGCGTGATCGACCCGGATTACCGGGGCGAGATCCTTGTGGCGCTCCACAACCACAGCAATATGCCCGAGACCATCGCCGACGGCGAGCGGGTGGCACAGCTTCTTATCGCACCCTATGTTTCCGCCGCCTTTGAAGAAGCGGATACCCTTTCCAATACGAAGCGGGGCGACGGCGGCTACGGCTCCACCGGAAGAAAATAAGACCCGCCGCACCGAACACGAAACGGAGAAACATCCATGAGCAGCATCAACAGCCCTGCGGAATTCAGCGCGCTTCTTGACGCCTGGATCCGCTTTTTTGCGGAGGATATGGCGGACGCCGTGCACGGCATGACGGAACCTGCCCTTGTCTGCGCGGATTATGAACACCGTACCCTTGAACTCGTTTACATCACACAGCCCTGGATGCGCAACCCGGCGGGCGTGGTACACGGCGGCATCACCGCCACGCTGCTCGACCAGAGCATGGGTCTTCTTGTGCGTGCCTGCTCCCCCGGAAAAAGCATCACCCCTACGGTGAACCTGAACGTGACCTACCTTCGCCCGGCAAGGATCGGCGAAAGGCTGCACGTGCGCGCACGGGCGCTGCACATCGGCAGCACCCTTGCAAGCGTTACCGCAGAGGCCTATATGGAAGGCGAAGAAAGCAAGCCCATCGCCTCCGCCGCCGGCACCTTTTACACCGGCGGCATGGAAGGCAGGCTCCCGGAACCCGGAAAGGCCGTTTTTCCGGACATGACACAAAAAGACTGATCCCTTTCCCGGCTGCAAAGCCGGGTTTTTTATGGAAAAAGGTGACGAAGCCGCATAAATGTTGCTTTTGTTTGCCCTTATCCGCCCCTTGCTGTGAAAAACCGCGGCAAATGTGCTATAATGAAAATATGGGGCGGAAAGGCCGACCCTCCCCCCGCACTGTTTTGATACGCTGAAAGGAGAACACCATGGCAAGCAGCCGCATGTCCCGGGCAAAGCGCAGCGATGTGGATATGACCCAAGGCTCCATTATGGGGCATATCATCCGCTTTGCGCTGCCGCTGATGCTCGGCAACCTGTTCCAGCAGCTATATAACACCGTGGATACCTGGGTGGTGGGCAATTATGTCAGCAATGAAGCCTTTTCCGCCGTGGGCACAGTGGGGCCCATCATCAACATGCTCATCGGCTTTTTCACGGGTCTTGCAACGGGCAGCGGCGTTGTGATCTCCCAATACTATGGGGCAAAGCGGTACGACAAGGTCCGCTCCACGGTGCATACCGCCATTCTGATGACATTGGTGCTCGGCGTGCTGTTCACCGCTATCGGCATTCTGATGACGCCGGCCATGCTGCGGCTGATGAAAACGCCGGAAACCGTATTCCCGGAATCCTCCGCTTACCTGACCATCTATTTCGCCGGTATCCTTGGGCTCATGGTCTACAACATGGGCGCGGGCATCCTCCGCGCGGTGGGCGATTCAAAACGCCCCTTCTATTTCCTGATCGTATCCGCGCTGCTCAACACCGTGCTTGACCTTCTGTTCGTTCTGGTGTTCCACATGGGCGTAAAAGGCGTTGCCCTTGCTACCGTCGTTGCCCAGGCGATCAGCGCGGCATTGGTGCTTTATGTGCTTGCGCGCACCGATTCCTGCATCAAGCTTTCGCCCCAGTACCTCAAGCCGGATTTTGCCATCCTCGGCAAGATCATCAAGGTGGGCTTCCCCGCGGCGCTGCAGATGGCGGTGACCGCCTTCTCCAACATTTTCGTACAGTCCTACATCAACCATTTCGGTGCGGACTGCATGGCAGGCTGGACCGCCTATGCGAAGATCGACCAGTTTATCCTGCTGCCGGCGCAGTCCATCGCCCTTGCTTCCACCACCTTCGTGGGACAGAACCTCGGCATCAACGATATTGCCCGGGCGAAAAAGGGCGTGGGAACGGCGGTGCGCATCGGCGTTGTGACAACGCTTCTTCTGATGCTGCCCGTGATCGCCTTTGCACCGGGGCTTGTGGCATTTTTCAACAGCAAGCCGGAGGTCATCGAATACGGCAGCATGTTCTTAAGGCGCATCTCCCCCTTCTATGTGCTGGTCTGCTTTAACCATATCTACGCCGGCGCGCTGCGCGGTGCGGGCAATTCCAAAGTGCCCACCATCA
>SVGX01000061.1 GCA_015056105.1 Clostridiales bacterium | reverse complement strand
CGGTGCGGGGGTCCTTCAGCTCCGGGAACTCCATGAGAACGTCGGTCATTTCGTTGCCGCGCTCGCCGCAGCCAACGTAAACGATGATGTCCGCATCCGCCCACTTGGCGAGCTGGTGCTGCACCACGGTTTTGCCGCTGCCGAAGGGGCCGGGAACGGCAGCCACGCCGCCCTTCGCCACGGGGAAGAGCGTATCGATGACGCGCTGGCCGGTGATCATGGGTTCCTTTGGAGCCAGCTTGGTCTTATAGGGACGGCCGCGGCGGACAGGCCACTTCTGCAGCATGGGCACTTCCACCTCGCCGTTTTTGGTTTCGATCTTCGCAATGGGGGTGACGATGTTCGCCTCGCCTTCGAAGATCCAGCTGAGTTTGCCGCTGATGCCGTAGGGCACCATGACCCGGTGCTCAACGGCTTCCGTTTCCTGCACCGTGCCGAGGATATCGCCGGCGGCGACTTTGTCGCCTACCTTTGCTGCGGGCTTGAAAGCCCACAGTTTTTCGTGATCAAGAGAATCCACCACGATGCCGCGGGTGATGCGGTCGCCGGCCTGCTGCCGGATTACATTCAGCGGGCGCTGGATGCCGTCATAGATGGATTCGATAAGACCCGGGGCCAGCTCCACGGAAAGGGGCGCGCCGGTGGATTCCACGGGCTCCCCGGGGCCGATGCCGCCGGTCTCTTCATATACCTGAATGGAGGCGCGGTCGCCGCGAAGCTCGATCACTTCGCCAATGAGCTTCTTTTCGCTGACGCGCACCACGTCGTACATCTGCACATCCGCCATGCCGCTCGCGACGATCAGCGGGCCGGATACTTTGATGATCGTACCTTTCTCTGCCATATTACTCCTCCGAAAATAGAATATCCGCACCGATCGCTTTTTCCACGTTCGATTTGATCTGCGCCATCGCCACGCCCGAACTGCCCTTGGAATCGGGGATCGGGATAATGGCGGGGAACGATTCGTAGCGGTATTTGGAAACTGCTTCGCCGCAGGCCGCATACAGGGGCTCCGTCAAAAAGATGACCTTGCAGCCTTCCCGGGCCAGCCGGTGGATGAGCTTTGCGGCCTTTTCCGCATCCGTTTCATCGAACACGGCAAGGCCCGCCGCCTTCGCCAGCAGTACGCTGTCGCGGTCGCCGATCATGGCGATCTCTGCCTGTTTATTCGCCATAAAGCACCCTCATCCTTTCTGTAATGACGGATTCCGGAAGGCCGTTGCGCTTCGCCGTCATCACAAGGCGGATGCAGCGCGCTTCCTGTTCCCGGGCAAGAAGATAGCCGACGATGGGTGCTACGGTATCCTGGTCGAACCTGCCGTAGCCCGCAAGACGGATGAGATAATTATCCCGCGCCCGCTCCACCTGCTGCGCCGCATTGGCTGCCCCTTCGATGGCCTTGCGGATGGCTTCACCGGCCGGCCCCACGTTAAGGAGCTTTGCCGTCAGCTCTTCCTGATCTTCGTATGCCTTCAAGAATACATCCTTTTCAATGTTGCCCGCGGGCAGCAGCGCCGCCGTAAAGACCTCTTTGGGCGCTCCCATGGCCCGCAGGCGAAGGAGCGCAAGGGTGTTTTCAAAGTCCGCTTTTGCGCGGAAATATTCCTGCGCGAATTTGTTTTTACTTTCATACCCCATGGTAAGGTATGCGCCGTCAAGGGCTGTGCTGACCCGAACAGGATCCGCCGCGGCATGTTCCGATGCCGCGTCAAGGCCCATGAGCGCCTCCTGCAGGGGAAGGGGCAGGGCTTCATAGTCCCGATCCCGCACCATGCGCGAAAGGGCCTCCGCATCGAAGGCGCCGCCCTGCATGAGGGCCGGTGCGGCATCGCCGCCGAGAAGCCGGAGCTTGTAAAACACCTTGAGATTATGTACATCCGCCTGCATGAGGAAGAGTTCCGTGAGCTTGGGCTCCGGGGAGACCTCGCGCACCAGCTGATAGGTGCGCCGGAGCTCCGCTGCGATCAGCGCTTCCGCGCCTGCCGCGCCCTGCTCCGCGTCCCCGGCGGCTGCGCCGCCGTAGCCCGCGCCCAAAAGCACCTGCATCGCTTCATTGGCGGTGCCCTGCACCATGCGTGCCATTCGCTCCCGGCCTATGAGACCGTTTTCGTGGCAGCGGATGCGTGCAACGGCATAAAGGGCGTTTTCCTGTGCCATAGTTGACCTCTTTCCGGCAAAGCTTACTCAAAGAGCAGCTTCGCCACGCCGCCTTCAAGCCTGTCCCGCGATTCGCGCAGCATGGCTTCAAAGGAGCAATCCTTTTCGTATCCGCCGCTCAAAAGCTTGAAACCGCCTGCGATGGATGCATCTGCCGCGCCGGCTGCGAGGGGCTTTTTGCCCGCCGCCGCAAGGGCCTTGTTGGCTTCTTCCAACACGGCGGCGCCATAGGCTTCTTCCGCCTTTGCGAAGGTGATGGTCTCGCCGCCGTCCGCTTCGCCGCAGGCCATTTTCACAAGAAGGGAGATTCGCGCTTCGCCTTCCATGGCGCGAAGCTTTTGAAGCGCCGCTTCGAAAGCTTCATCGAGCACGGCGCGCCTTGCGCCGAGCGCCTGCTTGCGGGCGTCGAGCTTCGCGGCGGTCTCCGCATGCTCAATGGTCTCATGGAGCGCAGCGGCTGCTTTCTTTTCGGCTTCCGCCGCGATGGCGGCGGCTTCCTTTTCGGCCTTTGCGGCGATGACTTCGGCCTCTGCCGCGGCAGCCGCTTCTATTTTGGCAGCTTCCGCCTTCGCATCTTCCATGATGCGATCAAGAAGCTTATCCGCGTTGTTGATCCCGTTTGCCATCAGTCACATGCCTCCCGCATTACGCGAACAGCACAAGGAAGACGGAGATGATCAGGGAAAGGAGGGCGTAGGTCTCGACCATGAGGGTGAACATCATCGCGTTACCGAAGCCATCGGCACGCTTGGCAAGCATGTGGATGCCGCTTACCGCTACCTTGGCCTGATGCAAGGCACTGATGAGGCCGCCAAAGCCGATGGGCAGGCTGGCTGCAAAATAGGAAAGGCCTTTGTTAAGGGTAAGCGCAGCAGTATCGCCGCCCAGCACGCCGGAGAAAATGAGAATGAGGATAGCCACGGCAAAGCCGTAAATGCCCTGGGAACCGGGCAGAAGCTGAAGCACCATGCAGTTACCGAAGCGATCGGGCTGTTCGGCGACAACACCTGCAGCAGCCTGACCGGCCCTGCCTACAGCGATCGCGGAGCCGATGCCCGCCAGTACAGCGGAGATCGCGACGCCCAGCATGGTGAAAAAGATGCCCCATTCATTGGGAGTGAGAGATGCGAAGATGCCGTTGGATTCCATGGTTTTGATTCCTCCTGAAAAAAATATGTTTTCGATCGTTGATTCGTTTATGATGTGACTCTGCTCTTTTCAGAATCATTTATCACGCAGGATAGCGCTCTTTGCATTGAAGCGAAGAGGCTTGAATTCCCGGCCGTCCGCTTCGTAGAACTTGCCGTAGAATTCGATGAACTGCAGCCTTGCGCAGTGTGCGTATGCGCCGAGGGTGTTGATAAACAGGCTGAACACGTGCAGCACCAGCAGCACGGCCGCCGCAAGGATGGTGCCGATCACCGCTCCCGCCACGCCAAGGCCACCAAAGGCATCATGCACCATGCCGCCGATGAGGTTAAATACCATACCCATAGCGCCGGAAACAAGGCCGAGGGCAAAGATGCGAACATAGGAAAGGATGTCGGAAAGATAGCCGGTGATGTTATACAGCGCGCCAAGCCCGCTGCCGATGCGCATGAAGGGATTCTTCTTTGAACGGCCGGAAAACAGCAGCAGCATGCCGCCGCCAAGGGCAGTGAGCACGATCGCCACCGTTTTGATGGTCTGATTGGGCGCCACGAAGATGAGAATGAGACCCGTTAAAAGCAGCATCCAGGAAAGCTGATCAAAGATGGCGCTTTGGGGATCCCCATCCCGGAAGCACATGTACATCTTCACGATGATGCCGGTGTACATATGCGCAAGGCCAAGGCCGCAGGAAAGCAGCATCATGGGCATAACATCCACCATCGGGTCAAAGAGCAGCGGGAAGATGGTGGTGTTGAACATATCGTTCCAGTTCATGCCGAAGAAGGTGCCGATAAAGGGGCCGCAGAGCGCAGCGCTGAGGCCACCGTAGGTGATGACCTTCACAAGCTTGGCCATGCCGCCCTGGGGCTTCAGGAATTTCGAGAACAGAAGCCCGCCGATAAACAGCGCGAGACCATAGCCGGAATCGGAAAGCATCATGCCGAAGAAGAGGAAGTAGAACGGTGCCGTGACAGCCGTTGCATCGATACCCCGGTAGGATGGATAGGCATACATGGTAACGATGGATTCAAAGGGTTCAACGAGCTTGTGGTTCTTCATGGCGGAAGGCGGGTTTTCCTCCGGAAGGGGATCCCTTACCTCAAAGCTGAACACATCCGCCGCAGCGGCGACAGCCTGTTCCGCCTTTTCCACTTCATCCTCGCGCACCCAGCCTTCCAGCACGAAGGTGCTTTGGGTCTTTTCCACGGCGTTTGCCGCCGCGGCGCGTTCCCGCTCGAAGTTGTTTGCGTCGATGCCTTCAAGGAGCACCGCCCGCTTTTCCGCCGTTTCCTTCAGCGCCGCAAGGGTCTCGTCCGCCTGCTTCTCCAGGGAAGCGATCTCCCCTTCCGCTTTGGCGATGGCAGCCGCGGGCGTTCCCGTTACGGCGGGGAAGCTGTATTCCGCAAACTCCAGATCCTTTAAGGTCTGCTGCAGCGCTTCCTGATCCTTTGCGTTTGCGGCGATGAGCACCGCTGCTTCCTGCCCCGCGGGGAATACCTCCGCCGCAAAGCCGGCTTCGAGCAGGCTTTCCACCGCCTGAAGCTTCAAAAAGCCTGTCTCAAAGCGGATGTTCTTTGTGGGGCGTATGCTTTCCACCGGGGCTGTGAGTTCCCGCCAGGGGGAAAGCTGTTCGATCAGGGCGCGGTGTTTTTCCGTTTCCTGTCTGAGGGCGGCAAGCTTTGCGCCGAGGGCTTCCGCCCGCTCGGTGAGCGCCGCGCTTTCCGCCGTGGAAGCATAGAGCTCGTCGGCGCTGCGTTCCGGTTTCGGGCCCATGGGCGGCTTTTTGCCGTAGGGTTTCAGAAGCTCCGCCGCGGTCTGCATGCGCTGGGCATCCTGGTCCAGCCGCTCCCGGAGGGCGGCATCATCCGCCTCCTCGCCGCGGGAGATCACTTCCACCGCACCGGCGCGCTGCAGCGCCTTCATGATGGCCGCTTCATCCGCTTTGAGCGCGATGAGCGTAAGCCGTTTCATCGGTACGATCATTTTGTTACCTCGCTGAGAATAAATGCCGCCGCATCATCGATGCGCGCCCTTGCCCCGGCCTGCTGTGCCGCCTCTTCGGCAATGCCGGCTTCGCGGATGGCCTGCTGTCTCCGGGCGCTTTCCTCTTCCGCAGCCTCGGCGCGAAGACGCATGGTCTCCCGTGCCGCTTCCTTCGCGGCTGCGACCGTTTCCTCCGCCTGCAGTGCGGCTTTCGCCACCTTGGCGCGGGCGCTTTCCGCCGCTGTGCGCAAAAGCGCCGCCACTTCCTGTTCACAGGCGTTTACCCGTTCGATCATGGATGTCAAACCGCAACACCTCCTCCCAAATCATATTAAAATTTTATTTTTCATTATTTATTAAAAAACAGAATACTTACTATGTTCCCGAAGACGGATGGGACTATACATGGATTTCAGTTGCCGCAAATGAGAATTTATGCGAAAGCCACATTATAGTTATTATATCCTCTGCAGCACAAAAAACGCAAGACAGCTTTTGGAAATACGCCTTGTTTTTTTCGATAAAACAATGGTTTGTTCATTGAAATCTTTGACTATTTCATCACGATATCACAGGGGATTATACGCAGCTTTTTTCCTATAACTTATTGATGTTTTTTAACGATTTTGTTTAGAAATTGACATGCCCTTTCTTTCATTTGGTGCAGCGCTTGCGTCCCCGCTCCGACGGTGCATAAAAATGCAAAAATATTATTTTTTATCCGTTTTTTATGACTGTTTCCGGCGGATGACAGAAAAGGATCGGACCGCGGCCGCCAAAAGCGCTTCGCGGGTCCGATCCTTTGTGAAGAGGTTCGTGCGGGTATGTGGTTTTACCTTCCTTTGACTTTTTCGACTGCAAAGAAAACAAGGAAAAACACCGTGTTTACCGCCACAATGCTGGCGCCCGCCGGTGTACCGAAGGCATAGGATGCCACCATGCCGAGGAAAAAGGCGGAAACGCTGACCGCGGCTGCGGTGATCACCACGCTTTTGAAGGAGCGGCAAAGCCGCATGGCGGTGAGCGCCGGGAAGATGATGAGCCCTGAGATCAGCATGGTGCCCATGATGCGCATGCCGATGACCACGGTGAGGGCTGTCAGAAGGGACAGCAGCATGTTGTAGCGGGATACCTTTGTACCCGTTGCCCGGGCAAAGCTTTCATCGAAGGTGATGGCGAAAATGCGGTTGTAGAACACGATGAAAAGGATGAGCACTACCGCTGCAAGAACGAGGGAAAGGTATACATCCCCTTCGCTCATGGCAAGGATGCTGCCGAACATATAGCTGTATACATCCGCGTTGAGACCGCTTGTGAGGCTTGTCACGATCACGCCTGCCGCAAGGGAAGCGGAAGCGATGAGCGCAATGGCGCTGTCGCCCCCAAGGCGGCTTGATTGGCTGATGCGAAGAAGCAGAAAGGCGGCGAGCACCACCACGGGCACAGCCACCGCAAGGGGTGCCATGTTGAGTGCCATCGCCACGGAAAGGGCGCCGAAACCCACATGGGAAAGCCCGTCGCCGATCATGGAATAGCGTTTCAATACAAGGCTCACGCCGAGAAGGGCGGCACAGAGTGCCACAAGGCTGCCTACGATCAGTCCCCGGATGAGGAAGGAATAGGAAAAAAGCTCCGATAACAAAGCAAACATTGCTCAATCCTCCTCAAAAAAGCCGAAGCGGATGCGGGGGAATTCCGGCGCGCAGCCGCAGCGCAGGAACCTTGCGCCAACATCGCTTTTGCGGTAGGCATCCGCCGTACCGAAAAAGGCGGCACCGTGTTCGGACAGGTGCAGCACATGGGTGGCATCGTGGAGGGCACAGCTCACATCGTGGGATACCATGAGCACCGTGATGCCTTCATCCCGGTTCAACCGGCGGATGAGGGTGTAAAGATCATCGGTAGCCACCGGATCGAGGGCCGCAACGGGCTCGTCTAGCAACAGCATTTTCGTGGTGGCGCACAGCGCCCTTGCCAGCAGCACCCGCTGCTGCTGCCCTCCCGAAAGGGTACGGTAGGATGCTTTGCCGAGTGCATCTATCCCCAAACGGGCAAGATTTTCCCGTGCCCTCGCATGCTGTGCTTTTGTATAAAAGGGGGAACGGCCGAGGCTGTTGGCGCAGCCCGACAGCACCACTTCATATACACTGGCGGGGAAATCCCGCTGCACGGCGGTCTGCTGGGGCAGGTAGCCGATCTCCCCGGCTGCAAGGTTTTGATAGCGGATGGCCCCGCTGCGGGGCGATATCAGCCCTAAAACAGCTTTAATGAGGGTGGATTTGCCGCTGCCGTTTTCGCCCACGATGCAAAGATAATCCCCGGCACTGACGGTAAAATCCACATCCCGAAGCACGGTGCCCGTTTCATAGCCAAGGGTCAGCTTTTCCGCACGGATGAGCGTATCTGCCGCTGCGGTCTCTTTCAACTGTATCACTTCTTTCTTGTTTCGGGCGTTACAGCAGCCCTACTTTCAGGTTCGCAAGGTTATCGTACATCAGGGAAAGATAGGTTTTTCCCGCGTCAAAGTCCTCTTTGGAAAGATTATGGCAGGAGTGGAGCAGCAGCATCTTGCAGCCGGTTTCCGCAGCGATGGCGCGGGCTACCTTGGGATCCGCAAGCTCTTCATAATAGATCACGCCGATGCCGCCTTTTGTGATGGCATCGGTGATCTCCGCCACCGCTTTGGCGGAAGGCTCCGTTTCCGCAGAGCAGGAATCGTAGGCGCTGATGCAGTTCAGCCCGTAGCGCTTCGCAAAATAATGCATGGCAAATCTGCCGCCGAAGCAGATATCCTTTCTTGCAGCGGTTTCCGTCAGTGCAAAAAAGGCTTCGTCAAGGGCCTGCAGCTCCGCCTTGAAGGCAGCAAGGTTGCTGCGGTAGGTCTCCGCATTGGCAGCATCCTTTGCAATGAGTGCCTCTGCGATGGTTTCCGCCATTTTTGCGGCGGCAGCCGGATCCGTCCAGATGTGGGGATCGTAATTGCCGTGGCTGTGACTGCCCTCCTCATGGACGTGGGCTACTTCATCAAGGGGGATATCCCTGGAGCAGTCCGCAATGAGCAGTTCGCCTACCGTACGGAAGCCGTCTGCTTCGCCCTGTGCGCCATCAAGCCCATCGAGAATCTTTTCCGCCCATTTTTCCATATATTCTCCGGTATAGGCGAAAACATCCGCCCGGCTCACCGTAATGATGTCTGCAGGGGAAGGCTCAAAGGAATGGCTTTCCATGCCCGGCGGCAGCAGCAGCGTTACGGTGGTATCCGTACCCGCTGCGATGGTACGGGCAAAATCGTAGACAGGAAACAGCGTGGCAGCAAGGGTGATGCCATCGCTGCCGTTGCCGCTGTCTGTGCAGCCCTGCAGCAGCGGTAAAAGAAGCAGCAGCACAAGGGCGAGGGATGCGCTGCGGAACAATGTCGAACGATACATGAAAACCTCTGATGATAAAAATCAGCATTCCCAATGGCGGAATACAAAAAGAATAGCACAAGAAGGCGTGCATTTCAACATGCGCCAATTGAATGTATGCGGCGGCTTATGTTACAATGTAACGAAAAGAGGCAGAATAAACCGCACAGCGGAAATGATACAGCCGGGAACGGAGATGGACTATGGAAGAAAAACGAAATGCAATGCAGCTTTCCATTCTGGAACAGGAGCCCGCAGGGGATGTGATCGTCCGACAGAGCGAGATCCGCCTTGTGGGCAAAAAGACCCGCATCGTGACCGCAAACAAGCGGCAGCCCCTGCCGCAGATCAAGGCGTTTTGGCAGCAGTGCGAGGCGGATGGCACCCTGCAGGCGCTGCGTGCCCTGTCCCCCAATGCGCAGTGCTTTGTGAGCGCAACGGATAATTTCGGCAAAATGGAATACGATTATTGGATCGCTGTGGAGGCGGATGCCAGCACCCCCGTGCCGGAGGGCTACGGCATCATTGAGACCCTTGAGACCAACTATGCCCGCTTCCGTGCGGAAGGCCCTGCCTGCGATGCGGTGTATAACCTTTGGAGCTGGATCTACCGCCGCTGGTTCACCCGGGGCGAATACAAGCACGGCATCTCTCCGGAGCTGGAGCTTTACCCCTTTGAAGGGCGCGACAGCGAAACCTGCGTGACGGAGATCCGCGTGCCCGTCAAGAAGATCGACAAAAAGCGCATGAAGCGTTCCCAGCTTCCTATGATGCTGCCGCCCCTTGGCGCATTGCTGGGCCTTGTGATCGGCATCAACATGGAAAACATCACCGCCGGCCTGCTGGTGGGTTTCCTTGGCGGCTATATCGGCAGCATCGTGGTGCAGCATATCCTCGATGAGCGTGAAGTGGATAAGACCGGCCTTGAAGAGCGCCTTGATGCTCCCAAAAAGGAAGAGGAAAAGGGCGAAGAGGAATAAAACAGGCATAATAGGCAGAGTAAAAGTGCGAATGCCGTAAAACAGTAAAAGCCGGGCTGCGGAAAGCAGTCCGGCTTTTATTATTGTGTGCACTGTGCTGAGAATGCAATGAATAGAAGAGCACCTTTGCTGTTCGACAAATTGGGATTTGACTATTTTGATGTGTCTGTATTCTGTAAACTTTCAAACAGTTTATTCTCGATTTCTTTCATTGCTTCAAAGGTATGACCATAGATATTGTTGACCATGCCGGCTA
>SVGX01000060.1 GCA_015056105.1 Clostridiales bacterium | reverse complement strand
TAATCCACAACATATCACCTCAAAAACTATGATATGTCATATTATTTCCACTGATTTCTTTTTAAAAACGATATTTGAGTTGAAAAGAAAGTTATAATAACGCTATAATGGGAAGATAAGAGAAGAAATGAAAGAATGAATGCCGATAACAGGCGTAGTTTCCACTTGAACAAAAAATAAACAAGAATGCACACAGATTTTTCTGTTTTCGCGTGTCATAAACAAATAGTACACAATCTTGCGAAGCTTATTATGATATATCATATTTTGATATATTATAATAAAGAATAAAAGGTGCTGTTTAAGGAGACGTGGTTTGGAATGACGCTTGTAACTTATTTCGAGCAATATTACGACATGCTGCTGAAATTGGCTGTGATGATGGCAAAAGATGTGGATTTGGGACAGGATGTGCTTCATACGGTTATTGCCCGTTTACTGCAGTTGGAAAAGCAAGGGGAGCTAAGTGAGTTGACAAACCGATCTGCCTATGTTGCAACATGTATTCGAAGAACAACGCTGAATTATTTCCGCAGCGCGGGAAGAATGCATGTACAGGATCCAACCGTGTTTTCTGACATATGTGTTCACCCAAAAGCGGAGATTGAATACGAATATGTTGAATGGATTATATCGCTTGAAAAAAGCCTTCAACAGTTCAGCCCTGAAATGCGAAAGACGTTTATCGATCATTATATCGATGATTATCCGGTTGAGGAGCTTGCGAAAAAGCTTGGGATCACAGCAAATGCACTGTCTCAGCGTTTTAAACGCATGCGGGCTGTGCTTGCAAACGAAGCGCCGGGCATGTTGAAGCATATAGAGTATCTGTCTTTGCTTTGACCAAAAACGCAGAAAGGATTGTAAATATGGCAATTTGCTACATAGACAAAAAGCGAGAATGGAACAGGCTGAAAAGTGCTGCATTTGATCATCCGTTTTATGATAAAAAGGCCAATCGCCTGTCCGAACGGGAAGCGGAGCAAATGATCCGAAGCCGGGATCTTCCCGATGGAAAAACAGCGATCGCCGAGATCTGCCGAAACCTTGAGATCGAAATGCCGGAAGATGGTATAGAAGAAAGAAAAGAACCGATAAACCCTGCAGCTTGGATGCGGAGAAGAAGATGGATCGCGGCTGTAGCCATTGCGCTTTTGCTGCTGTGCTTCTTTACGCTCACAAAGCCCGGCATTACCCTTGCCAAGGAAATTTCCAATGTGATAGTTGAGTGGATCACGAATCAGTTTGGCGCACGGAATGTGGAGCCGGAGAGTGCTGCAGCCATCGATTTTACGACGCTTCCAGCGGAATACGAAGATATTCATGCCGTTGCAATGGCAACCGGGCGGACGCTGACCGAACTTTGTGACCCGAACTATGTATTGGCCGAAATGACAGTCAGGGTTCATGAATCCAATTCAATAACCGTGCGGATGGAATATCGGGATGGAGAAAAACAGGTTATGCTGACGCAGAAGCTCTACAGTTCAGATGTTAGTTGGGGCGAAAGCGTGAACATGAAAAAAGCCAAGGAAACAGAATCCTCCATTGGGAAGCTGTTTTTGGTCGGAATAACAACGGATGATACTGTTGCTGCAATGGCATACAAAGATGGATACATGATCAACTTGCAGAGTAACTCCTTGTCCGCAGCGGAGATCGAAGGGCTTCTTGCATCGCTTGAAAAGGTGGAACCGTGAGATCGCAAATCAGCAGCAAAAAAAGAACCGCTTCTGCGGTTCTTTTTTGCTGCATTAAAGGGATAAACCGGAAGGGATGCGTGCATCAACGGCATCAAAACCGTCAAACAGCAAAAAGAAAGGCTGACGGCAATAAAGCAGATAACAGAAATAAAACAGAATATCGGATACCGAGGGCGCGGCAAGGTGCGGGCGACCCGTCAGCTTATCGATCATATTATCTTTTACGGCTGTATCCCAGCAAAGGTTTGCAAGGCGTTCAACGCTTCTTTCAACGGAAGCGGAAGACTTGTTGAGCATGGCTGCGACTTGCGGGTAAACATGCTTTGTCATTTTGATTTCGCATTTGGGGATGCCCTGCAGAAAGTGAAGGTCAATAATCACATCCATGGCTTTTGCCATCGGCCTGATGTCGGAGCGGGTCATGCCTATGATAAAATAAATGAGTTTCTCGGATGAAGTTAACATAAAGCGGGCCCGCCTTTCCTGGAGATCAATAATATGATAAAAAAGGTGTGCGTCTTTATATTCAAAATCGACAAAAGGCGACAGGAAAGAATTCTTTTGTGCTTAAAAGACCGCCGGAGCCAATAACGACCCCGGCGGTTTTGCGGCTGCGGCTGGAGAATTAATAAGCGCATCCAACCGAATTATGGGTTGCAAGCCTGTATTTGTGCATCAGGGGATCCAGCGGGATGAGGTTTGGGATGTGCTGCTGTAGCCTGTGCCGTTTGAGCGGATATAGTGGGTTGCGGAAACTTGGTAATAGTGGCCGCCTTCAACGGTAAAGGAGGCGAAAGCATCCACATAATCGGAATTGGTGGCGGTTTGGGTGACGCTGTCTACTTCATACCAAACATTGCCGTTTTTTTCCCAAAGGCAGATCTTAACGCTGATAAAGTCTTCGATTGAAGCAGAATACGATTCACCCGCATACGTTACTGTTCTTCCCGACACGCTCATCGAGCAACTGCCGGTCGCACTTCGCGGTGCGGCGAGAACAATGGAGCAGACGCCGAAACACATAATTGCTGCCAAAAGAAGACTAAGGATCCGTTTTTTCATAAAAACCTCCAAATAAAAAAGATATTGCGTATAAACGCACATATATGACACCGCACCTTCGGAAAATCTGTCGCCAAAAACAAAAAAATTTTAAAAAATATATTGGTTATTTTATCAGAAAGAATGAGAAAGATATTTTATCGCTGCTGCGTCTGTCGTACATAAAACAAATTGAAGGGAGTTTCACAGCAGCGGCTTTTCTTGGGCAGTGCGGTTTGGGTATTGGGATGGTGAAAAAAGAAAGGGAAAATGGCTGTGAAAAGAAAATATGTCTATTTATAAAAATCTGTTTACTTATATATGATATTTTGTTATGATATATTGACACCAGAAGCACTTGCCCGCAAAAAGTCGTGCTCCTGTTGTGGCGCTGATATGAAATGCTGTGATGGATCTTCGGAATGTGTTGTAAGGACATATACGGCGGTTTGCAAGAAGTATTCGAACCGATCGGACACGCTGCGGGTGTGGGGTACCGATCTTTTTTACAGATGCTCCAGTCTTTCCTGCGGCATTGAAACATTTACCGATACTGAAACGCGCACAGAACGTCTTTGTGATCATTAATTTAAAACAATAACAAGGGATAGAAAAATCAGCGGAGAGAATGCTCTCCGCCGAATGACGTACGTTGACTCAATAAATGGGGAGGTAAAAGGATGAAAAAACAGCTTGTTTCCATCTTTTGCGCAGCGGCTGTGCTGCTGCTGTTTTCAGGCTGCGGCAAACCGGGTATTCCGGCCGAAAGCAGCCCTTCGCCTGTGCCTTCCGCATCTTCTGCGCCTGCAGCTGTGCCGGAGGAAACGGCGGAGCCTGCCGCCGGTGCCGGTCAGGATGCGCTGAATGCCATGCTTGCTTATCTCGAATGGCAATACACCGTAACCGGCGGCAGAATTGGGGCTTCCGATGAACAACTGAGCGAGAATATGGGGAACCTGTTTGCGCTGAAGGCTATTCGCAAAGCCATCGGTGGGGAAACCTTCGGGCAGGCGGACGGCAGCGGACTCATTTATGCCGCGCTTGAAGAAGCCTATATTCTGAAGGGCCTGGGCGAACACCATCCCTTTGCGGAGCTTGAGAAAAGCGCAAAGGAACAGTATCGCTTTTCAGCGGAGTATGGACTTTTCACGGAAAGCAACAGCCTTGCGGCGTCTGCGGACGCCATGAAGACGGGCGATCTGCTGTTCTGGGCGGATGAAAGCGGGGATGCTTGCAAGGTGAGCCTGCTTTTTCGACAGGGAGATAGCCTTTACAGCATCGAAACGGAACCCGACGGCACCGCCTGCATATCCGATTTGAATATGGCGGATGATGCGCACCGGTTTTTGGGATACGCCCGATTGAATACCAAATTCACTGCTGCATACGAACCTGAGAGCGGCAGCAGCCAAATCCTTTCCACGGAAAAGGTGCTCTTCAACTGTCCGCCCACTCCGCCGGAAGCACCGGCAAAGCGAGGATACAGCTTTATGGAATGGCAGCCTTCTGTGTCTGATGGGATGCGAAAGGATACGACCTATACCGCCGTGTACGCTCCCGCATCGGAGGGTGAATCCACTGTCACAACGCCGTCCCCCGCACCGGAAATTGATTTCAGCGACCCAGAAACCCTTGTTCTTGAGAAGAGGGAAGGTGAGCTCGATATCCCCTGTGAAACCATAGAAACGGGAACCATTGTATCCATCACGGAAAACAGCATTACCTATGAAATCGGCTATTATGCGGATGTGCCGGATTGGGGACCGGAGCTCATCTCCACCGGGGAACTTGTGACGCTTAGCGTGGATGATGAAAGTCAATTCTGGACGCTGGGGCTTCTTGAGTATTTCACCCTCGGAAGGGTCAACCAAGCTGTATTCACGGAATGGTTCAATGAGACCGGCGGCACCTTCATGGAGTTCCGATCTACCGGCGGCAAATTGCTTGCCGGTGTGGAGGTGTATGTGAATTGAAGCAGAAAACAGAATTGAAGAAAATACAAGGATAATCCTTTAATGAAAAAGAAGCCTTCACGGAGCAAGGAAGGCTTCTTTTTCGTCTTCAAAAACCAATGGCCCGGAGATTGTTACTTGAGGTCGCCTGCCGCCTTGATCTTCACGCGGGCGGTGTTGCCGGGGTAATACTGCAGCGGCACATCTTCCGCATCGATGATCTCTACGGTTTCGCGAATGGCACCGGCGGCCACCGCAAGCTCGATGGCTTCGGCGCGTGCCTTGGCAAGGGCTTCTTCGCGGGGCGTTTCATTGTAATCGATGAGCTGTTCATAGGTACCGCTGACCTTGGAGATCGCGGAGCCGATGGCGTTGGCTACGCCGCCGTAGGCGTGTTTTGTGACGCTCTTTGCACCCGCAAGGTCTTCGGGCAGAACGATGCTGCCGCCGCCCACAAGAATAACATCCACATCTTCCGAGGAGACCTTCATGGCATCGATGGAATCCTCGCACAGGGCACGGATGGCATCCATGGCCTTCTTTGCAAAGGCTTCATCAAGGTGCGCAACAAGGGACTTATCGCCAAGATCGGTCATGCCGAGGCGCACGGCAATATCCGTTGCGGTGCAGGTATCGCCGCCGAAGACGAGCGCCTTTTCCGTGATGCGGTAGCCGACGGAATCGGGGCCTACGGTCACGGTGCCGTCTTCCTTTTCACGGACGATGGAACCGCCGCCAAGGCCGATGGAGACAACATCCGGCATGCGGAAATTGGTGCGCACGCCGCCGATGGTCACGGCAACGCCGGATTCGCGGGGGAAGCCGTTCTGAATGACGCCGAGGTCGGTGGTGGTACCGCCCACATCGATCACGACGGCATTTTTCTGTGCACTCAGATAGCTTGCGCCGCGGATGGAGTTCGTGGGGCCGCAGGCAATGGTCAGGATCGGGTAACGGCGTGCATATTCCATGGTCATCAGCGTGCCGTCATTCTGGGAAAGGTAGACTTCAGCGTTGGTGACGCCTTCATCTGCAAGGGACTGTGCAAAGCCTTCCGTGAAAGAACGGGCAACTTTGTAAAGCGCAGCGTTGAGGATGGTGGCGTTTTCGCGCTCAATAAGGCCCATGGAGCCGATCTCGCTCGATACGGAAACATGCACGTCATCGCCCATGACCTCACGGCAAAGCTTTGCAGCTTCCATCTCGTGATCGCTGCGCACGGTGGAGAAAACGCAGGAAATGGCAACGGACATGATGCCTTCCGCCTTCAATTCCTCGAAAAACGCAGCGGCAGCGGCCTTATCAAAGGGGGCGATCTCTTTGCCGTCATATTCAAAACCGCCGCCTACAACTGCGGTCTTTACGGCGATAGCCTGCAGGTCTTCCGCCCAGTCCACCATCGGCGGGATGCCCCGGGATGCAGGGGCGCCGATGCGCAGGATACCGATGGGCGCAAGGTTTTTGCGCTCCACGATGGCATTTGTGCACTGGGTGGTGCCAAGCATCGCCTGGCCGATCTCCGCACGGTCAACGCCGGATTTGCTGAGAACTGCCCGGACAGCATCAAGAATACCGTCATAGATGTTTTCGCTGGTATGCTGCTTCACGGAAGCGATCACATTCAGGTTTTCATCGATGAGAACGGCGTCCGTGTTGGTACCGCCAACGTCAATACCGAGTTTATACATGGCCGTTGCCTCCTTTGCAGCGTTCTTCAAGGGGAATGTAATCGGTATCTACGCCGAAATACCGGGGTCCGACAAGCTTGAGACCTTCTTCCGTGCGCCACAGGGGGAAGCACTTGAGGCCGATGACCATGACACGCTTGCCGTATTTGAGCGCATCCGTGGGAACGGGGGTAAAGGTTTCTGTATCCACAAGGCAGATGAGGTCGGGGGTGGTGGCAAGAAGCTCGCCGTTTACATTGGCGGTGAGGTTTTCGTTCTGGAATTCCACAAAAGCCTGCTGTCCCTTGTAATCACCGATGCCGTCCAGCACCACTTTGCCGAAGTTGAAGCCGCCGCGCACTTCGCGGAGCACATCGGCAATCTTGCCCTTAAAGAGCCTGAAGCCTTCCGTGATGGAAAGGAACGCTTCTTCCGGGGTGGTATCGGTGACTTCCTTCACCTTGCGGATGGCGGAGCCGAGCCTTTCGCTGCGGCTCACGATGCCGTGCACGCCGTATTCCTTCATGAATTTGCCTTCCATGGCATAGAGGGAAACGGAAACGGAACCGCCGCAGGCCATGGTGACGGAACGGGCAAGCTCTTCCGTCCATTTGTTGGTAACGGTGCGGAAAATGCAGGAATTGCCCTTTTCATCCACGAGCGCCATGGGGGTGGCATTGCCGCCGCCAATGGTGAAAGTGACCATCTGCAGCTCCGGGAACGCACGGCCCATGCCGTCACAGTCCACGAGGGGAAGGCCAAGCCTTGCTGCAGCCGCAATGGGCAGCATGGAATTGACGCCGCCGGCCTCGATGGGCATAAAGGCATAGATGGGTTTGCCGTAGAAGGTGGAGACGGTGTCATACAGCGTCTTGTATTCATCGCCGCAGATGGCTTTTTCGCCGAGTACCGTGGGGGCACCCATCATGGCAATGGGCACAACGAGGGCGTCATCGGGCACTTCGGAAGGGTCCAGCAGGGTAACGGGACCGCATTCCTTGACAGCACCGATGGCAACAAGTTTGCCCACATAGGGGTCGCCGCCGCCGCCCGCGCCGAGAAGCGCAGCACCGAGGGCGATATCTTCGATTTCAGGGATACCGATCTTACGCAAGATAATACACTCCTTTTGTTTTTGTCATAATATGGCATTGCGGACACGCCGTTTCCGGCGTGCCCGACAGATATTGTGTTTTGATAAAGCCTTATGCCTTCTTTGCTGCTGCCTTTTCGATCAGAACGTATGCAATGAGAGAAACGACGATGCCGTTGATGGGCCCGATGAAGAAGGGCAGGTTCAGGAAGGAAAGGAAGGGGATGGTAGCGAAGGTGCCGCCGGTCATGCAGGCAACGAGAGCGCCGATGATGAAGGCGATCACACCGGGGGCATAAAAGCCGTCACGGATCTTGAAGTTTTCCACCTTGCCCTGACCGATGATCCAGTAATCCGCAATGAGAACGCCCATCAGCGCGGGAACGATGGCAGAGAGAAGGCTCAGGAAGCCCTGGATGGAATTGAGGATGCCCACGGCAGCAAGAATTGTGCCGATGATGCCGGCGATGGCGGTGGTCATCTGGCTCTTCTTTTCATCCTGACCGAGCAGAACGGAAAGGGAAAGGCCGCCGGAATAAGCGTTGGAAACGTTGGTGGTCCAGGTGGCAAGAATGAGTGCCACAAGGCCGATCAGCGGCAGACCTGCGGTGCTGAGGAACACGCTGATATCATAAGAACCGGTGCAGATGGCAAGGATGGCGCCGAGCATCAGCACGACAAGACCCGCAGGCAGCACGCCGAGCACGGAGGATTTCACAACATCCTTGCGGCTCTTTGCAAAGCGGCAATAGTCGCCGGAAATGGCGGCGGCCACAACAAAGGAACCAACCGTCAGGCTGATGCCGGTCACGAAGCCGATGGGAGCTGCAGGCTGGTAGCCAACGAGTGCCGCACCGTTGCCGGAAACAATGTTGTAGATGAGCGCATAGGCAAGCACCGCACCGAGAAGGGGAACGGCGATCCTGTTCAGCCACTTAAGACCGCTGAAGCGGAAGCAGGCGGTCAGCAGCATGATGATGCCCCAAACGACGGAGGAGAGCCATACGGGAATGTTGAGCCCCGTCATGCCGGCGATCATGGAGGAGAAGGAGGAACCGCACACAGCGGCCTGAATGCCGAACCAGCCGATGCAGGAAATGGCAAGAATGGTGCTGATGATGTACTTTGCACCCTTTTCACCAAGGGCACTGCCTGCCATGACGGCGGTGGGAAGGCCGGTGTCACAGGCATGCATGCCCATAAAGCTCATAAAAACGCAGACCAGAACGTAGCCGATGATGATCGCAAGGGCACTTTCAAAGAGGGGAAGACCGGCACCGATCATGCCGCCGATCATCAGCGCGGGAACGCAGATCATCGCGCCGATCCATACCATGGTGATGGAACCCCAACTCTGTCTTTCTTCTGCTTTGATTTCAAAACTGTTTTGTTTGCTCATAAAAAACTTTCTCCTTTGAAGAACTTGGCGTATTATAGCCCGAAAAGTCGAAGAAAGTATATGGCCGGGCGGCAGAAAAAAGAGCGCGGTTATTTGTCCAAAAGGACAAATAACCGCGCCTGCATTTATTGAAGCTGTTTACATTTCGATCAGCCTTGTGATGGCTGCCGCCTGATAGAGATATGTGCGCTCAGGCTCCTTGCCGATCTCGTGCTCTAAAAGCGCTGCGATCCGGCCAAGCCTGTATTTGATGGTGTTCTTGTGAAGGAACAGCAGCTCCGCAGTACGTGAAACGCTGCCCTGCGCATCGAGAAGGAAGCACATCAGCGTTTTTTTCAGTTCCGTGCTTTCCTTGCTTTCTTCAAGGGGAAGAAGCGGCTGCAGCGCCTGCTGCAGGGCATCTTCGCCCTCGTTTACCGTTTTGCGGCAGCGGGCGGCATATTCCAGTTCCGGCAATGTAAAGCATTGTAACTTTGGCCAAATGCGTTTTGCGTTTTTCAGGTGGGCACGGTTCAGCAGGAATGCCCGGCGAACATCCGCCGTGTTCCGAAGGTGATGGCAGCGGCTCAGCGTGGCGCTGATGCCCTCTTCCGCCAGCTGCCTGATAAGGGATTCCCCGAGAAGCAAAGCGTTTTCGCCCTGATCGGGCCAATCGAGGAAAGCGACCGCATAGCCGTCGTAATAGTCTGCCACCACGGCTCTGCACCGGGAAGATAAGGTGTCGCGCAGGAATGAAAGCGCATGGCGGTCAAAGAGCTCCCGCCCTTCATCCTCGCATTGCAGGACCCACATGGCGTGCATGGAGGCGACATCAATGCGAAACAGCTCCGCGAGCCTTCGCATTTTCATAGGCTCATCCCGAAGGATGGCGCGGACAAGCTCGGAAATCTGTACATCCGCATGGTGGCTGCTCCAAAGGTTGACCGCAAGGCGCACAACATCAACGACCTGTAGAACCGTTTCCCTTGGAAGAAGCGTGCCGTCCTTGATCAGATACAGCTCCATGGAATCCTTCTTTTGCGGTTCAAGGGGGCAGCGCCACGCACTTCTTTCCTTTGCAAGAAGAACGGGGGACATAACGGGCAGCTCCGGAACATCCTCAAGCTGCAGGAAAAGGGACATGGGCCATGCCGCCATGCCGAGAAGCTGCCTGCTGCGGTCCGCAAGAAGAAGGGAGCAGCGGAGCCTGTCACGCACAAGGCGCAGGACGGTATCCACCGTTCTTTGATGCTCCGGCAGGCGGGAGATCTGCGCCAAAACATCGCTGACAAGGGTAACGCTGGTGCTC
>SVGX01000059.1 GCA_015056105.1 Clostridiales bacterium | reverse complement strand
ATCCCGTACAGCAATTCGCCGTAGGTGGGGAAGGGCCAGCAGCGGGCGGCGGTGATGCCTTCAAGGGTATCCGCTGTTTTGCGAAGGGCGTTCATCGCTTCAAGCACGCGGGATTTATAGGCATCCGCACGTTCCTGCACGCCTACGGTACTCTGTGCGGCGCTGAGGGCCTCGCTGAGGGCGTTGCATTCGCCGTAAAGTGCGGCGCTTAAAGCGGAAATGCGGGAGAGGGTCTCTTCTTCATACAGGCAGGGAACGCCGGGCATGGCAGCTTTTTTGGCGTTGATGGCGACGGCAAGCTCGCCGGCGTAGGCAGTCACGGCGGGAAGAATCTCCTTCTTTGCCATATCAAGCATGGTCAGCGCTTCAATGTTGACGATCTTCGAGTAACTTGTGAGCAGGATCTCCCGTCGGGATACCATTTCTGCCCGCGTAAAGACACGGTGGGCGGTGAAGAGAGCCACGTTTTTGTCATCCAGGAAGTGGCTGAGGGCATCCGGTGTGGTGCGAAGGTTCGAAAGGCCGCGGCGCTGCGCTTCCTTCAGCCATTCTTCGCCATATCCGTTGCCGCTAAAGATGATACGGCGGTGGGCCTTGATGGTTTTGCGGATCAGGTCATGGAGCGCGGCGGTAAAATCTGTTGCCTGTTCAAGCTCGTCCGCATAGCGGGAAAGGGTCTCTGCCACGGCGGTGTTGATCACCACATTGATGCCGGAGATGGAGGCGGAGGAGCCGGGCATGCGGAACTCGAACTTATTGCCTGTGAAGGCAAAGGGAGAGGTGCGGTTACGGTCGGTGGAATCCTTCGGAAAACGGGGCAGCACATGGACACCGATCTTCATCTGCACCTGTTCCTGCACGCTGTAGGCCGTTTCATTTTCAATGGAATCCAGGATGCTTTCAAGCTCAGCCCCAAGGAACATGGAAATGACCGCCGGGGGTGCTTCAAAGCCGCCAAGGCGCTGGTCGTTGCTGGCGGTGGCAGCGCTGATGCGCAGAAGGTCCTGATACTCATCCACCGCCTGAATAACGGCGCAAAGGAATAGCAGAAACTGGGCGTTTTCATGGGGCGTATCACCGGGTTCCAGCAGGTTCACGCCGGTGTTGGTGGCAAGGGACCAGTTGTTGTGCTTGCCGCTGCCGTTGACACCTGCAAAGGGCTTTTCGTGCAGCAGGCACACAAGGCCGTGCTTTTTCGCCAGCTTCTGCATCACTTCCATGGTGAGCTGGTTGTGGTCGGCGGCGATGTTCGCTGTGGTGAAAAGGGGCGCAAGCTCATGCTGGGCGGGGGCGGCCTCGTTGTGCTCGGTTTTTGCCAGCACGCCGAGGCGCCAAAGCTCGATATCAAGCTCCTTCATAAAAGCGGCAATGCGGGGCTTGATGGTGCCGAAATAGTGGTCATCAAGCTCCTGCCCTTTGGGCGGCATGGCACCAAAAAGGGTGCGGCCGGTGTAAAGGAGGTCCTTGCGTTTGGAAAGCAGCTCCTTGTCGATCAGGAAGTATTCCTGTTCGGGGCCTACGGTAACACGGACGGATGTCACATCGTGGTTGCCGAACAGCTTCAGCACGCGCATGGCCTGCCGGTTGATGGCCTCCATGGAGCGAAGCAGGGGTGTTTTTTTGTCGAGGGTCTCACCGCCGTAGGAACAGAAAGCCGTGGGGATGCAAAGGGTATCATCCTTGATGAAGGCATAGGAGGTAGGGTCCCATGCAGTATAGCCGCGGGCTTCAAAGGTGGTGCGAAGACCGCCGGAGGGGAAGCTCGATGCATCGGACTCGCCCTTTACAAGCTCCTTTCCGGAAAATTCCATGATCACGTGGCCGCCTTTGATGGGGGAGATAAAGCTGTCGTGCTTTTCCGCGGTGATGCCGGTCATGGGCTGGAACCAATGGGTATAGTGGGTAGCGCCTTTTTCGATAGCCCAATCCTTCATGGCATTGGCGACAACGTTTGCCACGGAAGCATCCAGCTGCCTGCCGTCACGGATGGCATTTTGCATGGCCCGGTATGTTTCCTTGGGAAGACGTTCCTTCATAACGGTATCGTTGAATACCATGCTGCCGAACAGTTCGGATACGGTGCTCATCGGTTTCCTCCTGAAAAAGAAAGGTAATACGTTTCGTTAATGGCGGCATTATACACTGTGATTCAGCCGCTGTCAATGCAAATGGGAAAACTGTAAAAAAGCAAGGAAAAAGCGCCGGAGACGGCGCTTTTTTTGAAAACGGTACGGTGAAACAACGAGGGCCGGAGAATGCTGTTTCAACTGATGATCTTGAAACCGGCTTCCGTCAGTTGCTTTTTGATCTCGTTGATCTGAGCAAAATCACGGGTTTCCATGGCAACGGTCAGAAAACAGCTGGTGATGGCCATGTTGGGATCGCTGTACTCGTGGTTCACGCGCACCACGTTGGCGCCGCATTTGGCGATGATCTCGCTGACACCCACAAGCTGGCCGGGCTTATCCTCAAGGGCGATCTGCAAATTGCTGTTGCGGCCGCTGGTGATCAGGCCCCGGGTGATGACCCTTGAAAGGATGCTCACATCGATATTGCCGCCGGAAACGATGCAGACTGTCTTTTTGCCCTCGATGGGCAGCTTATCGAACATGGCAGCCGCAACGGAAACAGCACCGGCACCCTCCGCCACAAGCTTCTGCTTTTCCATCATGGCAAGGATGGCCGCGGCGATCTCATCCTCCGAAACGGTGACGATCTCATCCACATATTCTTTTACAAGGGCAAAGGTGTTGTCGCCCGGGTGCTTCACGGCAATGCCGTCCGCAAAGGTCGCTACCTTAGGCAGTGTGACGGCTTCGCCGGTGCGAACGCTTTCATACATGCTGGGCGCATTTGCCGCCTGCACACCGTAGATCTTCACATTGGGGTTGAGATGCTTTGCCGCATAGGCCACGCCGCTGATAAGGCCGCCGCCGCCGATGGGCACGATGATGGCCTCCACATCCCGCATCTGCTCCATGATCTCAAGGCCGATGGTGCCCTGTCCTGCGATCACTTCATCATCGTTAAAGGGATGAATGAAAGTGGCGCCGGTCTCCTGCTGCTTTTTCACAGCAGCTTCATAGGCATCATCATAGGTGCCCTTTGTCAGACACACCTCTGCGCCGAGAGCTTTTGTGGCTTCCACCTTGCTGATGGGCGCGCTGTCGGGCATGTAAACAACGCTCTTTGCGCCTTGCCTTGTGGCTGCAAGGGCAACGCCCTGGGCGTGATTGCCGGCGCTGCAGGCGATGATGCCGGCGGCCTTCTGCTCTTCATTGAGCTGGCTGATCTTGTAGTATGCGCCGCGCAGCTTGAAACTGCCCGTTACCTGCAGGTTTTCGGTTTTCAGGTAAAGCTCTGCTTTTGTGGGCAGCTTTGGGGCGGCGATGAGGTCAGTCATTCTGGCGACGTCCTTGAGCACATACGCCGCATGGTAGATCTTATCGAGAGTCAGCATTTGTTGTCGTCCTTTCCGGCAAGGTAATTGATGAACTGCTGTGCCGTGCGGCCGGAAACGCCGCCGTGACGGATCTCCCAGCGGTTGGCGAGAAGCAGGAGCTCCTTCTCATCCATATCCACCTTGCCCGCGCGCTTTGCAAGGCCGCGCACGATGTTGTGGTACTGTTCCCGGTTGGGAACGGAATAGTTGATGGCAATGCCGAAGCGGCTTGCAAGGGAAAGCTTTTCTTCCATCGTGTCACTGCGGTGGATATCGCCCTGAAACTCCATATCGTTACGGTCGTTCCAGGTTTCCTTTACAAGGTGGCGGCGGTTGGAGGTGGCGTAAAGCAGCACGTTATCGGGCCGTGTTTCCACACCGCCTTCAATGACGGCCTTGAGGAACTTGTATTCCACCTCGTGTTCTTCAAAGGAAAGATCATCAATGAAGATAATGAAGCGGTAATTGCGGTTTTTGATGGCGGCGATGACGGCGGAAAGTTCCTGAAACTGGTGTTTGTAGATCTCGATCATGCGGAGACCTTCGCCGGCGTATTCGTTGAGCACTGCCTTCACGCTGGAGGATTTGCCTGTACCGCTGTCGCCGTAAAGGAGCACGTTGTTGGCGCTGCGGCCGCGAACGAAGGCTTCTGTGTTGGCGATGAGCTCCCTTTTCTGCACCTCATAGCCAATGAGGTCGGAAAGGGTGATCTTGTCCGCATTGTTGATGGGAATAAATTCCACGCCTTTTTCTGCCTTGCGGATGCGGAAGGCTTTGTTAAGGGCAAACATGCCCACGCCGTGATCCCTGTAAAAGGTGGTAATGATGCGGAAGAATTCCTCTTCATCCTTTGCTTTTGCAAGGGCAAGGGAAAGGGAGCGAACTTCATCGCTGACGCTCTTATAATAGCTTTTTTCCGGCTTTTCCACGGCGCGGTAATCGGAAAGGATGCTGAAACAGTCGATGCCAAGCTCCTTTTCAACGGCGGAAAAGTCAAAATCAAAAAGCTGCTTGAAAATGCAAAAATCCGCCTTTGCAAAGCGGTTTACGCTGCCTTCCTTCGCGCCCCGCCGCTCCGCGGTAAGGGTGAAGGAATTTTCGTTTGTAATAAGCAGGAAGGTGAGGTAGTTGTGCCAAAGGTTGGTATCGAAGCCGTATTTCGTGGCAAGGTCAAGAAGGCGCTTGACTTCGCCGTAAATGCGGCCGACGAGTTCCTGTTTGTCCGCGCCGGCCCGATGGTCACGGAAAACGGCGGCAAGGGAAGCCAAAATGCTTCCCTCACCGAGATCACGGTATAAAATCAAATTTGATACGAGGCGATCCATATGTCGTTTCCTGTCAGATGGCTGCAAGGATGGCATCCGTCATGGCGGTGCACCCAAGGGGCGCCTTGTCGCTTGTGCCGATGATATCCGCCGTGCGAAGGCCGGCTTCCAGCACGCTGTCCACCGCCGCTTCGATGGCATCCGCTTCCTTCGCAAGGCCGAAGGAATAGCGCAGCATCATCGCCGCGGAAAGGATGGTGGCGATGGGGTTCGCCTTATCCTGCCCGGCAATATCCGGTGCGGAGCCGTGGATGGGCTCATAGAGACCGCACTTGCCGTCGCCGAGGGAGGCGGAGGGAAGAAGACCGATGGAACCGGTGATCTGGGATGCCTCATCGGAAAGGATGTCGCCGAACATGTTGGAAGTGACGATGACATCGAACTGGGAGGGACAGCGTACCAGCTGCATGGCGGCGTTATCCACCAGCATGTCGGAAAGCACTACTTCCGGGTATTCCTCTTCGCCGATGCGGTGCATGATCTCCCGCCACAGGCGGCTCGTTTCCAGCACGTTGGCCTTGTCGATGCTCATAAGTCTGCCGCCGCGCTTTTTTGCCGTTTCAAAGGCAACGCGGGCAATGCGCTCAATCTCCATCACGCTGTAGGCTTCCGTATCGTAGGCTTCGGGGCCGTACTTGCCGTCGCGGCGGCCGCGCTCACCGAAGTAGATACCGCCGGTCAGTTCGCGGACGATCATCAGGTCAAAGCCTTTTTCCACAATGTCCGCGCGCAGGGGACATTCGGAGGAAAGCGCACTGTAAAGCTTTGCAGGGCGCAGGTTGGTGTAAAGGCCGAGGGCGCTGCGGATGCCGAGAAGACCTTTTTCGGGGCGGAGCGCAGCGGGGTTCTTATCCCACTTGGGGCCGCCTACCGCGCCGAGCAGTACGCTGTCGGCGGCACGGCAGCCGTCGATGGTCTCCTGGGGCAGGGGGTTGCCGCAAGTGTCGATGGCAATGCCGCCCATCAGGTAATCGGTAAAGTTAAAGGTGTGGCCGAAGCGTTCACCGATTTTTTCAAGCACGCGCACGGCGCTCGATACGATCTCCGGGCCGATGCCGTCGCCCTTGATAAGTGCAATGTTGTAATTCATTACTTTTCCGCCTCCTGACGGGCCTTAAGGTAGGGAAGAAGGCCGCCGTTTTCGATGATGCGGGTGATGAAGGCGGGGAAGGCGGTGGCCTTGAAGGTATCGCCGGTGGTTTCGTCAATGATCTCACCGGTGGTGAAGTCAACGCTGATCACATCGCCGGCGCTGATTTTTTCGGCGGCTTCCGGACACTCAAGGATGGGGAAGCCGATGTTGATGGCGTTGCGGTAGAAGATGCGGGCAAAGCTTGCCGCGATTACGCAGGCAACGCCGCTGGCCTGAATGGCGATGGGCGCATGCTCACGGGAAGAACCGCAGCCGAAGTTGGCGCCGCCCACGATGATCTCGCCCTGCTGCACGCGAGTCGTAAAGGTGGGGTCGATGTCTTCCATGCAGTGCTTGGCAAGCTCTTCCGGGGAGGGGGCGTTGAGATACCTTGCGGGGATGATCACATCGGTATCGATGTTGTCGCCGAATTTATGCACGATGCCTTTTGCCATAGCTGCTTATTCTCCTTTCATGATCTCCTGGGGGTCTGCAATGCAGCCCATCACGGCACTTGCTGCCGCCACAGCGGGGGAAGCGAGCACCACTTCGCTCTTCACATGGCCCATGCGGCCAACAAAGTTGCGGTTGGTGGTGGAAACGGAGCGTTCGCCGGCGCTCATCACGCCCATGTGGCCGCCGAGGCAGGGGCCGCAGGTGGGGGTGGAAAGGGCGCAGCCGGCGGCAATGAAGGTCTCCGCAAGGCCTTCCTTCAGGCACTGCATGTAGATCTGCTGGGTGGCGGGGATCACGATGCAGCGAACGCCCTTTGCAACGCGTTTGCCGGCAAGGATCTTCGCCGCTTCGCGAAGGTCGCTGATGCGGCCGTTGGTGCAGGAACCGATGACCACCTGCTGGATGGGCATGCCCTTCACTTCCTTCACCGTTTTGGTGTTGGAGGGCAGATGGGGCAGGGAAACGGTGGACTCAAGGGTGGAAAGGTCGATCTCCACTTCGCGCACATATTCCGCATCCTCATCCGCTTCGTATACGGTATAGGGGCGGTTCACGCGGCCCGTAACATATTCGATGGTCTTTTCATCCACGGGGAAGATGCCGTTCTTGGCACCCGCTTCAATGGCCATGTTGGCAATGGTGAAGCGGTCATCCATGGAAAGGGCTTTGACGCCTTCGCCGGTGAACTCAAGGGACTGGTAAAGGGCACCATCCACGCCGATCATGCCGATGAGGTGGAGGATCACATCCTTGCCGCTTACATAGGGGCGAAGGCTGCCTTTGAGCACCACCTTGATGGCGGCGGGCACCTTGAACCAGTTTTCGCCCATGGCCATGCCGGCAGCCATATCCGTGGAGCCGACACCGGTGGAAAACGCGCCGAGGGCACCGTAGGTGCAGGTGTGGGAGTCCGCGCCGATCACGCAGTCACCGGGGGCTACAAGGCCCTTTTCGGGAAGCAGAGCATGTTCAATGCCCGCTTCGCCCACATCGTAAATGTGGGTGATGCTGTGCTTCGCGGCAAAGGCACGGGCCTGCGCGCAAAGCTCTGCGGATTTGATATCCTTGCAGGGGGTGTAGTGATCGAGTACGATGGCGATCTTGTCCTTGTCGAAGATCTTCGTCAAGCCGGCCTTTTCAAAGGTGGTGATGGCAACGGGGGTGGTGATATCGTTGCCGAGGACGAGATCCAGTTTCGCTTCGATCAGGTCGCCCGCCTTGACGGCATCAAGGCCTGCGTGGGCAGCAAGGATCTTTTCTGTCATGGTCATGCCCATAAGTTATGCCTCCTTTTCGGTCTCGCTGTTGGGGAAGGTATCCTGCAGGCGGTTCGCCGCATCGATGTAAGCGCGGATACTCGCTTCGATGATATCCGTGGAAAGGCCGCGGCCGGTGAAGATCCGGTTGTTGGCGCTGAGCCTGAGGGTAACGCTGCCGAGGGTATCCTTGCCTTCGGAGATGGAGTTGATGGTATACTCCGCGAAGGAGTGGGAAACGGGCTTGATGATCTGATCGATGGCCTTGAAGGCGGCATCGATGGGGCCGTCGCCGAGGCAGACCGCTTCAAAGCGCTCATCACCCCGCTTGAGGCTGATGGTACTGGTGGCAGTGGTAAAGTTGGAGGTATGTACTGCAAACCAGTCAAGCTCATAGCCGTCCGCAGCCTTCACGCTCTTCTTGGCGGTGTGGGCCACAAGGGCTTCAAGGTCCGCATCGCTGACGGTTTTTTTCTTGTCGCAGAGCACTTTGAATTCGCTGAAGCAGCTGAGCAGCTCTTCCGGGGAAAGGGTATAGCCCAGTTCATTCAGACGGGTCTCAAAGGCATGCTTGCCGCTGTGCTTGCCAAGTACGATATTATCCGCCCGGATGCCGATGGATTCGGGGGTCATGATCTCATAGGTCTGCTTGTTGGCAAGCACGCCGTGCTGGTGGATGCCGGATTCATGCATGAAGGCATTCTTGCCTACGATGGGCTTGTTGAGGGGCGCGCTCTGGCCGATGATGTCGTAAACGGTTTTGCTGGCGCGGTAGATCTGGGTGGTATCGATGCGTGTAGCGGCCTTGTAAATGTCGCCGCGGGTGCGCATGGCCATCACGACCTCCTCCATGGAGGTATTGCCGGCGCGCTCGCCAAGGCCGTTGATGGTGCACTCGATCTGCGTGGCGCCGCCGAGAACACCTGCAAGGGAGTTGGCGCAGGCCATGCCGAGATCATCGTGACAGTGTACGGAGAAATCCACCGTGTCGCTGTTTTCCACATTTTCGCGCAGGTATTCGATGAGCCAGCGCATCTCGGAGGGGGTGGTGTAACCCACGGTATCCGGGATATTGATGGTGGTGGCGCCGTTTCGGATGGCGGCATCTACGATCTGTGCAAGGAAAGCGGGATCGCTCCTTGTGGCATCCTCTGCGGAAAACTCGATGTTGCTGCAGTAATGCTTTGCGTATTTCACCATTTCCGCGGTGCGGGCGAGCACCTCTTCCGGCTTCATGCGCAGCTTGTATTCCATGTGCAGGGGGCTTGTGGCGATGAAAAGGTGGATGCGGGGATCCGCAGCCTCCTTCACCGCTTCCCATGCGGTATCGATATCCACCTTGCCGGCGCGGGCGAGGGATGCGACAGAGCATTCCTTCACTGTGCGGGCAATGGTCTGCACGGATTCAAAATCGCCGGGGGAAGAGATGGCGAAGCCCGCTTCGATCACGTCCACCTTCAGCCGTTCAAGGCAGCGTGCCACTTCGATCTTCTCCCGCAGGTTCATGCTGCAGCCGGGGGATTGTTCGCCGTCGCGAAGGGTGGTATCAAAGATTTTGATCTGCTTCATGCACATTTACCTCGTTTATTGCAGAATGGCGCCTTTATCGGCGGAGCTGACGAGCTTTGCATACCGGGCAAGGTAGCCGGTCTTCACCTTCGGTTCGGGGCAGACCCAGTTTTTGCGGCGGCGGTCAAGCTCTTCCTCGGAAACAAGCAGGGTAATTTCACACTTGGGAATGTTGATGTGGATCAGGTCGCCCTCTTCCACAAGGGCGATGGTGCCGCCTGCCGCGGCTTCCGGGCTTACATGGCCGATGGAAGCGCCGCGGGTGGCGCCGGAGAAGCGGCCGTCGGTGATGAGGGCAACGCTTTCGCCAAGGCCCATGCCGCAGATGGCGCTGGTGGGGTTGAGCATTTCGCGCATGCCGGGGCCGCCCTTGGGGCCTTCATAGCGGATGACCACCACATCGCCGGGGTTGATCTTCTTATTGTAGATGGCGGTAATGGCTTCTTCCTCGCTGTTGAAAACGCGGGCGGGGCCTTCATGCTCCATCATGCTGGGGGCAACGGCGGCCTGCTTGACCACGCAGCCATCCTTTGCAAGGTTGCCCTTCAACACGGCGATGCCGCCGTTTTCGCTGTAGGGGTTTTCAATGGGGCGGATGACCTCTCTGTTGCGGTTTTCGGCAGCTTCCACCGTGGCGCGCATGGGCTTGCCGGTCACGGTCATCACATCAAGGTTCAGAAGATCCCGCTTGGCAAGCTCTTTCATGACCGCAGGCACGCCGCCCGCAAGGTCAAGGTCTTCCATGTAGGTGTTGCCGGCAGGGGCAAGGTGGCAGAGGTTGGGGGTGCGGGCGCTGATGGCGTTGCAGCCCTCAAGGCTCACTTCCACGCCCGCTTCGTGGGCGATGGCGGGAAGATGCAGCATGGTGTTGGTGGAGCAGCCAAGGGCCATATCCACGGTTTCCGCATTGCGGAAGGCCGCCGCAGTCATGATGTCGCGGGGGCGGATGTTCTTTTCCACCAGCTCCATGATCTTCATGCCGGCATGCTTGGCAAGGCGCAGGCGGGCGCTGTAAGCCGCAGGGACG